>CBINIT010000008.1:0-36669 GCA_966250865.1 uncultured Candidatus Berkelbacteria bacterium
GGATGATGTACTGGGTAGCGCTTGGTATGGCTTTCCAGACTAAATCAGCTGTATAGACATTGTTTACTCGGGTAACTCGAAGTGTTGGCTCGATCGAGGGACGAATCTTACGGGTTGTGGTAAGACCAATGGTTTTTGTTGCGGTGTCAGTTTCGCCGCTCCCGCCGCTACCGTTGTTAGTGTCTGCAGCATCCTTTGTTTCAGAGCTGTCGGTCGAACCCTGCTTGGTTGTCGTACTAGTACTGCCTGACTTTGTAACCGCCTCGGCAACTTTTTTGCTTAAAGCGTTGCTGATTGTAGCGTATTCTTTGGCCGTGTTAAGGTCGGGTCGTTGACCGTTCCCAATGTGAGTATAGATCTGCCTATTTGCTACGAGACTGTTTGGTCCAGTTGACGGATCTAAAATGGAAACGCGGTAGAGATTTGTTTCTTTTCCAGTTGAAGTGTCTACCATACTTGCTGAAACGATCACCTCATCACCGGTAAAGATTCCCGAAAGAGGGACGGTAACCACACCATTTTGCTTTGAAGCAGTCGTACTACCAAGCTCCTTCTTTATGGGTGCGGTATTGCGGCGATTCGTGACATCGGCAACATAAAATTTATACTTTATATTTGCAGAAGTGATAACATCTGTTGGGCCCGTTACTAAATATCCAATTAGAACAACGGGATCCTTCCCGGTCTTTGCGTCTCGGAATGTGTATACCTCATCGATGACCGTCATCGAAACCGTAGCAGCCATTGCATGGAACGGACTAGCTAATACAGCGAGACTTACGAGACAGAGTAAAACAAATCGGCTCATCGCAAAATCCCCGTCACAGCTTGAGCGGCTTCGGTGAGCGTGGCTGGAAGCGGCTGCTCCTCTTCGGCGATACGACGAATCGTCTCGCCGAGGATCTGATCAACTATGCGAGGAGAGGGTCCTTTGTACCAGTTTTGAGTTTTCGGGTTAACTATCGCGTTGATCGCTTTATCGTCTTGCCCCAACGTATTGTTGGTATCGCTTGAGATTTGTGGGGGAATTAAGGATGTTTGCTCGGCATACTTCTCGGTTACTTCTCGGTTAGCAGTAAGGTATTGAATAAACTGCCAAGCTAACGTTTCCCGTCTGGTTTTCTGCTCTTTGGTGAGACGGCTGGTGGATTTACTAACTACCAAGCTTCGGTATTTGGCAAGCTGTATAGTTGCCGTGACTTCGGCCGGAGTGTCGCCAACCGGTACGGTCTTAATATCGCGTTGAGGAACGCTCGCGACGGTATATTTCAGTTCAGGATTGAGGAGCTTCATTTGCGGAACAAGAGAGAGATAGTTAATCATCATCGAGAGATTGCCGGTTGCAAAGGCTTGCGTTGAATAGGGTTGATTGCCATCCCAGCTTTGATAGGCTGATGTCGGATCGGCAAAGCTGGCATAAAAGGCGAGGGCCTCTTGCCCTAAGTAGCGGTATTCACCAGTTTTCTTATCTTGGACGAAGAGATCGAACGTCGCCTGCTTGTGTGCTGGGTCGACCATGGGCACGCCAAGCTGAAGCATGATGAGCTGAAGTATCTGGCTTGCTCTATCGACGTTGGTACTGGTTCCGAGCGCAAAACCTGGTCGGATAATACCTTCTTCGGTCCGTAAGGTTGTCTGCTTCGCGTAGGCAGCTAACTCCTCCCAGCTTTTCGGGGGTTTATCGATACCGGCTTGTCGCATGTGGTCAGTGTTGATAAAGAGCACGAGCGGATCGATAGCGATGGGCATGCCGTAGAGCGTTGAGTCGACGATCATCTGTTGAGCAACGGCGGTCGCGTAGGTTTTCTTAAAAATTTCAATCTCTCCCTTTTGCTGGAAAGGAAAACCGACAAGTTTATCCTTGTGGCGGGCGAGTTCGTCGTCGCGAATTTCCCAAATGTCAGGTCCTTTCCCGGCGGCTAAGGCATTGATGACTTTGGTTTCGTATTCTTCGGTTGGTTCAAAGAGAGTAACTTCAATGTCGACGGTCGGGAAATCTTTCTCGAAGCCGGCAATCATCTGCTCAAAGACTTTCTCATCGCCACCTTGTTTGATGTGCCAGTAGGTTAGGGTCTGTTTCGCTTGATTATTCGTCGCGGGATCGTTGCGCAGTCCGCAGCCAGTCAGAAAAAGTGGCGTAACGGCCAGAAGGAGATAGGTGAACCCTCGTTGCGCGCGGTGAGTGAAGTTATTCATATGGCTCACCTCGTAATATTCGGGTTACCTGGCTTGTTAACCGATCGATTACGGTTTGGAGCGGTTCGCCGGCAAGGGTTGTGTCGATAGCTTGATGGAAGACCGTTCGAGTTGTGTTAATTTCGTTGCGATACCAGAGCGAAGCAACCACCGGCTTATTCTTCTCGGCATTCACTTGGGCTAAGAACGGGGTTAAATAAGGGCTGAAGCCTTGGCCTTGGATGAGATCAAGCCGAGCGGGTGGTCGACCTGAGGCGAGGGCATAGGTCAGGCTATTATCCTTGTTGGTTAAGAACTGAATAAAATTCCACGCAACAGTTGGATTTTTACTGACAGAGGGAACGCCGACAACGAGTGGTGTGGCGAGTGTTGTCGGTAGGTCTGTTCCTCGGATCTGCGGCATAATGCCAGTTGCCAATGGGAAAGTCGGTACGGTATCAGTGATATCTCTGACGCGAAAACTGTAGTCAATCATGAGTGGAAGTTTGCCGGCAAGAAACTGTTCAAAATCCGGGGCTTCATTGGCTGTCCAAGCAAAGTTCTCTTTGCTTGGCGAGGCGAAGCTGGTGTAAAAGTCGAGAGCGGTGAGGCCCGCCTGGAACGGTTCGCCGGTCGCTTTGGTGATAGTCTCATTGTAGCGCGCCTCGGTTTTTTCCTCATTAACCATGGGTGTATGGTTTTGCATGAGCAGAACTGCGAGAATCTCATCGGCTCGAGCAACGTTCTTACTAGTTCCAAGGGCAATACCTGGCTTCTTCAGGGTTACACCGTCTCGTTCTCGAAGCTTGTTGGAGGCATCGATCACTTCATCCCAGGTTTGTGGGAGGCGGGTAACACCCTTTTCTTGAAGCAGCGCAGCGTTGCCAAACAGACCGAGTGTGTCAGCAGAGAGAGGTACGCTATAGACGGTATTGTCGACTATATTTTCCGTCTGTGTCACTGGTGTGTAACGGTTCTTATAGAGTGTCGCGTTGGGTAATGGCTGCGGTTTCTTGGCAAAAAGACCACGACGTTTTGTGGCCGATGGTTCTTGACTGGCTAACAAACCGTCGGGGACGGGACTAAGTTTGTCGCGATGCTTGGGGAGCCATTCTTGAGGGATGAGCCAGACATCCGGGCCGTCTTGGGCTGCAAGGAGGTTTAACGAAGCAAACTCATAAAGGGCCGGATCCTTTGGTGTGTAGACTACGGTAACACCAGGATGCGCTGCTTCGTACGCGTCGATAATGGGCTGGAAGACTGTAGAGTCGTCGTAAACGCCCCAAAAGTTCAGGGTCACGCTACTGCTTGGCAGGGGATCGGTTGGTGTAGTCTTCTTGGGTACCCCAATAAACTGCCAAGCCAAATACAGGCCTGAGAGGACCATTAAGAAGATGAGAACACCTAGCGCAATGCGTAGACCGATACTCCCCTCCTTCTCCTAGTTACTCAATCGACTTCAAGAAATCAAGCATTTCACCTCGAGTGTCTTCGCGCTGTAGGGCGAAATACAGGTTGGCCTTGAGGAACCCGAGCTTATTACCGATATCCCAGTAGTTACCGTTTACTACCTTGCCATAGACGGTCTCTTCTTTGAGGAGTTGGGCAATGGCGTCGGCGAGCCAAATTTCATTCGACTTTCCTGGCTTAGTTTCGGCAAGCAGCTCCATGATTCGTGGGGTAAAGAGGTAACCACCAACAGAAAAGAGATTACTTGGCGCTTCTTCTGGAGCAGGTTTTTCTACCACCGATTCAATCTGATAGACTGAATCGGTTACCGGCTTTGCTCCAACACACCCATACCGCTTACAGTGGTCAGTAAATGTTTCGTCGGTACTTTGGATTAAAGCTAGTATTGAACCCCCATGGTCATTGTGGGCATCAATCAGCTGCTTCACTCGAGGTTGAGCGCCCTCAAAGATGTCATCACCCCAAGCGACAACAAAGGGCTCGTTGCCGATAAGATCTTTAGCCATGAGAATAGCATGGCCGTTGCCGAGGGGCTCATGTTGGTATACAACGGAAATCTTTACTTTTTTCTCAATGGCTCGGATTTCTTCGAGCAGCTCGATTTTGCCACCTTCTTCAAGGCGTCGCTCAAGATCTGGGTTCGGCTTGAAGTAGTCCTCCAAAGCCTTCTTGCTTGGGTGGTTGACTAGAATAACTTCTTCGATACCAGAATCGGCTGCTTCTTCAACAAGATAGTGAATGACTGGCCTGTCAACAATCGGTACCATCTCCTTTGGCACTGCCTTAGTGGCTGGCAACATGCGGGTTCCAAAACCGGCGACAGGAATGACCATTTTTCGAATCGACATAAAGACTCCTCAATCAGCTAGCTCGCTACTAGTCCTGAGCGATAACGGTAATACTTCGGGCACGACTTTTTTCAAGTTTAGGGATGCGGATAGTGAGAACACCATTTTTTAGGCTTGCCTCAGCCTTGTCGGCATCAACAGCAACAGGCAAAATATAACTTCGAGAAAAACTGCCCCAATAGCATTCTTGGCAGAAATAGCTGTCGCGGTTTTGCGCCGATTCGTCGTGACGCTCCCCTTTGACAGTGACGGTATCGTCGGTGACGGCCACTTCTAAATCTTCTGGTTGGACACCGGCTATCGGAGCTTTAAGAATAATATCATCATCGGTTTGATATACATCAATGGCGAGCTGGCCTTCGTAATCGTCTGCCAGCCAGTCAGCCTCTTGTACTTGTTGTTCCATAATATGCTCCATCGACGATGCACCAGGCTCGTCTTTCCTTTATTCTACCTTCTGGTTTGATCTCCTGTCAATTCTGGAGTACCTGCGAAAGGTAAGGGCCATATGTTGCTTGATCTAATCTTCCCAAAACGCTGTGTCGGCTGTAGCGGTGAGGGCAACTGGCTCTGCTTTGACTGCTTTATGTCTATCGAAGCGTTCGCCACCCCAATGTGTGCGGATTGTAAGCGGCTTACTTCAGATGGTCGCTACTGTCGCACTCACGCTAAAGACCATCGCCTAACCGGCTTGCTTTTTGTTGGTGAGTTTCCTTCAAGAGCGCTGCGAGAGGCTATTCATGTACTGAAGTATAACGGAGTACAGGAACTGGCTATTCCCTTAAGCTACCTCCTTGTGCGACGCCTGTCAGCAGTTTCGACCCTTGAAAGGGCAGTGGTTATCCCCGTACCGCTTCATCCAGCTCGTGAGGCAGAACGGGGCTTTAACCAAGCGGTTTTGCTGACCCAGCTTTTTGAGCAAGAAGTAGCAACTAATGTGCTGGTTCGGTATCGAAAAACAAAGCCACAAGCGAGCCTTGATCAGCGTGGGCGGGAGGTGAATCTTCAAGGCGCCTTTGCTTTACATCCTGAAGGCCTCTCGAAGATCAAGGGAAAAACTATAATTCTCGTAGACGATGTTTCTACTACTGGGTCGACACTCGATATGTTGGCAGCCCTCCTTAAATCATACGGTGCAAAGCAGGTCTGGGGATTGGTAGTAGCTAAAGGGTAACAAAAAACCCGCCGAAGCGGGTTCTGGAGGACTATGCGTTATTCGCCGTGAGCCAGCCGGGTTAGGAGCCCCACGAGAACGATGGCACTAACAAAGATGAGCAGGACACGATGGGCATGTTTATGACCAGCTAAGTGGTGAACTTCAGGAATAATATCTGAGGCGCCAAGATAGGTGAAGATACCAGCTGCGCCTGCGAGGAGGTAGGGTAAAGAAAATTCAATCTGTCGACCGATAAGGTAGGCTACGACCGCACCAACGACTGAGAGGAGAGACTGCAAAACATTAATCCAAATGACTCGGGATTTGCTCCAACCTTGGTTGAGTAAGATAGTAAAGTCGCCGATTTCTTGCGGGATCTCGTGAGCGGCGACGGCAAGCGCTGTAACTAAACTAAGCGTGGGGTCGAGGAGGTAGGCGAGACCAATCACGAGGCCGTCGATGAAGTTGTGAATCGAATCACCGGTAATAAGGAGAACGGGTAGACTCTCGGTGTGGTCAGCGTGTCCATGGGCAGCTACTTCATGGTTGTGGAAGTAGCGCATCATGAATCGCTCAAGAGCAAAGAAGGCGACGAAGCCGATGATAAAAGAATACATCAAAGGATGCGGATCATCGACCATCTCGATAGCTTCTGGCAGAATGTCGAGATAGCTTGCGCCGATAAATGAACCAGCAGCAAAGGCTAGCAATGGCAAAGTAAAGCGTTTGACGAGCTCCGATTTCCAGATTAAGGCGAGACCGCCGACAAGGGCGAAAAGCCCACCGATAAGACTATAGAGAATGAGTTCGAACATGATCGCCTTTCTTCTGGCAACCTTCGCAGGTGCCTTGGAGTTCAATTGAATGATGCTTGATTCGGTAACCAGTCTGCTTGCTGACTCGTGATTCGTTAAAGTTGATGACAGAGTCATCGATGTCGGTTACATCGCCGCAGTCGTCGCACACGATATGGTGATGGTGCGGTAGATCGGCCCATTCATAGCGACTACCCCGTTCGCGCCAGTCGATACGGATAACCTTACCCTCCTCCTCAAGTTTCTGGAGGATGCGGTAGACCGTTGAAAAAGCCGTTTTCGGTAACGACATCTTAATGAATTGGTGAAGCTCGCCTAAAGCAATCGGTGCGGCGAAAGACTGGAGAATTTGGGCAACAGCGGCTTTGGTTTGGGTATTGCGTTCTTGTTTCGTGTTCATGAGCTGACTATAGCAAACAAGCTGCATTTCTGCAACTAATTTGCAATAGATATGAAGTTACTTTTGTATTGTGGGTCTGATACGTGCCTAGAAGTTCTTCTTGATTGGAGCTGAATTGGGGCTTGGCGCAGGGGAAGCGCCAGTCTTGAGCCGTAGGTTGAAGGTCATCGTTGGATCATCGGCGGGATGCTGTAAGTCTTGACGTGAGATAATATTTTCGTTGCTCCATTCAGTCGCAGCAAAGGGTACATATTGCTTACTATCATCACCTTCGTAGTACTCGCCATCGGCGATGGGTGTAATGCGAAACTGATAGTCACGGGCATTATCTAAAGACACTTCTGTTAGGCTATCTGTCGTTCTTGAAGTCATGTAGTTTTTTGTTGTATCAGGATCCCCCTTCTCTCTTATCTGGAAGCGGACCGACTTTACGAATACCTTTCCTGTCTCGTCCTTTGCTTGAAATTTAACCTTTAGCTCGACGGTTGCTTTACAGCTTATAATGAGTCGATTCGACGAGCTGCCAAAGAACGTATCGGTCGTGCCAACCTTTGCTAGTTCAGCATATGTAGAACCTCGACAGTTCCACTTCTTTCCGTCACTAGTAGTTATCGACAGTGGAGTGTCGCTCACGAGATCATGTATCGCGAATACGTAGAAAGCTTTTGGATCGGTAGTTTTCTGAGTTTTGTATATGTAGTTATCTTTAATATTTAACCCAGCAAAACTAGCCACTCCATTTTCTGGGTATAAGCTTGCAACTTTTTCAAATTGGCTGGCTGCTATCTGGTTAAAGGCATGGACCTTAATTGTCCCCCTGCGAACCAAATTCCCGAAAAACGAGCTGTAGTCTTCGTTCGCAATATCGACTTTGTCACTAATACTTACGCAGGCTATACCGGTGGGGTCAGTAGCTCGAGCTTTTTCTACGCTGAAGGGGTTTAGGGGGTTGTAGCTGGTTGCCCCTGCTGGCGCCGGACAACTTGCTACCTCGTCTCCCCCATCACCAGTATCATCGGGGAAGTCACCAATGGTCTGGAAGAGGAGAGATCGGGGGCTGGTAATAGTCACTTGTTTGGTAGTCGCAGCCTGGGCTTTACCGACAAAAGCAGTAAGGGCTGAGTCAGTCCCAGCTTGAGCAATAGTCACTTCTTTGCCCTGGTAGGAGACCTTAATATTGAATTTAACTGGGATCCAGCCATTACTGGCTTTAGTCATACGAATGGGAAAGAAAGCAGTTTGACCTAAGACGGTACCGTTAAGACCATTCCCTGTTTCCGCTAAGGTAATGTAGCCAGGTGCCGAGACCCAGGCTCCAGCGACTGGTTCTCGGTCTTCATCAACCACTTTAACGGCAAGACAGGCGTGAGCGGCAGAGACCGGTGATGAGACAGGTTGGCAACGCTCTTCGGGAGTGGTGTCTCCCCCATCACCAATCGGTGGAACCGAAGGACTGGGAGTGGTGGTGTTTGGAGTAATACTTTTACTGACAACAATCTTTTTATTGGGGTTAATGTCTGTTCCTCGGAAACTGCCCACGCCAGTGGAGTAGCCAGTCTTCTTTACAACATAGGAACCCGTGTAGCCACCGGCACGTTTAGCCATGCGTAAGGACAAGGTAGCAACTCCAGCGGCATCGGTAGTCGTACCTAGTTCTAGGAGTTTTCGAGTCGTCGTGTCGTTAACGGTTACTTCTACGGTCGCATCAGAAACGAGTCTGCCCGTTTTCGCGTCAGTCACCGTCATGACAAAACAGGCTTTCTTTTTCTTTGGTTTACACTTGGCATTTGCGACATAGCTGACATCAGCTTTTGGTGCGTATTGAACAACCAAGTACCCAGCTACGGCAAGGACAATTGCCAGAATAACAAAACCTACCCAGGTTTTAACCAGTGTACGAGCGCCAGGTTTGGCCATGATTCCCTCCAAAATAGGACAAAAGTAACTGCTACCTTAACTGTAGATATTGCTTGTTTGGTTGTCAATAAAGCGACGAGAACAACCAACCACAAAACAAGGAGACTCCCTGTTCAGGGAGTCTCCTTGTTTGAATTGATTCTATGTTTACTGTTGGTCGAAGCCGTCCATTGATTGATCGGACGTGGCTTGTTTTATCGAGAGGCTAATACGGCCGCGGTCAGGGTCGATAGCCACAACCTTTACGGTTACGGTATCGCCAGGCTTCACGACCGAGCTAACGTCCGGTACGCGATCGGCTGATAACTCACTAATGTGAACCATACCATCCTTACCTGGAAGGAATTCAACAATTGCCCCGATCTCCTTGCCGGAGTTACGGTCTTTGATGATGTCAGCTACTTTACCGGTGTAAATCTCGCCAACCTTGACTTCCTTGGTCATGCCCTCGACAGCGCTTCGAGCCATATTGGCTGCCTCAGGATCGGTTGAAGAAATCGAGACAGTACCGTCGTCGTCGATATCGATAGCAATAACTTCTTTACCGCCAGCGTCATCCACAATCTTTTTAATGGTCTTGCCGCCTGGGCCGATCACCAAGCCAATCTTTTCGACAGGAATCTTGATAGTGATGATGCGTGGGGCATATTGCGACAGCTCAGTTCGGGGAGCGGGGATAACCGCTTCGATCTTATCGAGAATGATCTCGCGAGCTGCTTTAGCCTTAGCAAGCGCCTCTTCAATGATGCCTTCGGTAAGACCGGTGAGCTTGGTGTCCATCTGAATAGCGGTAATACCTTCACGGGTACCGGCTACTTTGAAATCCATGTCGCCGGCAAAGTCTTCGATGCCCTGGATGTCGGTCAGAACGCGGTAGTCGCCGATTTCGCCGTACTTGTCGCGCTTACCGGACTCGCTGTGCGTCATTAAACCAATAGCAATACCGGCAACTGGCGATTTAATCGGTACACCTGCGTCCATGAGGGCTAAGGTTGAGCCACAGGTAGCGGCCATGCTTGAGGAGCCATTACTGGAGAGAATCTCAGAAACAAGGCGGATGGTGTAAGGGAACTCTTCCTTGCTTGGGATGACTGGAACAAGGGCGCGTTCGGCTAAGGCACCGTGGCCAATATCGCGTCGGCTGGCGCCACGAACCGGCTTGACTTCGCCAACGGAAAACGGTGGGAAGTTGTAGTGGTGCATGTAGCGCTTTTCGCCTTCTTCTTCCATGGTTTCAATAACCTGTTCTTCACCAGGGCCGCCCAGGGTGGCGATGGTCAAGGCTTGGGTCTGGCCGCGGTTAAAGAGAGCAGAGCCGTGGGTGCGAGGGAGAAGGCCCACTTCCATCGAGATCGGTCGAATCTCGTCGATAGCGCGACCGTCAGGACGGGTACCGTCGTCGACAATTGCTTTGCGAACCTTGGCCTCAACCAGAGCGGTAAAGACCGTCTGGAGGTCGGCTTGCTTGAACTGACCTTCAAAATGTTGAAGGATTTCGGCCTTAAGCTCATCGGTTGCGGCTTCACGTTCGGCTTTGTCGCTGATTCCAATAGTGGAATCGAGACGGTTGCCAAGGAGCTCTTTGACGGCAGTCATAATAAGGTCATCAGCGTGTTCATCGACTTCAATCTTTACGTCGGAAAGGAGCGGCATCTGCAGATCAAGAATGGCCTGCATCTGCTGGTGGCCCCACTGCATGGCGGCAAACATGGTGGCTTCATTAACTTCTTTAGCACCAGCTTCAATCATGTTGATACGCTCTTTGGTCCCAGCGATAGTCAGGTCCAGCACGGAAACTTCTTGTTCAGCTGCGGTTGGGTTCAAGACAAAGCGATGTGGTGTCCCGTGGTGCATCTGGTCACCGTTTTCATCAGGCACGAGACCGATACGAGCACCGGCAACTGGACCATGGAACGGTGCTTGGGTCATCATCAGGGCGGCAGAAGCACCGGTGATGGCGCAGATGTCTGGGTCATTTTCACCGTCATACGAAAGGATAGTACAGATGACCTGAACGTCATTCTTAAATTGCTTGGGGAAGAGTGGGCGAAGGGGGCGGTCGATGAGGCGAGCGTTTAGGATAGCGGCTTCTGAAGGTCGGCCTTCGCGTTTAATAAACCGGCTACCAGAAATTTTACCAGCCGCGTAGAGCCGTTCTTCGTAGTCAACCATGAGCGGGAAGAAGTCGACACCTTCCCGTGGAGCGGCAGCAACAACGGCTGTCGCGAGGATAACGGTGTCGCCGTAGCGAACCGTTACTGCACCGTGAGCGAGGCCAGCCATGCGGCCGGTCTCAATCGTAAAAGGACGTCCAGCGACGTCGATCGAATAATTTTTGATTTCTGCCATATGCAGATCCTTGTCTCCCGTTTGTGTCAGAGTTCGTAGGAGAAAGAGTGAGGGTCTGAAACACGTACGGGTTACTTATTTCAATACGCTCATTCTTTCCTGAAATCAGTATACCAAATTACAGGAGAAAGTAAACGAGCTACTTACCAGCTCCCGCCACCGCCACCACCAAAACCACCGCCTGAGAACCCACTGCCACCTGAGCCGCTACCACCTGGCGTGGAAGCCATAGCGGTTGAAAGACTTGAAGAAAAGCTATTCATCGAATCTGCAAAGGCTACAGCATGAAAAGCGTGGGAGCCGTGGTACCAGGTAGGCTGAGGCGGGGTAACCCCAAGCTTTTCCATGGCCTTAGCTAATTTCTTGGTTGACTTAAAGACGATGGCGTATGGCAAGATGTCGGTGTAGAGATTCTCTTTTTCGGCGAACTGAGCTCGATACTTTTCGGCCGTGTTAATAAACAACTCAAACCCTTTTGATTGACGGAGAAGCTCTGCGCCGTGGAGCGTTCGAGCGGGCATGGCAAAAGTTGCTAAGAGGGCCCAGAAGCCAACTTGCGAAATGGCGCTGCTTGTTCCGAACCCAATCTGAGCCAAAAGGGCAGGAAGCTGCTGGACGAGAGCGCTGATCCCAAAGCATGCACCGATGCCAAGTAGTAGAGCAGCTATGCTTATTGCTGCATGATGCGTACGTACCGTTTCAGGATTTTCGGCGAAAAGGCCTTTACGTGTCACCTCTGCGTAAATCAGTTTCTTAACCTTTGCGAGATCGTCATAGAAGTTATTTTTTAGCGAGGAAAGCGCAACCTCATCGCCATCTTTAAAAAGTGACGCGAGAAGCTCTTGTTCATAGGCGAGAAGTTCGGTACTGATTTGGCTGGTTCGCTTAAAGGTATAGTCTATCTCGCCGAACGTCCATTTTTTCGGCAGCTCTGTAATTGTTAAAAAACCGCGTGCTGCGAGGTCGACAATGGTGGCGCTAACGTCAAGCGTATCAGCCCTCTCATCCATAAGGACGCCGATCTCGGCTGGGCGAAGGCCTCCAGGCGCTTCGTATTCGGCAACGACCGTGGCTCGCCCGCTCGATTTGTCACGACCAGTGAGTAACCAGCGACGAACGAGGTAAAAAATACCAAGCGCAAAAACTAGGATGTTAGTGATCAGCATAGTGGGATGAAGCAGTACCTCAAACGGATCGGCCGGTGCTTCAACGGTCAGGAGCGGCACGAGTCCTTTTGTGTAGCCAGCGGCAACAGTAAAACCTTCACCAACCCGTAGCTCACGGGTTGTCGTAAAGTGGGCTTCGCTGGGCGTGGTAATCTCGCCAGTACAGCCCTCGTTGCTTTGGACAGCGCCTTGATAGCAGGCTGACTGGGTGAATCCAGGCTTCGGGAGTTTTACTGTGGCAGTCGCCTTGGCGATCGGTACTTCCCAGCTATTGCCGGTAACGTTCCAGTACAATTCGTCGTAATCACTAAAGCCCCGGAGCGCTCCTGTTGCTACATAGCGAATCACATACGTTTGATCACCCTGAACTGTTCGGTCGGGATCGCCAACCTTCAGCCGGAGATAGGCATCGTTTTGCTCGATCTCGTATGGCGTTTCTTCATTGTTTCGAGAGACACCCGTTACATCAATTTTGGTATAGGCTATGCCTTCTGCTCCCTGGTAAGTGATGGGGATATCGCGAAAAATCCCATGTTTCGGAACGCTGAAGTGGGTAGAGATGGTCTCGGTTACCTCAACCTTGCCTTCTGCAGTAAGCTGAAGCTGGCTGTCAAATGAGGCGATCTGCCAATCGCTCTTCTCGGCAATTGCTGGTGTCCCCAGAAATGTCAGAGTGAAGGCAAAAAGGCTAACGAGAACTTTTCTCACGGTTATTCTCCTGAACTAAAGCTTCCCGCCTGGATCTCCCAGAGCTTCTGATATGTTCCTTCGGTCACCTTGAGCAGCTCGTCGTGCGTGCCTTGCTCGATAATCTTGCCTTTACTGATGACGACAATTCGGTCCATCTGCATGATGGTTGAGAGTCGGTGGGCAATCACGACGGTTGTCCTTCCGGCCATTAGCTTCTGAAGCGCATCCTGAATATAGCGCTCACTCTCTGAGTCGAGGCTGCTGGTTGCTTCATCAAGAAGAAGAATTGGCGCATCTTTCAAGATAGCACGAGCAATAGCCACACGTTGCCGCTCACCGCCTGAAAGCTTAACGCCACGTTCACCTACAAAGGTATCGTATTTTTCAGGGAGTTGGTTAATGAACTCGTGACAGTGCGCTAATTTAGCGGCTTGCATTACCTCGGCATCCGTTGCTGTTGGTCTGGCATAGCGAATATTTTCCATGAGGGTTCGGTGGAAGAGAATGGGATCTTGAGGAACGAGCGCAATTTGGCCTCGAAGACTGTCCTGGGTAACTTCGGCAATATTCTGACCATCAACCGTAATGGCACCGCCTTGAATGTCGAGATAGCGAAGAATAAGTTTTACAATTGTTGATTTTCCGCCGCCAGAAGAACCGATCAAGGCTACTCGTTCGCCGGGGGCAATGTCGAGGTTGAAGCCGTTGTAGATGCGTCGTTTCTTGTGGTAACCAAATACGACATTGTCAAATCTCACTGCCCCTTTAGCGACTATCAGCTTTTTCGCCTCCGGTGCATCGACAACTTCTTGAGGTGTAACAAGTAGCTCCGTAGTCTCGTTAGCATCGGTAATGTTCTCGAAGATCTTCTGCATGTTGCGGCCGACGTTCCACATGTGGTTAAAGATCTGGATAACATAGCCCTGGATAAGCGCAAAATCACCAACGGTTAAGTTGCCTTCTCGCCAAATAGAGACAGCAGCCCAAAGAATACCAAACTCGAAGACCGTCATAAAACCAGCCTGCACTGCCTCGCCAACCGACTCGATTTGCCAGACAGACCAACGACTTCGGAACATGTGGTCGGTAAGTTTTTTGAATGCTTTAAACTCAAAGCTGAAACCGGTAAACAGCTTAACGTTCAAGTTGTTGGTGAGCGTATCGGCCAGGTAACCGCTGACTTTCGTATCAGAGTCAACTCGCTCCTGGTCAAATTTCGACTTGTAGCGAATGAAAAGACTGAGGAAGGACAGGTAGAATACGAGCCAAATCAGCAAGGTAAGGCCAAGCAACCAGTGGCGAATAAAGAGGATAACCAGAATAACCCCAAGCGTTACGGTGGTTGGTATCAGGTTCCACTTTATCTGGTCGCTAATGTTCTCAAAGGATTTTGCGTAGCGATTGATTCGGCGGACAAGGCTACCGATGAAGTTGTTGTTGAAGAAGCTATATGAGTGACCGTGAATATAGTGAAAACAGGTGTTGTAGAGGTCAGCCATCAACCGTGAAACAAAGAAACTATCGGCAAAGGTGGCAACACGCCAACCAGTCCACCCGACAATTAACGTCGCGAGAATCTTGATCAGCGTACTGAACGGTCCATAGGCTGCACCTTTGCCGGCAATCTGGTCGAGCAGCTCTTTGTAGAGCAGGGGGAGATAGAGCCCACTCCCCACACCAAGAAGAATACCGCACATCGTGACGATGAGCGTTGCTCGGTATCTGGTGACATGCTGCCAGTAGATTCGGAGTGTATCTTTGGTATAGCTTTTCATTTTCTTTTAGTATACGTGATTCTGCTGTATTTGTCTGTGATAAAAAAAACAGTGCCTCCGGTAAGAGAGACACTGTTTTTTTGATTTCTGCTGTTATTTACGCAGACCGAGATCGGCAATCAGTTTATCGTAGGCTTTCTGGTCATGCTTTTTGACGTAGTTCAGGAGACGGCGGCGCTTACCAACCATCATGAGCAAGCCACGTCGGGAGTCATGATCTTTCTTGTGCATCTGAAGGTGCGAGCTGAGGTCGGCAATCTTCTGCGTTAAGAGAGCGATCTGGACTCCGGTTGAGCCAGTGTCTTTCTTATTGGTTTGATACTTGGTGATCAAATCTTTTTTGGCGGCTTCTTCGGCCATGTCTTTTCCTTTCGACACGTCTTAGCGTCTTACGAGCCATCGTGTCAAATATCTTAATGGATATTTGCGAGTGAATACTCAAGTAGCGTTATCTTACCATATGATCAGGTTCGTGGCAAGCCCTACGGGGCCGGTGTTGGCAGTGGCGACTCGGTGGTTGCGCCAGCTACAGCAGGAGACGGAGAGGCTTGAGCGACGGGCGACGGAGCCGGTGAAGGCGAGGCGGCCGGACCAGTGCCTCGATAGTACTTCGCTTGCCAGGTGGTGTAGCTACTGGTGAATGTCTGGTCGTGGATAGTTTTACCTTCTTTGGTCACCTTGTACTTAAAGTTGGTTTTGGCGCCAGCGGCAGCCCGCTCTTTGAGTTTTGTGGTGCCAGTCGGTAGGCTGGGATCATCAATATATTGAATCTCAGTAGGGGCAGGAGTCGTTGAGGTGATAAACGGTCCTTCGATAGATGTTTGACGGCCATCCTTGGTACCGAAGAGCTCAAAGGTTAGTCGCGTTCCTTCAACTTTGCCTTGGATGAGCATGTAGCTACCCGTGTCGTTGGTAAACTTAAAGTCAGGGCTTGGGTCGTAGATTGTGGCATCGAGCCCGACTAGCGTTTTGGCATTGAGGCTGACATAGTCCTCGGGGTCTGGGTTAGGTACTCTGGCCTCGTAGTAACTAACTCGGAACCGGTGGTTGCGACGTTCATCGATCTTAAGGCCGGCATTCAACGCAGCGCGGAAAAGGGTGGTCGAGACCTGACATAAGCCGCCGCCAACTTCAGGAATAAGCTGATCTTGTTTGATGACCAGCTCTGGCTTAAAGCCCGAAGACTCGTCGATCTTCCCAAGAGCCTTAACTGAAGAGAATTGATCGCCTGGCTTGAGGATAATGCCATTAAAGAGTCGGGTTCCTACTCGGATATTTTCCTGCCGATTGTTGGGGCTGCCTTTGAAGTCGGTTTCAGAGATAGCAATTCGTTCCTTGATGCCGAGGCTGGCGATGTTGTCGTTGCTGACATCAGGCTTTTTAACGCTAATTTTCAAAGTTACGACATTCGGATTAATAGTTTGGTCGGCGGGAGAATCGGTTGGCGTAGGTGAAGCCGTCTCAGTTTGAACGGTGGGAATTTCTTTTCGTAGCGCAAGGATTTGCAGTAAGGCTGCTTTGGCTGCGTCGCGATCGATAGTCTTTCCATCCTGGCTTGATTCAACAATTTGGACCTGGCCGTTACTAAAAGCAAGCCGAGCATTTCGGGCCTCTGTCTCAAAGGTCTTCGCTAGCGT
Organism: uncultured Candidatus Berkelbacteria bacterium; assembly: GCA_966250865.1. GTDB lineage: Bacteria > Patescibacteriota > UBA1384 > CAYGGE01 > CAYGGE01 > CAYGGE01. Next base: position 16,399 of record CBINIT010000008.1, read on the forward strand.
GTTGTTCATATAGTGGTTTAGCTTGTCGTCACTAAACTCAACGGTGAGTGTGCTTCCAAGGATCCCCTTTGCTGGCTTCGTGACGATCCACTCACCGATGGCGCTGGCTGGTGCGACGATATTCTGCCCGCCATCGGTAAACGTAATGGGTGTAGCGAGAACTGCCTCGGCGATCACTTTGGCTGCGGTGGCGGCCTCATCGTTGATGTCTGGTTTTACTTGACTGGTTCGAAGGGTAACAGGTTCGCCGTCGGTAGTGCCTAAGCCAGCTTTGATGTCGTTTGTCAGTCGCTCTTGGTCGACTTTGGTGCCAATTTTGGCAGGACTTGTAGTGACGACACCTTCTTTAATAGCAAGATCGGCGTTTTTTTCTGGAACGGTGACTTCAGTAACAATCTTCTTAACCGTAGCTTCAAACTTCTCGTTGTTGACGCGCACTACGGCCGGTAGCTCGAGGCCGAAGAAGGGAACGGTCAGTTTCTGGGTAAGATTGGTAAGGAAGTCTTTATCTCGTCCGACGGTTACGGCTCGTTTAGCTGAGGCTTCGATATCGTATGTAGCTTCAATCTCATCCGGCTTAACAGTAAACGATCGATTATCTTCGCTGACAACGATAATAGTACGGACACTCTTTTTCTCAAGCCCAGTCTTGAGACGTTCACGGGCTTCTTCTTCAGATAGCCCGCCGACCATAACTCCAGCTACGCTGACGCGAGGGTAGATCTGTTTAGCAAAGAGGAGGGAATAAACACCAAAAATGACGGCGACAACGCCAATAAGGCTTGCACAGTAAATGCCAAGGGCGCGCAGCAGCGCTTTTTTACCGGTCAGTTTCGGTTTCTTTTCCTTCATATAATAGATCCATTATAAGATCGATGACTTCACCTGTAAACCCAAGACAATCATACCTTACCGTTTAAGAGCTCTTCGAGAATGGCCTGAGCCAACTCGGTTTGTGTTGCTTCAAGCTGATTTTTCGTGAGAAGACGAATATATACTACATCGCCCACGGTGCTTTGCTTAGGCACAAGGTGGGAAGGTACCGTCAGCTCCTGCGTATCATTCAAACGAAGCCGTGCGGTGCGGCCGCTTCGCTCCTCGAGAGTTGTGGGGATGGCTTGGAGGTCTTTCATATATACTCTTTAGATAAGGATTTAGTGTAGCATGTTTTGTTGTATCTGTCACGGATTCTCATGATCATCTAATGCATTCTGTTCGTTGTTGTCGTACGGTAAGTTCATGAAAAATCGTGATACTAAACGTCGGAGCGATGCGAGAGCTGAAAAGGCTACCGGGCGAGTGGGAGCCTTCCCTTATCATCGCGCCGTCGCCGCGGTCAAACGGGAAAATAAGAATAAGACAGCCATCAGCCCGAAGATAACGAATCCTACCTCTCTTGCCGACTGAACCTCCTTAGGCTATCATGAAGCACATGGAAACAGCTCAAGCCAAACGGCTCATTATTCTCCATTGCTTCGGCCGGACGAGCCAAGAGCGCTGGTATCAATCCGTAGCTAGCGAGGTCGGTACTCTTTTTGATGAAGTACTAACACCAGATCTCCCGCACCCTGATCTAGGACTTATGAGTGAGTGGTTGCCCACCCTTCAAGGGCTCCAGCCCGATCAGCACACTGTTCTTATCGGCCACTCATTGAGCGGGACCTTGATTCTCCGATATCTTGAAGAAGCTGCTGGGCCGATTGCTGGTTTTTATACTGTCGCCGCACCTACAACAGGTCTTGATCGAGATGAGTTAGAGGCAACTGGTTTCTTCGCTGATCCATACGATTGGGCCACGATTAAGCGTAATGCCATGCACCGAGTGGTCCTTGCTTCGACGGACGATGATACCGTTCCTTTTGGACAGGCCGAGGAAATCGCTGCGCAAACCGGAGCAGAGCTCATCGCTTTTGCCAACAAAGGTCACTTTCGTGACGACACATTTCCTGAGCTGGTCGCAAGACTGGCGAAGGATTGGAAGCAGTGAAGGAGTGGCATGGCTGACGAATCAAAAAATCCTCTGGGTGTTGCTGGGCCGTTTATCCGCGATATTGTTTTTGGTGTTCATGACGCGCTCTTAACCAATATTGGCATTGTAACTGGTTTTGTGGCTGCACTTCAGGACACTCGCCTGATTATTTTAACTGTCGTTATCGACGTCATTATCAGCGCTTTTGCCATGTCGTTTGGGACCTATCTCTCGCGGACGAGCGAATCGGACTATCTCAAAGGCCAGTTAGCAGACGAAGAACATCAGAATATTGAAGATGTACTAGCCAATCCGGTACTGGCCGCCATCGTGATGTGGGTGACCTATGTTCTAACAGGTATGATTCCGCTTTTGCCATTCTTCTTTAACTTGGTGCCCGCTGAAGCGCTTCGCTGGGCTATCATGCTCTCCTTGCTCGTCTTCTTCGGTGTCGGTTACTTTAAGGGCCTTGCGACACAGACCAGCCCCATTAAAGGTGGTCTCCAGTTTCTGACCTTTGGAAGTATCGCTGCGGTAATTGGATATGTTATCGGCCAGTATGGCCAGCGACTCCTTGGCAGCTAAGGTTTTTCGGGAAATGGCACAAAACAAAGCTCACTAGCGAGCTTTTTTTGTATATTGCGCTGTAGTTCCCTTGCTTCCTTGTGCCTATACTGAACATATAAAGTGTATCCTGAGGTCGACAGGGTCGCAGCGTAACTAGGAGGTTATGTATGAACATTCTTCTCTGGATCGTCTTTGGTGCCCTCGCTGGTTGGATTGCGAGCCTCATTATGGGGACTGACGAAAGCATGGGCGCACTGGCTAATATCGTTGTCGGTATTGTTGGCGCTTTGCTCGGTGGATTTGTTTTCGGCCTGTTTGGCGCCGACGGTGTAACCGGCTTCAATATCTGGAGCCTCGTCGTTGCCGTCCTCGGTTCGGTCGTCTTGCTCTGGCTCATCCAGCTTTTCCGACGAACTGCCTAACGGTTTTGACAGACTAGAAAAAGCGCCCGCTCCGGCGGGCGCTTTTTAGTTGACGCTCTATGCGAAGCAGCGTATTGTCGGGTCATGAGAAAGTTTATTGTAGTACTCAGCGGTCTCGCTATCATCTTAACTGGCACAGTGGCGTACCGAGCCTATCTGGCATCAAAGTTGTCGACGATTGTAGCGAGCTCTCCAAGTAGCTTACTGAGTCCGACGAAAACAATGGAAACAGTGAGTCCGACGGCGGTGTACACGCCAAGCGTAACCGCATCGCTTGTGCCATCACCCAGCTCCGTTGTGACGAAGCCAGCTACTGTCAATAAAGTAGTTCTTTCGGTGCCGTTTACCGTACAGGCGCCCGATGCTGATTGGTCGGAACCCTGGGATGAAGGCTGTGAAGAGGCGGCATTGCTCATGGTAGATGCTTATCTTAAAGGCGATCGGTCTGAAAAATTACCCGAACAAAAAACAAAAGAGCAGATTAAGCAGATGGTTACTTGGGAAGAACGGCGCTTTGGCGGTCATTACGATCTTGGCGTTGCCGATATTGCAGTTATCGCCAAAGAATACTTGGGTTATCAAAAAATTCGTGTGGAGACTAACGGAACTTTCGGTGCCCTACGCGATGAGCTTCGAGCTGGCCATCCGGTCATCTTGCCGGCTGCTGGTCAGCTCCTTAAAAACCCCTACTTTAAGCAGCCAGGGCCGCCATACCACGTTTTCGTACTTACCGGGTTCGACGGCAACGAGTTTATTGTTAATGAGAATGGAACGCGTCGAGGTGCCGACTACCGCTATAGTCAGCAGACCCTTGAAGCAGCATGGCATGATTACCAAAAAGACCAGCCAAGTGAGGCTGGTCCGAGGTCATATCTGGTACTCGAAAATAGTTAGCGTGTCACCCAAGTTGCATAGCTCGAATAGCTCGGTATGGAGTAAGAGTTCGCTGTTTGAGTGAGGTACTGGAGTTTTTGCAGTTTGAGTTGGCGGCGGGCTAAGTCATATTGCGCGGAAGTTTTGTAGGCTTCAAGAGTGGCATTTTCTTCTTGGGTTATTTTTTGCATGCGAAGCGTATTTGCTTGACTTGTGAGCTGGGCGATGAGCGATCGCTCCTGTGAGTCGGCCTGGGCCTTAAGTGTTCGTTCTTGACTGGCGGCACTGGCTGCTCGGATTGCCTGCTGCTCTTCTTTCTGAATAGTTAAGCGAGTTTTCTCTCGGTCAGCCTCAATCTTTGCCAGAGAGACGGTGGTGTCGGCCTGAAGTTTGGCCCGATCGAACTGCGCTTTGGCCGCGAGCTCTTCTCGGCGAAGGGCAAGCAGATTTGGATCAACAGAGCTCGTTGACACTGGGGCAGTAGTGAAGAAGCTGCTACTACTTGCTGGGCGTGATGTTGCAGTAGCCGTTGGGATATATCGAAACGAGGGAGCAGCTGGTGCTGGTGGAAGAACGATTCGTTGCTCTCGCGTGGCTGGCGGGGTACTGGCAATAGTAGGGCTTGGCGTAGGAGCGGTAAGCGTAATATTTTCAGGACGATTCAAAAAACGGTAGGCAATGTAAGCGATACCGATGAAGAAAATAACAAAGGCTAGTCCCGCTCCGATGTAGCGGAGAATCGACTGATTTTGCATTGTTTATCCTTATTTTCGTAGGGTAGGATGATACCTGAAAGTTGCCGAGCTGTCAAGCCCTGTGTGAGGACAGTATAAAGCATAGCTCCAATTCAATGCGTTGCTAGACGTATTTTTTTTGCGGAATAGGCCAATGTAACGGTCTCGTTATTTTCATAACATAAGACCTGAAGCAAACGGAGAGGTGAAGGAGTGATCATGAATCAACGAAAAACGAGACAAGCCGCTTTGACGATGTTTGGCCTTGCTGCCTTGCTTTTGCCGAGCGTAAGTGCGGCTACTACGGCGACCAACGACACAACGGGTGCTAGCTCAAGTAATACGATAACGACGAGTGAAGATGCTGACTTTACTGTGTCGGTAACGAATAACGCAGGTATCACCAACACTGTTGATATGGACTTGAGCACTGGCGATAACTCGGCAAGCAGTAACACGGGCGACGGAACGGTCGAGTCGGGCGCAATCGATACCTCAACTGATATTACCAATACTGCTAATCACTATACCGGTCTAGTTATTGCCGATCCTTCAACCGGGACGGTGACCGTTACGAACCGAAATACCGGTGCCGGTTCTACGAACGGCGCCTCGGTTTCTGTTTCTCAGTCGACTAGCCTTAGCCAGACGAATAACGCATCTATCAATAACAACGCGAGCTTGACTATGGCAACCGGTGGCAACGATGCGAATGGCAATACCGGAGATGGCATTGCCCGTAGCGGAAATATCCGGGCTCGGCTGTCTATCGATAATCAAGCGAATACTCGAACTAACCCCTCAATTATGCCGACTCCTGGCGGAGGAGGCGGTGTGCCTACCGTTACGCCAACGCCAACTCCAGGCGGGGTAGGCGGCGGCATTGCGCCAGAACCGAGCCCAACAACCCTGAGCCTAGGGGTGGGCGGCGGCGTATTTCCTGAAATTACAACGGTAACACCAGTTTCAGGGGTGGGCGGCGGCGGATTCTTCCCTGCCGGCGGGTCCTGGCTCGGCTTATTCCTTGCCATGATGCTCGTCAGTCTCTTCACTGTTGGACGGCAGACGGCAAAACCATAATCTGAGGTCGGCACGAGTGTCCTCCAGTCATAGCCCCGAGGACTCTCATAAAACAAATTAACAATACTACCTTTGAAGGAGGTATATGGATATACAAAAACTACGCAAAGGGATGCGAATCGGTGTCGCATCGATCGCGACGGTGTTCGCTCTTGGGGTAAGCTTGGCATCGGCCAATACGGATATTCGGGCCGAAAACCGAACTACCGGTGCATCATCGTCAAATACTATTGATGCTGATGTGGATCACGAATTCGACCTGGACCTTACTAATGTAGCAACAGCAACGAATGACGTTACGGTTGACGCTGAAACTGGTGACAACGACGCTGATTTCAACACCGGTGACGGTCGGGTTACTGGTGGAGACATCCGTGGAATGCTCAGCTTTGAAACTGAGTTAAACGGCGGCACACGTACCCTGTCACTTCCAGGCGCTGGTTCAGTTACGGTTGATGGCGGCAATATGACGACTGGTTTTGGTTCAGTCAACGATGTTGATGTCGACTATGACCATGATATGGATGTAACGGTAACCAATAGTGCCTCAGCAACGAACACCCTGGGCGGCACCTTTGCTACTGGCGGCAACTCGGCTAGCAGTAACACGGGTGACGGTATGGCGCGCTCAGGTAGTGTCTCTGTCCGTGGCACCATGACAACTGACCTCAACGCCAATGCAGGTGCTTCGTTGAGTGCTGTTGGTGCAGGCTCTGCTTCCTCAGGAAACATCACTGTCGAGAATGCTCAGACCGGTGCAAGCTCGGCTAACAACGTAGATGTGGACGTTGAACATGATGTTGATATCACTGAGACCAACTCAGCGACTGTCGATAATAATGTCGACTTTGATATCAATACTGGTGACAACTCCTCGAGCATGAATACCGGTGACGGTACCGTCGAGAGCGGTGACGGCGAATTCCAAATCCAGATTCGCAACATCGTCAACTAAGCTAAAGGATAGGGTAGGTCCCCTCAACTGATGAGGGGACTCCCCTTTCTTTTTAGTAGGGTTAGGAGGCTGACATGAGAGTAGGACAGAAACTAGTAGCAAGCTTGGGCGTCTTTATGATGTTGTTTTGGCAGTCAATCGGTGTGGCTGCCGCCCTTGAGTCGGAAGTCTCTCCGTCGCCCGAAGCAACAACTACCGTTTCGAGCCCTGTGCCTGCTTTGGTTACTGGTCCGCAAGGCCCGACAGGCCCTCAGGGGCCAACCGGCCCACAATCACCTACTGGCCCGCAAGGCCCGACCGGTCCCCAAAGCCCTACTGGCCCGGCTTCGATTACTTCTCCGCCAGCTACAGCTACCGAATCTACCGCCACATCTGCTACCGGTACTGGTGGCACTACCGCGACCAATACCCAAACTGGCGAAAACTCAAGTAATACAGCAACGGTTGACCAGAACTCTTCGACATCTGCCAGCCAAACAAACACTGCTTCTACCACAAACACTGTTGGGGTTACTGCCTCGACTGGCGGTAACACAGCCAACTTTAATACAGGAAATGGTACGGTAGCTTCCGGCAACCTCAATGGTCAGCTAACCATCGTGAACGTATCAAACGCGCAGGTAGAAAACGGAAGCACTGTTGGAAGTCAAACGCTTAGCGGTAATCAAACCAGCCCAATCATGTTGGGTACTAGCACGCTTAACCCTATTGCGGCTGGGAACACACAGACCGGAAGCGGAAGTACGAACCTCGCGGTAGCTAATACGAACCGTGATGTTCAGGTGAATGTTATTAATGACGCAACGGTCGTGAATGACCTTCAAGTCGTTGCGGATACCGGTAATAATAGTGCAAGTTATAATACGGGTAATGGAAGCGTAGACTCTGGCGATATCAACCTTGCCCTTACCTTAATTAATATTCTTAATAGCTTGAACCCCAGTATTCCAGTCGATATCGATGTCCTAAATATTATGGGTAATGTAATTGCTGATCTTCTATTCCCTAGCGAAGCAGCTAATACCAAGACCGGGGCAGCCAGTAATAATCAATCAACGGTTACTGCCAATAATGCGTTGACCGTCACTACTGCCAACGACGCCACAATTGTTAACGATCTCGATTATGATCTCACTACTGGTAGCAATAGTGCGAACTTCAATACACAAGGTGGATCGGTTCAGTCTGGTTCGGTGAATGCCCAGGCAGCGGTGACCAATATCGCCAATGCTCCCGCCAACATGCTCTGGCTCGTCAATGTCTACGGCGAGTGCGACTGTGACCTCTCGCTCCTTGATCCGACAAAGTATGTTTTGAATGTCATCCCCGCTTCGGCGACCAATACCGAGACCGGGGCAAATTCCGAGAATACTACGACGGCGAACCAGAATAACACAACTGATATCAACCAAACAAATACTGGTAGCGTCACCAACCGTGTCTCAGTAGCGGCCAATACGGGAAATAATAGTGCCAACTATAATACTGGCTCCGGATCGGTGTCGAGTGGCAATATCAATGTAGCAACCAGTATTGCCAACTTAGTGAACACTACAGTCGCGGTAGGACAACGATTTATGTTCGGAGTGGTGAATATTCTTGGCTCCTGGAAAGGTAAGGCCAATGTTGCTTCAAGTAAGCCAGCGGCTACCCCATCGCCTAAAGCGGCAGTCAGTGTGGCTCAAGTGCAGTTGACCGGCACCAAGCAGCAGACGGTGTCGACCCAGTCGAACGCTACTGATCAGTCTGAGGCTTCTGGCGCTGGTGAGATAAGTGAGGTAAAGGTGGAAAAGAGCGTTGTTGAACCAGCCCGCCGTGTCACGCGTCGACTCTTCCCAGCTGCTTTTGTTTCGACCCAGCAGAAAAAGACCGTATCGGTTGTACATGAAGAGGAAGGCAATGGAACGGTGACGGCAACGATTGATATTCAGCCATCGCCAGGTGCTACCGATCAAGCAGGCGAACCAGAGAATCGCCTACGTCACCGCTTTGCTCCGATTGCTCATGCTGCGAACCGAACAGGAATTCTTGGGTCTCAGCATTCGCCCCTCTATGTTGCTATTGGACTGCCTGCTATCCTCTGGCTCCTTTCTGAAGCTGTGCTTGGCATCTTCGCTAAACGACGCAAAGAGAACGAAGCCTAAATTAGCGGATCTCCTAATGCTCTCGCGAAGGATGGGCGATAGCATGGAGTTATGAATCATAGGCAACGTCTTTTGCTCGTCCTCATCCTTCCGCTTATCGTAGTAGCTGCCTTTAACTGGCGGCTACTTACGGTAATGACACCTTTAGCCTTCAGCATTGTCGAACCGGTCAAAGCAGTTTCGCTTGAGAACAATACGCTTGCTATTCCTTCAGTCGGACTAACGGCACCCATTATCCCTTCGGCTACGGATCCATCTGAGACATCGAGCTGGTCGGTCATTCGTGAAGATTTAAAACGTGGAGTGAGCCTTGCCGAGAGACTACCAAAGCCTGGCGAGCCAGGTACGACGCTGATCACCGGTCATTCCTCTGATTGGTTACCGCATCGATATGCCGCTGTCTTTGCGCCGCTGCATTATGTAAAAGAAGGTGATGAAATTGTAATTCGTTACAGTGAGACTGATTACCGTTACACTATTACCGAGAAAAAAGTTGTAGATCCAAGTAATCTCAATTTCTTTAAAGAAGAGCTTCAACAGACTGATGGAAGGCATCGCCTCGCCCTTATAACCTGTACGCCACTGCTTACCACCGCAAGCCGGCTTGTCGTTATTGGGGAGCTCACTCCCAACTAAAAAAGTCCGGTTGACCGGACTTTTTTAGTGTAAATTACTCTGCTGAAACGATCTTATGGTCTTTCATGGTGAGAGCGACGTCGCTCCAAATAGCCTTGTCTTCAGTACCGAGCCGCCAGAAAGCGATACCGGCAATGCCTGATCTTGTGGCGACGTCGAATTTCGGCTTCGTGCTCTGGGCATCTTCAAAGTAGAGGTATCGGGTGCCTTGGCCGCGATCGTAGGTAAAATAGGGTGCATCTTGGTCCCGCTTGATATCGGTACCGAATTCAGCGGCAATATCGAGTGCATCTTGGTGGCTCACTGCAGTCGACACGTACTGGCTGCCATCATGAATCCACGAGTAACCATAGGTGCCTAAGCCAAGAACGATCTTTTCTTTGGGTACCCGAGTGGCGGTGTAGTCAACAACTTCTTGAAGCCAGCCGGCAGGACCGATGGGGCCAACTTGGGGTCCGCGAGCGGAGTTATAGTCATAGCCCATCAGCATGAAGCGATCGACGACTTTACCGATGCGATCCCAGTCCTGCTGCCGGTTAAAGGCTTCGACGGAAAAGGCCAGGATCTTACCCTTTTCATGAATCCGCTTCGAGAGCTTCTCTAGGAAATTAGCGTAAACGTCACGGTTATAGCCATTCAAGAAGCCCTCATAGTCGATATTGAATCCGTCGTAACTGTTAGCTTCAATGGCTTCCATGATTTCGTCAATGTGCGTGTCTTGTTTGGCTGGATCGTTTAACATGAGGTCGGAGTAATTGACGTCACCGGAGATCGTAGGGATGACCTTAATGCCATTTTCCTTGGCAAGACGGAGCACTTCCTCTTTGTGCCACTCGCCGGCATCGGGGACAACACTCACCCCGTCGGCGCCGACGGTGTAGACAAATGGGTGAACCTCGGTGAGTACATCTAAGTTATTCTTAAAGGATTCAAATGAGTCGTCACCCCAAGGAGTTAACCAGCCAGCCACAACTGCTGTCTCTTGCGAGATAGCTGTTTCAGTGACGGGAGTTGGGCTAGCGACTAGGTTCGGTCTCATGGATGAGGGATTTGATGGTGTAGTTTTTTTGGGAGCGGGAACGCCGAAGAGGATAGCGAGGAGACCCGGCGATCCAGCGGGCTGAAGCCACCAGAAGGCAGATTTTGAGCTTGTGGCGGCGTGGGCGACAGGCGAGGTGGCGCTAAAGATAGTTAGGAAAAGACCCAGGTAGGTGACGGCTCGAATTGTATGTTTCCCCATGTAGCTCCTTTGTTACGTGTTCACGTTTTGTGAACTATCACAAACGACTATACGGGGCCTCGCTCGCTTCCGCCTAGCGAGGAGGGCTTGGCCGTATCATGGGAAACCATTGATGGTAAGAGCTATTTGAGGACTAAGGATCGAATCGTAGTGAGGAGTTCTCTTGCATGGCCTTCAGCGGTGACTTTTGGCCAAATCTTTCGGATAATTCCGTCTTTGTCTATAAGGAATGTTGAACGAATCGTCCCCATATAGTGATGACCAAAGAGCTGCTTTTCGCCCCAAGAGCCATAGTGTTCGATGACAGTATGTTCAGGATCGGCAAGAAGGGTGACGGTCAGGCCGTATTTACTGCAAAACTTCGCATGTGACGTAGCCGTATTGTCGCTAATGCCGAGGACCACCGTATTCAGCGCGTCGTATTCAGCTTTAGTGGCAGAGAAATCTTGCGCTTGCAGGGTGCAGGCTGGTGTGTCGTCTTCGGGATAGAAATAAAGTACAACATTAGACTTGCCATGAAAATCTGACAAGCTGACCAGCTGCCCGGTGCTGTCTGGCAGGGTAAAGTCTGGAGCTTTTTGATTAATATTGACCATATCGTTCCTTTCACTCGAAGATGTATGGTATAATTCTAGCATAACCTATAAGTGATAACCGTTCTCTGGCAAAAGCCGCCGCAGTCTAAGGAGGGCTAAGATGGCTGATACCCAAGATCCTTTAACGAGTCAACCAACCGCAGGAGCAACGCCTCCTCCCGTAAATCCGCCTTCGACTGTAACTCCCCCAACTACCCCGCCTCCAGCGCAGGCTATGCCAGCGCACGAGCCTTTCCCATGGGAGATTGATACTCCAGCCCCTAGTGCATCGGCCGCTCCGGCTGCCGATATGCCAGCTGCACCAGTTGAGCCAGCGATGCCAGTGACTGATGCACCCACACCAGTAGCTCCAGCTACACCAGCACCGGCTGCCGACACGTCGGCTCCGACACCAGCTGCTGCCCCACCGGTTGATATGCCGGTTCCTCCCCCTGTCCCGCCGCTTCCCGACATGCCAGCTGCACCTGCTGCACCAGTTGAGCCAGCAATGCCAACACCTGTCGTTCCCGACCTTTCGGCCTCGATGCCTGCTACTCCTAGTGCGCCAGCTATCGCTACCGAAAGCCCGATGCCTGACCCGTGGCAATCAGCCCCGGCCGCTGAAGCCCCCACCGGTTCAGTGCCCGACCTTTCAGCTGGCTTAACACCACCAACTCCTCCCGCTTTAAGTGCCGATCCGGTATCGACTCCTCAGGCGACACCAGCTACTTCTGACTGGACTACGCCAGCCCCTGCCGAGCCGACTCCAATTGCAGCTCCAGCTGAGCCGACGGCACCATTACCTCCAGCTTTTCCTGAGGCAGCTGCTCCTGTTCCTGCACCAGCGGCACCCGTTACCGACCTGCCGCTTGGTTCTGATGCAACAGCTACGCCTGCCCAGCCAGATCCAGGCATTGCGGCTGCCCAGGCGGCTATTGCTACGGCGCCAAGTATGGCTGTTCCCTCCCACGAAGCACTCTCTGGGGCAGTACCCCCGCCACCGGCGATGGGTGTTCAAGAAGAGCCCGTTAAGAAGGGTGGCAACCTGAAATGGATCTTGATGATTGTTGGTATTGTAGTGGCGATCGGAATAGTCTTGTTCCTCGTTGGTCGTAGTTACCTTGCGAGTCAATCGACAGATGATACCACCGCAGGCGACACCATCATTGAGGATACTGACAGTAGTGCATCAACCGAGCTTGAAGGTGCGGCAGGCAGTGACTTCCTTGATTCTACCGTTCCAGATTCCGCTGGTGGTCTCCAGACTCAGACGGATACCGGTGTCGGCGCATTGCCCCAATAAAAAGAGAAAATAAACAAAAAACAGCCTCTTGTAGGCTGTTTTTTGTTTCGGTCTACACTAGTCAACCAGTCGGCGTACTGTCTCGAGGCCGAGAAGGATGCCATAGCCAGTGCCACCTTTGGTATAAACGGGGTTTGTGACCTCATCGGCAAATGAAGGCCCGGCAATATCGATATGCGCCCAAGGGATATCATTTACAAATTCTTGCAAGAATAAACCACCAAAGATGGCACCGGGCGAGTAGTCGTTGGTACTAATATTTTGTAAATCAGCAACCGGGCTTTCTAGCTGTTTCTTATATTCATCTGGCAAGGGAAGTTCCCAGGCAAGTTCGCCGGTTTGTTGGCTTGCCTGGCCAATAGTGTCGAGGAGCGCGCGGTCATTTCCCATAAAGGCGGCATAGGATCGGCCGAGAGCTCGAATAGCGGCACCGGTTAAGGTAGCAAAGTCGATCATATAGTCTGGCTTAAGGAGTGAGGCATAGGTGAGCCCGTCGGACAAGATGAGTCGACCTTCAGCGTCGGTATGGAGGATCTCGATGGTTTTTCCGCTTTTGGTCTCGATGATGTCATCGGGCCGCATGGCTTTACCGGAGATCATATTTTCGGTGGTAACGACAATGCCATGCACCTCTACCGGAACTGGCGTACCAAGCGCCTCAAGTTCAGCCAAGGCCTGGATGATACCGAGCACTGCACCGCCGCCAGACATGTCGCTTTTCATTGAAAGCATAGCTGACCATGGCTTAATGCTCAAGCCACCAGAGTCAAAGGTTACGCCCTTGCCAACAAGCGCAACTTTTTTCCTCGCACCTTGAGGCTTGTACGTGAGATGGATGAGATACGGTGGCTCCTCCGAACCCGAGGCGACGGCAAGGAGGGCATTGTAGCCCTCTTTTTCTAGCTGACTCTTGTCGAGAACCGTGAGGCTAATGGAGTCAGAAAGACTGGCGATTTCCGTGGCTACCTCAACTAAATTCACTGGCTTAATCTTTGACGGTGGTTCGTTGATAATATCGCGTACGTTAAGGACGGCGGCACAGATTGCCTCGGCTTGTTTTATCCCCTGTTCAAGTGGCTCAATCGTTGTATTTGGATTGCTTACGAGCAAGCATCGTGTAATCGTTTGCTTTGCTCTTTCGGCTTGATCTTTTGTTTTGTACCGATCGAACTCATAGTTGCCGAGCAAGAGTCCTTCACTTACTGCCTGACTGAGCTGTTGTGTATCAGCTTCTTTTCGCGTCTCGCCATGGATAATGGTGGCGATTGAGCAAGATTTGAGCTTCTTCGCCTCAACGATACTTGCCGCTGCCGCTTTTCGGGCAACGACCGAGTCAAAGTCGGTAGATTTACCGAGACCAACAATAATAACGTGCTTGGCTTTAAGCCCGACTGGCGAGTGAAAAGTAAGGGTCTCGAGAAGATTACCCTCAAATTCATGATGTGTAATGTGTTCTTGTAGCAATCCGCTCGTTGCTTCATTTACAGTTTGGCTAGTGCCGTCGAATGTGGCGTCGCCTTGAAATAGGCTAATTACGATCGTATCAACAGCAAGAGTGTTAATCGCTTGATTGGTGGGTAAGAGCTCCATGAAGTCTCCTCTCGGTTAAGGCTTCATTATATCCCACCAGAAAGCGAGGTCAATGGCAAAAGTGCCCTAGGTTAAAGGGTTGATGGCCTTTCCTTTTTCAAGAAACGCCACCACATTTTTTGCGACAATCTCACTCATCTCATCTCGAGCCTCAACGGTTGCTGAGGCGATGTGCGGCGTAAGAACAACGTTGTCGAGTCGTTCAAGATCGCGGCTAATTTGGGGTTCGCGCTCAAAGACATCGAGGCCGGCGCCAGCGATCTCTTTCTTTCTTAAGGCGTGAATCAAGGCTTTTTCATCGACGACTGGACCGCGGGCAGTATTGATTAAGATGGCAGTGGGCTTCATCTGAACCAGTTCCTTTTCACTAATCAAATGCTTGGTTGTTGGGAGGAGCGGTACGTGAAGGGAAACGACATCGGCTTCATGGAGGATCGTCTCCAGCTTGTGGTACTCAACGTTATACATCTTCTCGAGCTCTTTGTTGCGCATTTCGTCGGTATAGATGACATGCATGCCAAGGGCTTGAGCAATTTGAGCGACTCGACCGCCGATGCGGCCAAGACCGACAATACCAAGCGTTTTCCCTTCCAGCTGCATGCCAAGCAGCAGCTCGGGTTCCCACTGCTTGTATTTGTTAGCGCGAGCAAATTTATCGGCTTCGACGACTCGACGTGCAACGGCCATAATTAAAGCAAAAGTGTGTTCGGCGACCGCATTGGTTAAGACGCCAGGCGTATTGGTGACGACGATATCGCGCTCCTTAGCCGCTTGCAGATCAATATTGTCAAAACCAACGGCGTAATTGGCGATCATCTTTAAATTGTCACCAGCGGCATCCATGATTTCGGCGTCAATATGGTCGGTTAAAAGACTCACAATGACATCAACGTCCTTCACGGCGCGTTTCAATTGCCACTTGGATAGCACATTGTTTGATGAGTTCATCGTGACATCGAACTTTTCTTTAAGCGTCTCGATGCCAGGGCCAGGAAAACGGCGGGTAATGAAGATCTTTGGTTTAGACATATTATCCTTTCTTGCGTTTCAGCACACGGTGGACGGCGCTGCGAATATCTCGGGCTTTTAAGCCAAATTTCTTTAATAATTCATCGGGTTGACCGGACTCGCCAAAACGGTCGGACATGGCAACTGGTTCGATTGGAAGTGGGAGGTTGCGAGCATAAAACTCACTCACTGCACCGTAAAGACCGCCGTGAACTTGATGCTCTTCAACGGTGACGACAGCTTTACAATGTTTGCCGATCCGCTCGAGGGTGTCCATGTCTAACGGCTTGATGGTATGCATGTTGATGACCGTGGCTTGGATCTTCTCTTGGGTAAGTGTCTCAGCGGCTTGGAGCGCTTCGTACACCAGTGGACCGGTCGCTACGATAGCTACATCGGCACCGTCGCGCATGACTTGTGCTTTACCGATGGTGAACGGGGTAAGCTCGGCTGTAATGACTGGCGTTTTCTCTCTGGCAAAACGGAGGTAGACCGGTCCATTGTGATGGGCGGCGGCGAGGGTAGCTTTTCTGGCTTCAATACTGTCACACGGGTAGATGACGGTCATCTTCGGCAAAACTCGCATGATCGCAATATCCTCAAGCGCTTGATGAGTTGCCCCGTCGGGCCCGACCGAGATACCGGCGTGACAGCCGGCAATCTTCACATTTGCTTCCGAATAGCAGACGGAAACCCGAATCTGATCCCAGTTGCGTCCCGGGCTAAAGGTAGCATAACTACTGATGAATGGAATCTTTCCCGAAAGCGCAAGTCCGGCAGCAACGCCTGCCATATTTTGTTCAGCGACACCCATTTCAAAAAATCGTTCGGGGAATTTCTTGGCAAAACCATCCATGCGGGTTGACTCAACGAGGTCGCCGGTCAGCCCAACCACGTTTTGGTTTTCTTCGGCCGCTAAAACCAGGCCTTCACCAAAACCGTTACGAGTCGGAAGCTGCTCAACATCCTTATCGAAGAGTTCAGGGTTTAAATAGGTGCTATAGGCGGCAGGTAGTAACATTACTCATGCTCCCCTTTAATACGGTTACGCAGTGTTCGAAGTTCTTGCAGCGCAGTCTTTGCTTGCTCAGCGTTCGGCGGAACGCCATGCCACTTGTAGTCATTTTCCATGAAGTCGACGCCTTTACCTGGGATGGTATGGGCGACGATGAGCGTCGGTTTCTCGGCAATAGCTTTCGCCTCTTCGCAGGCATCGATAATGCTTTCAATATTGTGTCCGTCAACTTCAATAACATGCCAGTTGAAGGCTTCGTACTTCGCGCGTAGCGGTTCGAGCGGCATGACATCTTCGGTAAAGCCATCGATCTGAATATTGTTTCGATCCATGATCGCCGTAACATTGTTTAGTCGATTCTTCCCGGCAAACATGACGGCTTCCCAAATCTGCCCTTCCTGCTGTTCGCCGTCTGACATGATGCAGTAGGTCTGGTAGCGACGCTTGTCGAGTCTTGCAGCGAGGGCCATACCGATAGCTTGCGACAAGCCCTGCCCCAGCGGACCAGAGGAGTTGTCGATGCCTGGCAGGGCAAGATTGTGAGGGTGGCCATGGAGACGGGTGCCCAGCTGGCGAAGGGTAAGGAGCTCTGATTTTGGGAAATACCCTCGGTGCGCTAGGGTTGCGTAGAGAACGGGGTTGATGTGACCACAAGAAAGAATGAGTCGGTCACGTTCGGCCCAGTGAGGGTCCTTAGGGTCGACGTGCATGACCGAAAAATAGAGCGCGGTAAAGACGTCGGCCATGCCGAGTGGCCCGGCCGAGTGGCCTGACCCAGCGGCAAGGAGCATCTTAATAATGTCCATGCGTATTTGGTTAGCAGTGGTTTCGAGTTCTTGTTGGCGCATTACCCCTCACTTCGTTGTCTAATCTGCCTCACTACTATCAACCACCCCGGGTGTTGCCTGCTCAATAGAGACGGGTTGTTTCGTAAAGGGATTACCGTTCACGAGAAGCCATACCCCAAAGCCAAGCGTTATGGCAAGAAGAATGATCGAAACAGAGGCGGCAAGCACAAAACGGGGACGATGATCCTGAGTCATACGTTAAGCATAACAAAAGAACGGAGGGAGAACAAATTAGTCGCGATCAGCCTTCCAGGAAACATCGCCGTTGCCGCTTTTCACGTTGGTGAAGCGGGCAGCGGTAAAGAGGAAATCAGATAGACGGTTAAGGTAGCGGATGAGTTCGGAGTTGGTTTCATGTTCGGCCGATAGGGTAATGACTTTTCGTTCAGCCCGACGGCATATAGTTCGGGCGAGGTGAAGAGCGCTGGCAGCTTGGGTTCCGCCTGGCAAAATGAACTGGGTGAGCTGGGTGAGATCTTTGTCGAGAGTATCAATGTGCTTCTCAAGCCAGGTAACTTTTTTAGCTGTCACCTCAGGGACTTTAGCTTTACTTCGACTTTTCTTGTCGGAAAGACTTGAAAGTTCCGAGCCAATGTCGAGCAAGTGGTGTTGTACGGTAAGGAGTATCTCCTGGAGATCGGCTTGGCTAATGGGGAGAAAGCTAATTGCCAGACCAATCGCAGAGTTCAGTTCGTCGACTGTGCCGTAAGCTTCGATTCGGGGATCGTCTTTTTTGACACGTTCACCGCCAAAGAGTGATGTTTCGCCTTTGTCGCCCGTTTTCGTGTAGATTTTCATCCTAATTCCTTTTGCTCTCGGATAACGGCCAGCATGGCATCGTGGATCGGTTGGTTGCAGCTGGCGAAGAAGAAGCGACTGGTGTCGGTGTCGGGCTTGCCTTTGAAGGTGTTAACTATTGCTCCGGCTTCTTTGGCGATAATCTTTCCGGCTGCGAAATCGTAAAGCTCTGAGCCATCGATCACCACGCCTTCAATTTTACCGGAAGCGAGGAGACAAAAGTCATTGGCAATTGACCAATTGGTGAGGACTCTTTTGACATTGTGTTGGTGAAAATCCTTAGCTAAATTTGCTTCAACATGTGGGGGCGTATCGTAGCCGCAGCCGTGCGCGAGAGTAGACCGGCTCATCTGCGTTTCAGGGCTGACTCGGAGTTGATCACCTTCTAGAAAGGCGCCCTCACCTTTTACCGCGTAGTACAGTTGGTCGATGATCGGTTGGTAGATGACACCAGCGACGATTTCGTCGTTTTTGAGGAGGGCGATACTGACTGAGAAATTGGCGATGCCAAGGGAAAAGTTGTTAGTTCCATCAAGCGGATCGATGACAAAGGTGTATTCTGACTGTCGGTCGATAAACCCGGTCTCCTCGGACTGGATGTTATAGTGGCTAAAGTCTTGATCGAGGACTGTTAAAATTGCTGCTTCAGACTCAAGGTCGGCCTTCGTTCGAAAGTCAGAAGCCATGCTTTTCTCGGTAACCTCAAGAGTTTGGCCGAAGTAGCTTCGTAAGATCTCGCCGCCAGCTCGGGCGGCTTGTTGCATGGCAGTGCATTCCTTAGTCATGGGGCAATCCGATCGTTTGTTGGTGGATAGTAATGAGCCCGTCTTTGGCCAAATCTTCCAGTAACTGGGGGAGCGGGTAGGGGATTGGGCCCAGTCTCTCCTCTAGTTCGTTTATTGTAAGCCGCTCCTGTTCTCGAAGCAAGCGGAGGATCTGGCCGCGGAAGTAGCGCTTGCTGGTTTTGAAGTTGGACTGTTTGGGACGACTAAGGGGAGTGTCGGAGACTTCGGGTAGGGGAAAGGCTGAGAGGGGAGGGAAGAGGGCGACGAGGGCGGTTTGTTGTTCTCTCGCTCCCCTCTTTTTGGCAATGATACTGCCAATGTCCATAAGTGCATTGTGCCAATTGCGCGAATGGCCTTTTGGCAAAAACTGTTCGGCAACTACCCGAACTTCTTTATCGCTGACCTTTCCCCTATCCCCAAAAACTAGTAATTCGTAAATGCGTTTAATGTTCGTATCAACGAGAGCAATGTCTTGATTGTAGGCAAATGAGCAGATGGCCGCCGCCGTGTACGGTCCAATCCCCGGTAATTTGCGTAACTCCCCTTCCTCGGTCGGAAATTTTCCGAGCGTATGAATAGCCTGTGCTGCTCGTTGGAGGTAGAGGGCGCGGCGGTTATACCCTAGCCCAGCCCAAGCCCGGATCACCTCAGCAACCGGCGCCTTCGCCAGAGTCTCGACGGTCGGAAACTGTTCGAGCCACGCTTCATATTTCGGAATGACTCGATCAGCCTGCGTTTGTTGAAGCATGATCTCCGAGACCATGATTTTGTATGGGTCAGTTGTATGGCGCCACGGCAAGTCTCGAGTGTTTTTCGAACACCAGTCGAGGACTACGTAACAAAATAGATCAACATCCGATTTCATCAATGTCAAAGATGTTATTTAGTTAGTGCTAGTGGAGCTATCTTTTTCTGTATTGCTCTTAGATAGCTGTTCTTTAAGCTTTCTAATTTGCTTAGAGCTTTCATCCAGTTTTTGCATATCTTCCCTAACAATTTTCTCACTGGTGCTCAGTGGAAGCTTATCCACTTCGCTTGTTAAAGGCTCCATAGAGATTTTACCTTGGTTTGATGAGCTGATAAAAGTTATCATATCGTAGCCTTTAAGAACTTGATTACTTTACCACGGTTGGAATTTATGTTTTGCTCATACTCTTTCCATAACTCGTTCCAATAGTATGTATCTTCGGCGTCTTTAACGATAAAAAGCCAATCTCTTAATTCATTTCTCCTGATAGCGAACGCATGGTCAGGGTATAGCCATACTAATTGACGAATCACCAATCCTGCAGCGCGTTCACGTGTTTTTTCTGACTTAATATATTTTAACATGTGTTTATTTAGTAGCTCAGTACCATATTGCTCAGCGATTGATAGTAATCTCCTCGCCTGGTTGTAGATTTTCACATCTTCTCTACAAAGCATAGGTGAAATTAATTTTGAAATTGACTTGCTTGCTAACTCAAGGCTTTGACCAATAGGCAGCCCTAACTCAGTGTGAATTTCAAATGCAAGTTGTTTCTCTCTATCTTCTGCAGTGTCTAACATCCCATCGATGGATTTTACGATATCTAAAGCTGATATGCTTGCCGTCTCGTTGTTGGGATGTATCATAGGTTTATCTAGCGGGCCCAGTTCAGAAATAGGGCCCATTACTAGTCTATCGGCACCACAACACATCATTGTACCTGAGCTTTTTGCTTCTTGGGCTACCATAATGGTTATATCT
>CBINIT010000009.1:0-35498 GCA_966250865.1 uncultured Candidatus Berkelbacteria bacterium
TTGCCTATCTCATAACCCTCCCCGACACCAGCTTCTCACAGGGTGATGAGGTTGGTCGACCAATTCAAATTATGACCTACGAAGGACTTTCTGGACTAAAAGGATCGCTCCGCAACCGGGTGGCTGAAACCTATCCCAATGCAGATGGAAAGAATGTTAAATATGGCCTCTACGGCTTTAAACGAGGTTTTGATTCGGTCTATATTGCATACTAACTTCGGACAAAGAGATCTTTAACGATATGGTCACCAAATGCCGTGTTGAGTTCGGTAATAATTTGTTCTTTTTGCAACGCAAGATCCTGAGCTGCCATCAACGATGGGGCGACAATAGTCAGGCGACCATTACGAAACCGAATCGCCTCAAATCGGCCGGCGGCGGTCGTCGTAGCCTTTGCTACAACAACAGCAGCTGAGATCGAACGGGCTAACCCGGTGGCTGTTTTTTGTTTTACAATGCGTCCAATAGGCTTAAACATAGCTTCCTCGCTTGGTTATTGTACACCAAAGAGGTTGGTTCAGCCTAGAGAAGCTCTTCTATTTTAGCGGTCTTTTGCATCGTACTATCAAGATGATCAACGTCGGTGGTGGTAATTACTGCTTGATGTGAATTAATAAGATCACTGAGCTGGCCTCTTCTATTCACATCAAGCTCTGAGTACACATCATCTAAAAGGAAAATGAGTGGTATTGGATCTTCAGTGGCAAGAAGATAGTCTGCCTCCGCTGCCTTCAGTGCCAAGATTGCCGATCGAAACTCACCACGCGATCCGAAACTTGCCAAGGGGCGACCATCTAACACCAAGGTAAAATCATCTCGTTGTGGCCCGTAAAGACTTGAGCCGGCAACAATCTCCCTACTTTGAAACTGGTGAATTGATTGACGAAGGAGTTGTTGCCACTCACCTACTTCAATGGGGCAGTCATGGGGATGACGATATTTTTCTTGCTCACCGCTTCGCTCACTGACCGAGGCCGCTCGATACTCAAGTTGAAGAATCTGCTTCTCCCCGCTCATAATTCGATAGTGCTGACTCAGTCGATCATTTACTGAACGCAGAAATCGAACCCGTGAAGCGCTAA
Source organism: uncultured Candidatus Berkelbacteria bacterium (assembly GCA_966250865.1). GTDB lineage: Bacteria > Patescibacteriota > UBA1384 > CAYGGE01 > CAYGGE01 > CAYGGE01. The sequence goes on from CBINIT010000009.1 coordinate 1,083, forward strand.
GATATCCCGCCTCTTCAACAAATGATTCATCCCAAAACTCAAGTTGATCTCGACTCGCCACTCCCTCATCGATCTGCCGCAGCAATCGATTACGTTGTCTGAGAATCTTTTGGAGTTGAATAAGATGGTAGGCATAGCGACGATCACTCTGTACTAGTACGAGATCAAGAAAGTGCCTTCTATTTTGCGGCGACCCAGCGACGAGATCGAGTGATTCGGGGAGGAATAACACTACTCGGACATTGCCTAGTAATTCAATGGCTCGACGGGAGACCCCATTGATTTTTATGGTTTTACTCCCTCGAAGCTGTTGATTGAGAATAACCTCGATCTGAGACTGCTCCACTTGGCCCACAAGCCGAGCTACTTCACTCCCCCAGGTGATCACCTCTCGATCCTGACGTGCTCGAAAACTTCTGGCAAGAGCGAGAAATCCGATTGCTTCAAGAATATTAGTCTTTCCGATGCCATTCTTCCCCACAAAAGCGGTAACTCGATCAAAAGTAAATGATCGGTCAGTGTAGGATCGAAAGTTCGTTAGCTGAAGTGATTGAAGCATATGTCCTTACGATAAAGGATTTCCAAGAGACTGACTAGTCAATTTTGAGGGGCATAACTAGAGAAAAGTATTCTTTTGTATTTGCTGGTCGAACAATCGCTGGACGATCGGGCCCCGAGAACTCGATAAAAACGTTGTCTGATGACACCGCGGAGAGTGCGTCGATTAAATACTTTGCATTAAAGGCGATAGTTAGTTCTTCTCCTTCAGCAATCGCCGTCAATCGACTCAAGGCCTCCCCCTTCTGATCAGTAACCGACTGGACGATCATTCCATTTCCTGGTGATACCTGACACTTCACCATTCCACCGGCATCCTTGGCGAAAAGTTGGGCAGTTTTAAGACTAGCCACTAGATCACCGACATGAGCGGTAACTCGCGTCTGATATCCTTCAGGAATAATCGCTTTATAGGCGGGATAATTACCTTCGATGAGGCGAGATACAATCCGGGTAGCTTTATAATCAAATTGAATCTGGTTATCCCCAACAAAAACCGAAATATCCACAGTCTTGTCATCGATAACCCGAGATATCTCTAATAAGGTTTGCTTAGGAACAACTACCGAACATTTCGTCGAAACAGTGAGTTTCATCGATCGCTCAGCCAGTCGATGACTATCAGTTGCTGCGAGAACCAATCCTTCGGGAGTACACTCGAAGAAGATACCGGCGAGTACCGGCCGAGTATCGTCAAGCGCAGTAGCGTAGGCTACCTGTGTAATCACCTCTTTAAAGCTCTCGGCCCGCAAAGAGAAGTGTGGCGCATTCTGGATAAAGGGAAGGTTGGGAAACTCAGACGCGTCGAGACCTCGAATCTTCACTCCTGTGTGCTCACTGGTAAGGTGAAGCGTTGCATCGTCGCTTACCTTACCTTCAAAATGAAGATCATTGCTACTTTGAATGAACTCATGAAGAAGACGAGCAGGAACGGTAAATTTACCTGACTGACGAACCTCCGCCTCAACGACGGTCTGTATACCTATCTCGAGATCAGTTACCGATAAGGTCAGACTATTACCCTCTGCTACGATAAGGATATTATTGAGAATTGGTAAGGGCATTCGATTACCTGCTAATCGACTTACTACCCCTAGTCCGGTTATGAGATCTTGTTTGGCTACTTTAAATGCTAATAAGCTCATATATCCACCAATCGTTTTATATATAGTTAGTTAAATAATATAGTCGTAATAGTAATAAGGGTTGTGGATTTGGGGATAATAACCTGTTAATGATGGGGAAAAAGCAGGAAGAACCTTGGGATGAGAGTGTGAATTTGTTGGGGAGATGGGTGGGATAAAAAGCGAGCGCTTTTCTCCTCTTCGACTATAACTGTGGGTTACTTCGACTTATCCCTAACCTATCAACACGACAATCCCCAACCTACATCGATTGATACAACTTCTCCTTTAGTTTTGAAAGATCGTCTTGAATAGTGGCATTTCGGGCAATCTCTTTTTCAATCTTCTCTACACCATGCATCACCGTGGTGTGATCCTTCCCACCAATCTCTTTACCGATCTTCGGGTACGAGTAAGAGAGTTCATGACGAAGCAGGTACATGATAAGCTGTCGCGGGTAGACGAGCTCTTTGTAGCGTCGACTTCCTACCACCTCTTCAGGATTTAACTGGAAGAACTCACTCACAATCTGAATGATACGGTTGGTACTTACCTGACGGCTTCGACTGGTGGCGATGGCTACCTGGGAGAAGACTCTGGCCACATAGTCTGGTGTTAATGGCTGGCCTTCAATACTGCTTTGTGTAATAACCCGCTGGAGCGCTCCTTCAAGCTCTCGAATATTGGACTGAATAACTTGAGCTAATGCCTCTAGCGTATCTCCTCCAATGTTGTAATTTCGTTCGACACACTTGGCACGAAGAATTGCGACTCGAGTTTCGAAGTCGGGCGGCTGGATATCGGCAACCATACCCCAAGCAAATCGACTGGTGAGTCGATCTTCAAGTTCGGGGATGTTTTGTGGTTCGCGATCGGCGGTGAGAACGATCTGTCTTTTTGCTTGGTGGAGAGCGTTAAAGGTATGGAAAAACTCTTCCTGAGTTCGTTCTTTGCCGGACATGAATTGAATATCGTCAATAAGTAAGACATCGGCTTGGCGATAGCGTCGTTTAAAGGCTTCGTTTTGATTCTTTTGGATTGCCTCGATGAACTCGTTGGTAAAGACCTCGCACGACACATAGACGATACGAGCATCCGGCTTCTTAGCTCGGATTTCGTTGCCAATAGCGTGAGCTAGGTGAGTCTTACCTAGACCCACTCCCCCATAAAGGAAGAGCGGATTGTACTTTTGGCCTGGTTCTTCGGCCGCCGCTAAACTGACGGCGTGAGCAAGTCGGTTTGAACTACCGACAATAAAGTTCGTAAATAGCCTCGTGGGATCAAGGGGGGTGTGGCCAGCGGGAACAACAGAAGTGTCGCCGGTGAAGGCGGCTTGTTGCGTTGTAGGCTGAGGAGCTGAAGCAGGGCCGCTATCTGGAAGGACAATGGGATCGCTGTAGTTCGGTGGGGTTGGTGCAGCTTGTGTTGTAACAGGCGAGAGTTCGACAGGCGGAAGAGTTATCCTTGTTGCCACTTTGTAGGAGATGTCGCGAAGGGTAGGGCGAAACTTTCGGAGTGCTTCGGCGATGTTCTTGTGGTACTTATTACGGATCCAGTCGAGATAGAACGTGTTTGGAACACCAATAGTAATGGTCTCACCCGTATCGTCGACGATAAAGGTATCACGGAGCCAGGTTCCAAAATTGGCCTTTGATAGCGAAACTTCTAGCTCACCCATAACTGCAGACCAAAGCGCTTGATTATCCAACCTAACCTCCCCAACCAGTACTAACAAGTGGTTCTTTCGTATAGCAATAGTCACACAATTATCCACAGTTTGTCAAATCGTAGTGGAAAACAGCATGAACGCCACCTCGACGACGGTTAACAGGGTAAAATTAAGTTATCCCCCGTCTTCTCCACAGGTTTTCCACTAAAATAAGCATCTTTTCCACACAGATAATTAAGTTATCAACATAGGTATTAATGTTATACACATAGTCATTATTCTTATCCCCTTACCTATCGCCGTTGGCCGCAGGGTCTTGAAAAATAAGGTGTAATAAGGTATGATGACAACTGAAAACCATTCACAGAGGAAGGATAACGCATGAAGCGGACATTCCAGCCCAATTCCCGACACCGCAATAAAACTCATGGCTTCCGTGCTCGCATGAAGTCAACCACCGGCCGCAACGTTCTTGCCCGCCGCCGAGTTCGTGGTCGTAAAAAATTAGTCGTCTAGGACACGGACATGCTTGCCCGTGCCTTCCGGCTCTATAAAAAACGAGACATCCAAAAAGTCTACAAATCGAACCAGACTAGTGGAACTCGTTTTTTTTATCTTCGAGTCCTCCCTAATCGGTTGAATCAACCGAGATTTGCCGTTGTAGTCGGTAAGAAAGTGGCCAAGAAGGCAGTCGTCCGCAACCGACTCCGCCGGCTTGTCCACCAAGCCTTTCAAGAGCTCATGGCTGACCCAACCTTTCTCGCGAAAGTTGAACACTCAGATCTTCTCCTGACCGTTCACCGTGACCCTGAAGAGCCATATACTCTAGAGCGTATTAAACCGGAGCTTGTGGCATGTTTCGCCAAATTGCCTTAGGGTTGATCCGTCTTTACCAGGCTACCATCTCGCCAGACCATGGCTTGTGGCGTCGGGCAGGGTGTATTTACCACCCGACTTGCTCGCAATATACCTATGAGGCAATAGAGAAGTACGGGGTATGGCGTGGTTCAGTGATGGGCTTGAAGCGCATTGGCCGCTGTCACCCCTTCGCCAAAGGCGGCTATGATCCTGTCCCCTAGTCGGATGCATTTCAGAGCATAATCTGCTACGATAAGACCTACCTATTGGTAAGAGAAAAAGGAAACTATGAAGGATTTCTTAAATTCGATCTTTGTCCCGCTCCTCTATCAACCATTATTTAATGCACTCGTCTTTCTGGCTTGGCTCATCCCTGGCCACTCAATCGGTTGGGCAATTATTGCGCTGACCGTGCTCATCCGTCTACTGCTCTTGCCCAGTGCCAATCAAACCTTCGCTCAGCAGGCCCGCATGAAGGCGCTACAGCCTAAATTAAATGACCTTAAAGAAAAGCATGGCGAAGACAAACAAGCTCACTCTAAGGCTCTCATGGAGCTTTACGCGGCTGAGAAGTTTAATCCTTTTGGCGGTTGTTTGCCAAGCCTCGTCCAGCTTCCTATCCTCATCGTTCTCTACCGCGTATTTGTCGGTGGGCTCAATACCGATCATTTCAACCTGCTCTACTCCTTCACGCCGCACATGGACACCATCAATGCCTTGTGGTTTGGTCTCGACCTTACGAAGCCGAACCCAATTATCTTGCCGGTGCTGGCTGGTATCGCTCAGTTTTTCCAGGCCCGCCAGATGTCGAGCTTGACCGCCGCACCTAGTGGCAAGGGCGATGCTGAAGATGTCTCAGCCGCCATGAGTAAGCAATTCATGTACATTTTCCCGATTATGACCATCTTTATCGCCCGCCAGCTGCCAGCAGCCATGTCGATCTACTGGATTATCTTCTCCCTTTTCTCAATCGTTCACCATTGGTGGTACTTCCGAGACGATCGAAACCTTCCTGAGCCTGGCGTCAGTAAGACCAAGGAAGGCGTGACGGTTTCTGTCCGACAACGCAAAGAAGATTAGTTCGGTTTTTGTTCGTACTATACCCAATAATACTCGGCGGCAAACCTAGCGTTTTCGCCGAGTATTTAGTATACTGACCCAAGTGGAGAGGTCGCATAGCCCGGTTGATTGCGCCGGTTTCGAAAACCGGTAGGGTGCAAGCCCTCGAGGGTTCGAATCCCTCCCTCTCCGCCAAACTAGTTTTGTCCACTATGGTGGACGGAAATAGTTTGCGGATAGGTAGTGCGATGAGAGGCCTTAGCGAACAACGTGAGCGCAGGGTTCGTTCATGAGCCGACTCTTATCAAAAATCCAGTCGGCGAATGGAGCGTAGCGGCTATCCCTCCCTCTCCGCCAGTTGTCATACGATGAAAGCAGCCCATAAGGTTGCTTTTTTGGTGTAACGTGCCATCATACAATTGTTGGAGGAAATATGGAGTCTACCGCTAAAACAATTGATGAATATATCGCCGATTTCCCTGAGGATGTACAGGCAACGCTTCAGGAGATACGCAAGACCATCCAGAAACTGGCACCCCAAGCAACTGAGGCTATCAGTTACGGCATGCCAACTTTCAAGTTGAATGGCAACCTTGTTCACTTTGCTGCCTACAAAAACCATATTGGGTTTTATCCGGTTCCATCTGGGATTGAAGCGTTCAAAGAAGAGCTCGCACCGTACATCGCCGGAAAAGGAACAATTCAGTTCCCCATCGATAAGCCCATTCCGTACGATCTCGTAAAAAAAGTGGTAACCTATCGAGTGCAAGAAAACTTGGCGAAGAAGGGGTAGTATGTCGGCACCATTTGGCGATCAAACAGGGGATCATGTCCACTACCATCAAGACGGAACCGTCTGGGCTAAGGGCGCCGTAATTAATGGTAATCCCGAGGGCTATTGGGAATGGTTTCGTAAAGACGGTACGCTGTCGCGATCCGGCTACTACACGCATGGCCAACAGACCGGCGAGTGGACTACCTATGATAAAGAGGGGAAAGTTTACAAGGTCACACAACTAACAAAGCTGGAAAAATGACACTACATATTTCTGAACCAGTCCTTATCATTTCCGATACGCACCTTACCCGGCGCTTCAATAAGCGACAGTATCAGGCGCTTACTCGAGTTATCAAACCGTTTTCGACCATTATCCTGAATGGTGATTTTATCGATCTCTATGTCGATGAGTTTTCAGATATCGAAAAGGCCTGGGAGCCACTATTTGAAAAATTACGCGAGAAGACGGTCTATTATGTTTTTGGCAATCACGACCGAAGGCGAGAGGGTATCGACTACTCACGCTTTTCGACTAGCCAACACGATGTTTTTGAGTTCTCTCAGGCTGGCAAGCTGTTTCGAGTGGAGCACGGCCACCGACTAGCGCCCTACGTTGATACGAAAAAGAAGAACTTTTCACCGCTGCTGAGCCGACTCGGAACCTATTCCGATCGTGTACTTACTCAACTGCTCGGTAAATACTTTTTACGCATCTATAAACAAGACAACGACCGCATGCGCGTGTGGCAAGAAAAGCATTTGGCGCAAGATACCTACTTGATCTGCGGTCACTCGCACTGGGCTGAGTTCTCGCAAAGTGACACCTATATTAACGACGGGCTATTTGTCGATGGGTATGCCCAGTATGTGACGATTGAAGGTGGTAAGCCGACCGCTCACCGCGAACGGTACTAGATTAAGGTACTAAAAAACAGCCCTAGGGCTGCGCTAATTAAGATTCGTCGGGTAGGCGGCCAAGCGGCCGCCTACCCTGTCGGTCATTCATCCTCTCCTTCCCTGGTGTCCTCGGGGTACGAGGTCGACCAGTAGAACCACCTCCAGAACTGCTCGAGCACCTGCTCGTCGCTCGGCTCCTCGCCGATATCCCGCCGCAGATTGCGGCGAGTGGAGCAGACCCAACGCCCGGCCTCGATGTCAGGTACGATGCTCAGGTCCGAGTAGCGTACCTGAAGCGTCTGCTCGAAAGGCTTGAGCAGAGCGAACACATCAGCGCCTTCCGGCACGTTGCCCAACAGGATGCAGGGCTTTGCTGCGAGACGGATCTCGAGCATGAGCCCCGCTGCAGCAGCAAGCAGCTTGGCCGGCTCGACGAAGACCCGCATGATTTCTAGGGCTTCCAGGGAGAGTTTCTCGCCGGAGGTAGCGCCAATAGAGTACCACGACCATTCCCCGTCTTCGCCGACCTTGAGAGTGATCTCCCTGTCCTCAAGTACGGTTCTGAGCGCAATCGACAGCGTGATGGAGTCGAAGGCAACAGTCCGGCGACTCCCAGTCATCGCAACGAGCCGAGCCGCTGCCTCGCGAGCTTGCCGCTCTTCTTCCGACATGTTCCTTTCGGCAGCGTCTTCCCGTTCGGCGCTTTCTCGACGGAAGAAGTCCCGGAACGTCAGCACGAAGGCTGCGTGCCCGAGGTCGGGCGCAATCTCCGCGTCGGGCCACTGCTGCCTCAAGATGGCCGTCAACTCCTCGACGCAGCGAGCTTGATCGTCGGGGTCGTCAGCGCCCTTGATCCTGATGCGCGCTTCCCCATCGCTGCTGACTGTGAGCGAGAGACCGACCTCCATCTGTCTCGACCAGTGGGTGAGCGGATCGACAAGAGCCGCCAGCACATTGAGCTCGGCCGGCTCAACGCTCGTCTCACCAGCCCAGCACTCAAAGTCGTTCGGGTTGATCACGAGTGCTTCGTCATGCTCGTTGTCCCAATCAAGGGTGGCGACACGCATGGCAAGCGTGAACGAGTCTACTGCGTAGAGATGATTCCCTTCGGCGTCGGCCTGCCGCTGCGCCTCTTCCTGCAACCTATCTTCATCCCAGCCCATCATCGCGCCCCTCCTTTTCTTGGACGTGGAAGACGATATTCAATTCATGCAAAAAAATAACCCATGTGAACTGAACGGTTGATTATACCTGTCGCACCGCGAAAAGTCAAGCGCTCATCGCTCTATAGCCAAATTAAAAAACAGCCCTTGCGGGCTGTTTTCGTTGTACTTACTTTGTTTTCTCGGGCGGAGCCATGTCGTTATCGACTCCACTTTTCAGGATTGTTCCGACAAAGAGTCGCATACCTAAGAAGCTTGAGACAATGGCGATCCAAGCGGCTGGTTCAAAAACGCCGGTGAAGCCATCGCCGCTAATAATGTAGTAGCTCATAGTGACCCAGTTAATCAACATAACCATACGGAAGCCGGCCATGGCGGCGTCGAGCTTGACGGCTTGATCCCGCTCATCTTCAGGAATGTAGGTCCCGATCGCTACGCGCTCCACGAAGTCAAAGATAGTTTTCTTCCCCGGTGCTTGGCTAGCTTCATAAATGGCGGCAAGGGCGATGCTGCCAACCAGCAGTCCTTTAAATAAGGTGTCGCTAATAACCTCAAATTCTCGTAACGCGCCAAAAGTTAAGATAGCGATGATTGGTAGCCAAATGGTCGGTTTCGCAAAACGGTTGCGGCCGCGACTGTCGGTGATAATCATTTGTTCTCCTCTTCGTCTTCAAATGAGACGATAAATATTTCCTCAATAGATTTATTGAAGTACCGTGCGATCTTTACGGCGAGTGCCAAAGACGGCAGGTACTCGTTTTTTTCGAGATAGTTAATGGTCGAGCGGGTAGCGCCAACTTTTACGGCGAGCTCTTCCTGGGTCAAATTGTGTTCTGCCCGAAGGACTTTCAGGCGGTTTTGCATAATAGGCATAAGCACCTCAACGCTAATGTAGCATTTATACTACATTATGTCAATAGTCTGCTACACGCGTTAGGTACCATACCTAGACATTTTGGGCCGTCTATGGTTTAATTGCCATGATCGTCCCGCAGTAAAAGAGGCTGATCAATCGTGCTTGGCCAAAGGAGGTCAGGATGGAGATTAGCGGGAGACTGATTAAGCGGCGGCGGCGTGGCGGTCGAGACCAGCTCACCCTGGAAAGCTCGGCCGGTCCGGACGCTCCCCCACATGTAATCGTCGTGGCCTTTGGCCACGTCGTCGCTGCCGTGCGCGCAAGCGATGTTGGCAGCAAATTCCTCAAGATCGTAACAAGCGACCTGCCAGCGCCCCGGCGTGGAGTAGTGCGTTGCGTCGGTCATTCGGTAGCTACCGTCAGCTACCATGTCGAACGCAGGCCTGGGCCACTCCATGAAGAGTGAAGTATAGAGGAGCGCCGACCAGATCGGTGGCGCTCCTCGCCCCTTCCAAGAGCGTCAGCTCTTTTTTTGTTTTGTCAAAGATTTGTTCGCTCTTTGTTCGGGATAGAGCAGTATGGTACAGTAGGTGTATGGAACCATTAGCTTCACGCATCCGACCTAACGATCTCGAGAACTACATTGGTCAATCGCACCTTGTCGGTGAAGGGAAGCCGCTTCGAGCTGCGATTGAGAAAAAACAGCTTTTTTCGTTTGTACTCTGGGGTCCGCCAGGAGTGGGGAAGACAACCTTAGCCCGGATCTACGCCAATACTTTTGATCTTCCCTACACCGAGCTCTCAGCGGTCTCCGCTGGCAAGGAAGATATCCGCAAGCTTATTGCCCAACACAGTAATCAACAGATTATTTTTCTTGATGAAATTCACCGCTTTAACAAGGCACAGCAAGACTTTTTACTCCCGTATGTGGAGAACGGCCGAATCGTCCTTATCGGCGCGACAACAGAAAATCCTAGCTTTGAAGTAATCGCTCCGCTGCTCTCGAGGACTCGAGTCTTTATCCTTCATGAGCTGACTGCTGAGGAGGTTGGTCAGATCATTGATCGGACTGGTATTAAACTGGCAAAAGATGCAAAAGAGTGGCTAGCGGAACACGCCAATGGCGATGCTCGCCTTGCTCTGACCTTACTAGAAAACGCCGCCCACCTTTACGACAAGGTGACACTTGAGGCATTAAAAAATACGCTCCAAAATAAGTTTCTCCGTTTCGATAAGAAGGGAGAGGAGCACTACAATACCATCTCGGCGTTCATTAAAAGCATGCGGGCCAGCCAGCCAGATGCAGCCTTGTACTATCTGGCGCGGATGATCGATTCAGGCGAAGATCCCAAATTTATTGCCAGACGAATGGTCATTTTTGCTTCAGAAGATATTGGCTTAGCGCAGCCAACAGCGCTCGTTGTCGCCAATGAAGTATTTCGAGCCGTCGAAACGATCGGACTTCCCGAAGCGGCCATCAACTTGGCTCATGGTGTTGCCTACCTCGCTCAAGCAAAGAAGGATCGAAGCGCCTATGAGGCACTCGGCGCGGCAATGGCTGATGTAAAACAATATGGCAACTTGCCGATCCCCATGCAGCTGCGCAACGCTTCAACCAAGCTTATGAAAGACGCGGGCTACGGGAAAGGGTATGAAAAGTATACAGCAGAAGACCTCCTTCCTGAAAAACTAAAGGGTAAAAAGTATCTAAGCTGACAAATATGGGAAATTGTATTTCGTTCATCCATCAGTTAAGGTGGAAATAGGAGAGATTCATGGAAAACAACATGCAAAAAGCGACATTTGCGGCTGGCTGTTTCTGGGGTGTAGAGGACATGTTCCGGAAAATGCCCGGAGTGATCGACGCCATTTCCGGCTATACCGGCGGCCACAAAGATAACCCGACCTACGAAGAGGTTTGCTATACCGACACTGGCCATGCTGAGGCGGTAGAGGTAACGTACGACCCAGACAGGGTAACGTATCAGCAGCTCCTAGATAAGTTTTGGATGATGCATAATCCGACCACTCGAAATCGACAGGGTCCAGATATTGGCAACGAGTATCGATCGGTAATTTTTTACCACAACGATGAGCAAAGGCGATTGGCCGAAGCCTCGAAACAGGCACTCGATGCATCGGGCAAGTATGAACATCCCGTGGTAACGGAGATTGTCCCGGCACAAGCCTTTTGGAAGGCCGAAGAGTACCATCAGCGGTGGACGGAAAAACATGGCGGCTACGCTTGCCATATATAAAGTGACTTATTCTAAGGAGAAGACATGAAAGCCGTTCATAGCGAGGTTCAAATTGGTCACGTTCATCTTAAAGTCGCCGATATTGATCGCGCTCTTCACTTTTACCGGGATATCTTAGGCTTTGAAGTTATGGCTGAGATGCCTGGTCATTCGGCAGTTTTTCTTTCGGCTGGCGGATATCACCACCATATCGCCTTAAACACGTGGGAGAGCGAGGGTGGCACACCGCCTCCTCCGGGGCATACTGGTCTCTACCATTTCGCTATTCTGTATCCGAACCGAAAAGAGTTGGCGCAGGCCTTAAAGCGGTTGATGGCAGCAAATTATCCCATTCACGGTGCCTCTGACCACGGCGTATCTGAAGCGATTTACCTGGAAGACCCGGACGGAAATGGAGTCGAGCTCTATTGTGACCGACCTAGGCGCGAGTGGCCGGTAGATAAAGATGGCAAGCTTAACTTTGACCGTCCACGACCACTTGACCTTGAGCTGTTACTTAAAGAACTGGAGGGCTAAATGGACAAAATTCAAAAAACCGATGACGAATGGCAGAAGGAGCTGACTGAAGAGCAGTACCGCGTCTTACGAAAAAAGGGGACTGAGCCCCCATTTACTGGTGAGTATTTGTATAGCGATGAAACCGGTATTTATACCTGCGGTGCCTGTGGCTATGAACTTTTCTCTTCAGAAACGAAGTTCGATTCACATTGTGGTTGGCCAAGCTTTTACGACCCCATGTACCAAGATCATATTATCTTTACGCCCGACGATTCACACGGCATGAGCCGGATTGAAGTGACCTGTGCTCGATGCGGTGGCCACTTAGGCCATGTGTTTGATGACGCTCCTGATCAACCGACCGGTAAGCGCTACTGTATTAACTCAACTTCACTTGGATTCAAGAAGCAGGATTAAGCTACTTCGGCTTTGGTGGCGGAAGGACATCGGCCGTGGTTCGAACCGCCATGCTTAGCCATCCTGGATCGTCCCAACGTTCCTCGCTGACTCTCAGGTAATCTTTTGCACCAGGATATGGCGGGGCCAGCGTGCAGTCGTCGAGTAGCGCTGCTTCAGCGGCTGACCGTTTGATGAACAGCTGATCATCGCAAACAAAAGCAACGACCTTTTCGTCACAGTAGATGGCATACTCGCCAAACATTTTGCGTGCCCGCATCGTCCCTGCATCGTGCATCTGTTCTAAAAGGAAATCGACCGTCTCTTGCTTTGTGCCCATGCTTGGATTGTAGCATCGTGTACGTTTGCTTGACAGCACTGCTGTCTATCAGTACGCTGAGATTAATTACCACTAGGCCTCTCAAGGAGGGGATATGGCACTAAAAAAAGGCGTACTAGGCGCTAAAGTTTTGGTTAAAACCTGGATAGGGTTAGTAGTTTTGATGGCGGTTGTGGGTATCACGGCCTATTTAGTTCGCACCTACGCGCCACAGGCGAGTACTACAAGTCCAACGCCTTCATGTAGCCCGCAGTCGGGAGCGATTGTAACCAGCTCTAGTCCAGCTACTCAAGCAGCTCCGTCACTTCCAGCCATGCCAGAAAACTGTAATGCCACTCTTGAGGTCCTAACTCTTAATAGGCGTACAGCCGAAAAACTTGGTGGAGTGAGAGTCACATTTGGCGGACAGCCGATTGGCGTAACGCAGACCGATGGTACGCTCACCTATCGACTGCCACAACGTAGCGGACCGCTTGCTGGCGATAAATACGGCTTCGGGGGCGATTTACGGTGGGTTATAGTAGAGGAGGGGCGGACAACTCGCGTCACACTGCTTCTTGAGCCGAAGGAGCAAGGAACTGTCTATGGGATACTAAGAGACTACAGCACAGGTGCGACGATTAACGGATCAACGGTTGATCTGCACCGTGTCAACCCTGATGGCACGAAAGTCTTTATCGCTACTGCCGATACAGCGGGCAAGGGAACATATAGCTTCCCGCCTCAGGTTTTTGAAGACGGAAAAAAATATTCACTTACCCCGCATGCCAACAATTATTACCAAGCCAAGCCGAAGTTTTTTGATAGCGAAAGCACTACATTTACTTACAGCCTCACAAGCTCAGGGAGTGTTGAGACGAACTTTCACTTTGAGCGAGTTAGCATGAGTGTTGTGTTTATGTTTAAGGATGCAGACAATGAACAGAATGAGACGCTTGCCAACTTAGAGCTTTGCTTCAACTACCCAAACACGGAACGAAATTCAGACTTTGGCCTTGCCACGGCTAATGCGCCCGACTGCAAGGTTCTGGCAAAGTCGAGAGAGTATTATGAGCAGACGATGCTCACTGCAGACCTTCGTGTCTCGCTTGGCAAAAACTCGGCATACGATATTGTTCAGGTCCAAACACAGTACACCACCGGTCCAAATTTCCAGGAAAAGCGGAATGTTGTCGATCCGCTGGTAGGACGTATTTCTGCGCTCACTCGGCAGGACATCGAGAATGATCAAGGGAGATACTGGGTCTACGTCTTTGTGCGCAAGCGAGCCGTGGTAAAACCTGAACCAGCCGAACGACCCGTTCCTCGCCGAGAACGTCAAGACGTCACCCTCCGCTTCTACGGCCCAACTACCCCTAGCCCAGTAGCTGGTTACGAGTTCGAGCAGTCAGTAAATGGCAGTGCTTTTGCGGTAGTCAGCGGAACGGTTGCCCCATTGGCACAAGCCAACGAAGACGCTGGCCTGGTCCAAAAAGCCCACGCCCAAAGCACTGGCGCCAAGCAATGGTACAAGGCAACTATACCAGTCACAACAGGCTTTGTTGGCACAATGGAATACCGTATCCGTAGCTATGTCCAAACCGGCGCAACTAAGACGTATTCAGACTACTCACCAACTGCTTCAATCAACTTCCCTGCACCTCTGCCTCCCATCGAGCTATTTGCTGCTGACCGAGTCAGTATCGTTCAAGGTCTTAGTGCTCGCTTGAGCTGGGAAACAAACAATGTCAGCAGTGTTGTCCTAATGACTCCTGGCTCACCGAATACTAACCTTGGTGCTGGCGGTGTCCGCACCATCTCTCCGACACAAACCACGACCTATACTTTATTGGTCTGGAGGGCTGGTGCCTCCTATACGAAGCAGGTAACTGTTGAGGTCTTGCCACGTCCCGTTACACCGCCTGCGATGCCGCAGAGTCTCAGCGCCTCAAACGATGGTACTAACGTGATACGACTCCAGTGGAATCGAGTTAACAATGCCACCGGTTACTATGTGTATCGGGCTATCGATGCTGCAGGCGTCGACGAGCGTAACGATGCCGCGGCTGAGATCATCGCTGAACGGGGGCAAATGCTAAATACCGTCGTCTATACGGACACGCTTAATCCGCTCGACAAGAATGAGTATGTCTACTGGGTACGAGCCGTCAAGGCAGAGGCGAATGGTGTCGGCGTCTCCTCCCCTTCTTCTGGTAAGACCGTTACGGCCAACGTCGTACCGCCGGCTACGCCGTATAAATTTGCTGCATCGGCCATGTCTGGTCGACGTATTAAACTAGCCTGGAAGGCGAACCCTTCTAATGTAGTTCCTACCTACACGGGTGGCTTCGAAATCTGGCGCAAAGGCCCAACGGATGCCGACTTTACTCTTCTGGAAGATGTTCCGAATGCCAGCTCAGTAAGTTATCAGTGGGTTGATGCTAACTTGCCTGCCAAAACTCGATTTGAGTACAAGGCCAAGGCCTACCGAACGATTCGTGGCGAAAAAGTCTACTCACCGTTCAGCGCCCCTGACGGTGCCCGAAGCTAAGAGCTTCAACAACTGAATAAAGCCTCGTCCTTGCGGCGAGGCTTTATTGTATGGTCTAATAGGGGCATGCAACACTTAACCAAACTCTTTCGCCTGCTCGAAATTACCCGAGCTCATCCGCAATATGGCTACACATTGGCCGAGATTCCAAAGAGTGAGCTCTCCGATTTGGCACAGCATCATTATCTCGTCGCCTTTATCGCATGGCAGCTCGTTCGTTTGATCAAGCGAACCGGCGGGCAGATCGATGGCGAAAAGGTCCTCGAATTCGCGCTGATTCACGATCTTGGTGAATTATTCGGTGGCGATATCTCTATGCCCTATGCGAAGGCCAATCCGGTCGCGCGTGAAGCGGCTAAGGCGTTCGAACGGGAAAACCAAAAGTACATGGCCAAATTCTTTGGCGACGATGCGACGCATTTCGACGCCCTTTCTGAAGAGATCCTTAACGCGAAGAGTGATGAGGCGCTTGTTGCGAAGATTGCTGACTATGTTGAATGTACGCATTACAAGCTCTATGTCCATCGCTTCAGCCCGAACGATGTCATTATGGTCCAAAAGAAGATGGAAGAGATGATTACTAAGTTAGAAGACGAAACAGCGAGAACGGTCCTAGTTGAATTTGTGACCCGGTGGGCCGACGACCTCAAACAGGGCAAGGTTCAGGATATTTTTGAAGATGCCAAGGCAGTGTAGCGGTTAATGTCCACGGAGGCTAGCGAGTAAGTGGTAGGCTTCGGTAAAGCCCCAAATTGCCAGACCGATAAAGGCCAGACTGCCGATAAACGAAATAATCGGGTTTTTGACGATTTTGATTGTCAATTGTGGCGACAAGAAGAGCGCGATGTTGAGAATGGTATGTCCCGCAAAAACGCCGATCGCAAAACCAAAGACATTAACGACATTAAACAGCGGAACGTAGCCAGCAAAATCATCGAGTCCCAGGATAAATGGAACGGTAAAGGATAAGCCGAGGAGACCCCAAAAGGTCATCGAGGCTTGTTTTTTAATGTTCGTGTGGGGAATAAGCTTGCTGAGCACCGGTGCGACTGCTCGGTTGATCGATTGGAGCGTACGCTCGAGCCAAACCTCAAGACCACCGAAATTTACATGGTACTTGCCCTCTTCGTTCTTAACGTGCTCTAAGCCGTCCTCCGCCATGCGCAGCAGCACAAAACTGGCGATGATGACCATAGCGGCCATGAGAAGCACGATTTCCTTAAAGACCGCCCAAAGGAGCAATATGACTAATGTGCCAAGGATGTTGCCAAGCGCTGTGCCGATCTCAATGGCGATGCGATTTTTCCAGCCGGGATATTCATGCATCAACCGTCCAATAAAAATGGCAAAATCGATGGCTGTTTTGAGGTAGATGGTTAGGCCAACGAGAATGTCACTCCAGCGTATCGACGTACTAATTGGTGCGGTTGAAGGAATGATGCGGTTCATGAGCAGGATCTGAAAGTAAAGAATTCCAACGCCAATAACGAGAACGACGAAGGTAAGAGTGAGGGGAACTACTTGGTTGGGATAGATCGGCTCTCTACTCATTGTATATCTTTCTTTGTTCGACTTACCCACCACTCATCTTCTTTGTTGCCGAACCACCATTCGTCGGAGTTTGTTTCAACGATTTGCCTAGCAAGCTTTTTACCAGATTCAGTTTTGAGACGCTTAAGAGCTGGCGGCAGCCAGGTCTCTGCCCGCTTATTGCCCATGTCGATCTGCTCTTTGAGCGACAAGATAAACTCAATAGTATCGGCGTCTTTAGTGATAAGTGCCTCTTTAGTTTTTTTCTGCTCATACTCTTCAATGATCGCGGCGATGTCTTGGCCAAATTCCAAGGAGCCAAGTATCTCTTTGTTTGCTTCGTTCTCATGTCTATCGACATATTTTTGGTGAAGATAGTTGAGGTCGCTGATCCGTGATTCATGCAGATCGTGGAACAGGCACATCTTCATTACTTTCTCAATGTTCACATCGCTCTCCATGGTGGCTAATACAAAGCCAGCGTAGATGGTCCGGTGGATATGTTCGGCGACTGACTGCCGGCCATTCCCAAGAAGATAGTAAAAGCTTCTTGGTGTTTGGGCGAGCATCCCCACTTCAAAGAGAAAGTTGACGATAGATTTTGTATCTTGACTCATGGCAAGCTCCTTGCGCGCTTTACTATATCATATCCACGACTGCACCAGCAAAAGACGGCAGGGAGGATCTTTGCTATACTAAAACCATGCGTTACCTCCTTCTTATGCTAGGTCTTATGATTACCGTCCTGCCGTCGGTCGTTTTTGCAGATGCGATTGCTGATGGCAAAAAGATACCTGAATCCTGTTTCAAGGTGGAAAATGTTGCGGACTTTCCAGACTATGTTTTCCTTGCCTATTACTCACCGAATGAGAGCGGTCCGAACGAGCCGACCTTGACGGTGATGACGCCGAATAAGTGTATTAGTGCCTATATTTTTCCTGCGCCTACACTTTATGCATTGACACAGGAAGACTATGCGGCGGCCGACCTCAGCGATCCAGCAAGCCTCGTCGAACAGGAGGATGTACTTATTAAGGCAACGACGGGCTTACCCAGTGGCCGAGGACAGATTGACGAAGATGATCCCCGTGAACGAATTATCTATGTCTATACGATTAAAGAAGTTAACGACCAAGGAATAACTCTTGAGCAGTCGGATGAGCTTGGCTTCGATAGTGACGGCAAGCCGATCAAGGGCGCCTCTCCTTCGCCAAGTAGTATCGCAAGCCCTCGCTCGCAAACCGTTTCGGCAAAAGGAGTTCGGTGGATTGAAGACAATTGGTCCGTCGCTCTGCCGGTCGCCGGGAGCATAATTATCGGTTTGATTATTGTGATCAATATTGCTCGGAAGCGTCCAACTGAGGTGGTAATCGAGCAGCCGCCAGATGAGCAGCAATAGCCTCACTCTTGTCCTGACGATTGTCGGTGAGTTTGCCATATTTTGGCTCATCACGAAAAAAGTCTCGTGGCGAGCCTTCTTTTTTCTCTTGTTGGTCAACATCACGACGCAGCCCGTAGCGCTTTGGCTGTATCGAGGACCGCTACACAATTTTTGGGCGGTAGAAACGTTGGTGGTTCTGGTAGAGAGTGTACTTATCTGGCAGTTATTTCAAATGAAGTATCAACAAGCTTTCGCGTATTCCGTACTTATTAACATTGGCAGTGCATTGCTTGGTGCGCTAATTTTTTGATCTAACGCGTAGCTCGAAGCCGATAAAGGGCATAGGGGAGTGCACCAAAGGTGAGCAACCCGGCAAGCACGAGAAGGCCGATGTCTGTTGTGTCTGGCCAGGGCTTTTTTGATTGATTTTGCAAGGTGGACGCCACGGCGCTAGGCGCGAGGCTGCTACTTGGTGCGCTTGTGGTGGAGCCTAGATCTGTCATGGGACTTGCTACCACTGATGCCTCGGGACTAAGTGAGGATTCGGGGCTTGCTACGGTTGCCTGTGGGGCTGTTTTTGGCGATGGACTTGCCCTGCGAGCCTTCGGACTCGCTGTTGCAGTTTTGGGGCTCGGCGAAGTTGGGATGACCGAGGGAGATGGCGTAGGCGCATGAGTGGTTAAGGCTGCTGCCTGGGTAGTAGCGCTTGGCTGGCTTGAGGCTGCAGCCACAATCGAGAAGGTCACTTGATTTACGGATTGCAAGATGTTAGCATTCTCGTCGCTAAACGGAATGACCTGGGAATTCGCTTGATCGATAGCAACGGTAGCAGCGCCTTCCTCCGTGGCCTTGAAAGTGAGAACCCCTAGCGTTCCACTATCGCCGGTATAGCCGCTATCGAACCGAAGCCGGGTAAATGATAAACGATTACTACTTGGCGATGGAGCGCTCACCTCGCTCGACATCACCGATCCTGAAGCGTCAAAGCCCACATAGGTTAGGTTGCTCGAATAGGTTAGGGCGACAGTTACGCCCGAGACAGCTTGGCCGCCGGTGCTCAGCTTTACATCTATGGTTAGATTGGATCCGTTCGTAACTGAACTAGTGCTTAATGCCGCAGAGAGCGTAGCGGTCGGCGTGGCGGCATCGACAGGTATTGGCATAAGTACAGTAAGTGCAATGAGTAAAGTGATGATGTAGCGCATACGTTAGTCCTCTCCCTTAGGGCTTAGATTGTAGACCCGAATAAGGCCAATAAGATCGGACAGTGTTGGTGCCTTGCCTTCGTAGGCGCCGGTGATCGTGCTATTGGTTTGGCCATTATAGGCGCGGATTGCCGCTACAAGATCTTTAAGCGTTATCTCGTTGTCGTCGTCGAAGTCACCAACGAGGTGGTCGGTGGTGCTCGGATTTTGACAAGTATCGGTGGCGCTATTGATGGTTATGGTTTTGCCAAGATAGCCTTTGGGTTTAAGGCGAAGTTGATAGTTGGTTCCTTCTGAGATATCGAGATTCTCCGGCAAGGTAAGCGATAGCACGCCATCATCAGTAGCGCTTACCGTAACTTCGTGAAGCTTTTGGCCTTGCGCAGTACGTAAGGTGATGGCAACCGCTGTGTGTCGATTCCCAGTCTTCCTGTTGCTCAGGCGAATTCTCCCGCAGATATTCTGGAAGGCTGTCGCTGGTATGGTCTGAGTAACGACCGTCTCTGCTGCGTTGCTCGTCGTACTGCCGCTGTAGAGATTATTGGCTGGGTCGCAGGCACTTGCCGCGTCACCTTCGGTGCAGTAGCGGATAGTTGCGGTGTTACTGATTATTTTTTGCTGCTGTTCGGAGGCGCGCGGGATGCCATATCCCAAGCGAAAAGCGATCAAGCAAGCAAGAAAGGTAATAGTAATTACCCCGATAAAGCCTAGAATAACGATCTGCTGTCGGCTAAGGATAGTGAGTAGTTTTTTCTTTTGATGCTTCATAGACTGTGCTCTAGCAGGCCGGTGGGTAGGTGGTTTGCTTAT
Source organism: uncultured Candidatus Berkelbacteria bacterium (assembly GCA_966250865.1). Lineage (GTDB taxonomy): Bacteria > Patescibacteriota > UBA1384 > CAYGGE01 > CAYGGE01 > CAYGGE01. The sequence goes on from CBINIT010000009.1 coordinate 20,993, forward strand.
TGCCAACGCTTACTGAAAAAGTGACGCTCCCCTTATCCCCGGGTGCAATGACGGCGATCTTCCAGATTAATTCGCTGCTGACTGCGTCGAAGCAGGGACTGGCTCCCGTTGCGCTATCGGCTACATAGGTCGTGCCGCTGGGTATGGCGTCGGTGATGATAAGGTTAGTCGCTGCTGTTTTGCCAGTGTTAGTATATTCGAGTGTGTAGGTTAGTATCTCGCCAGTGTTTGCCGTAGCTTTGTCGACCATTTTCGTAATCTGTACTGCTGCCTTCGGTGCCGGTACAGTGCCGTCAGTACGAAGCTCAATGAGATGATTCCCGGCCGTTTGAAGTGTAGCCTTGCCTAGCCCTTGGCTGGAAACGGTGACAGGTACGCTTATAGTATTGTCGTAAAGGGTCCAATTTTTCCCAGTATCAAGATCGGCAAAGTAGAGATCGGTTTGTTGGCTGCTAGAGGTTAGGCTAACTGAGAAATTTGTACTGATAATTCGACTATGAGCGATGGTGTCAAGCTTATCGCCAAAGGGCTCTTTGGCTAGCTTAACGCCAGGCTTCGCACCAAAAAACAGCGCAGCATCATGTTCGCCTTCGCGACGGATTAGGGTGCCTTCGACTGAACCGTCGACAGACGTAATTAACGTATTCTCGAGAGGGATATTGTCATGTACCTGAATAACGTTTAAGAAAGTATTCCAATCCTCATCGTTTTGTGGCGCGATGCGCAGTTGATATTTCTTCTCTTCGGCGACAGGAATGCGTTGATTTGCCCAGAGCTGTTTTTCGTCATACTGTGTTTCGTGAAACTGTTGCGGTAACAGTGTAGTCAGCTGGACATTTTGGTTGCCCGGCGTTTTCCAGGTAAAGGCATTGGCACTTTTGACCGGGGGCTCAGGCAGATGAATAATCCACTGCTTCCTTGTAGCTGCGTTATGGATCGACAACCACTCGCCAGCATAATAGCGATTACTCGACCAGCCTGCCGGACAGTGAGCATCATTGTTTGGACACCCGGTGTGCTTATCCGAGTAGCCAGAAAGTGTCTTCGGGTCCTCGGCAAGCGTTCTGTCGTATACTACGATTGTATCCGACTTCTTATTTTTTGAGGGAAGATAAAAGAGACTGCGAGTCCACTCGTGCAGAAACGTTGCTGGCGGCTCCCAGTAAGGCTGTCGATAATATTGGCCGCCCAGAGAGCCGGCAATATACGAATACTCATCGGTCGATTCTTGGGCAACGACATCTTTACTTTCGTAGGCCGCCGATAGTCCGCCAATAAGCATCGTATTAGTATACTCTCCGGTCATTGTCTGATAACCGATTGGGTGAGTAAGCGCCCATTCGCCCTTACGCCACAGCTGAAAATCGCCAAAGTAAGGTACGCCATGATCGACTCGAGGCGACTTTGGGAAATGAGCGCCAAATAGGCTATCTGCAGCGTCGCGCCCGTCATGATGAAAGAGAACGTTTTGGCCTGAAGCAAAATGACTCACCTTGAGCTTGGTTTTCCAGTCTTTATTCTCCGCATATGGATTGAAGAAGATAAAGAATGGAAGCTGTGGTTCAAGGGAGGCTGGGCTACCGATCGTTTGGTAGCCAAGTCCGTGCTTTGCTAAGTAGTCTTCGGTGAACTGCTTCATGTAAGGGCCGACTTCCGGGTCATCTTGTGTGAGACCGGAATAAATGCCAAGCATCATTACGCGATGAAAAAGCTCTGGTTCTCTTGCCTGTTCAACGTCTCCCCACTGGTAGGCTTGTGATAAGTCCGGCGTATTTTCCTGCATCTGGCCGAGAGCAAGCTGTTTGGTAAGTGCGGTAATCTCCGGAAAGTGATCGACGCCAGTTGCGGTGCGTACTGCCTCAGCGCCCGACAACAGTAATCGGGGCGTGCCTAGGTTGTAGGCGCTACTCTCAATCCACTGTCCGCCGGCTGCTAGTTCTGTGTAGTATTTGATCGCATTCCGCATCGACGATTTAAGGTCACTCGCCGTGGCGTCGAGACCGCCAACAGGAAGGTTGGGATTATTTGTGTGAGACTCAGCCCAAGTAGCGTTCAGCAATGTGCCGGCACGAGGATTGTCGGGTGCGGTAACAAGGTCAACAAGCGCTAGGCCAAAGTAATGCCCCACCGTTTCATCGGAGTCGCTAATTCGGGTCCCCCAAGTTCGTCCATCAACTTGGACTTTATTTAAGACCCAGTCGCTCCATTGGTTCAACTGGGCGATGTATGTTTGGCGTTGCTCGGATGTGAGCGCTGGATAGAGCCAGTCGTACATCCAAACAAAGTCGATAAAGCCTTCACGAGTAAAATTCCGACCGTCGGCTGGTCGATAAGAAGGGTCGAGGAATGAGCCTGTTTTGCGTTGGCCGGTAGCTGGATCTGTCCAAGAGGCGGCAGTGGTGAGACGATTCCAGGCAATGTCAGCATAACTTTTGTCGCCAGTAACCTGATAGGCAAAGGTTGCCCAGTGGCCGCTGTCACCATAGCGAGGGTTGGTGGCGGTTCTGTCGGCGTAGAGCTTAATAAGCTGCCAATAGGAATGATTCTCGTCTCGCATACGGTTCCAGATAGCTTGGCGCTCCGGAGTCCAATATACTTTTGGATTATACCCTGTTGGTGAACTGGCTGCCTGGACGTATGAGGAGTGCTTGCCTACTGGTCCAACGCTCAAAAGTACCCCGATACTGATCGCAAGAATAACACCTATCTGTGTATTAGTGGGTCTAGTTGCTCTCATAGGCTCCAATATCGGGCTGTGTTGATTGCGGTTGCGGACGGGCGGTCCCTGTAATATCGTTTTGTACCGTAGTCAAGGGAAGTGCCCTTCCTTTGGCAAGGGACGTTGCTGTAAGACGGTAGTTATGGCTCGCCGCGTCAATGAAAACCTCAGGAAGAGTTGAGGCGATAACTGACTGCGCTTCGTCCTGGTTTCCCCCGATATAGACGTTGTACTTGCTGTCTACACCCGAATCATAGTCAATGAGCTTGCCTCCGTCGTGGGCGATAATATTGTTTCGTACACTGTTCATCCCAGCGGCATCGATAATTTGCAGTGCTTGTCGAGCAGCGGCTGGGCCGTGAATCGTATTGTAGGCTACAAGAACGTTTCTGGGTCCGGCCTTGGCGGCGACCTTGGCTAGAGCAATTCCGATAAGCTGATTATTGTAGATAAGGTTATTGGCTACCGTTGCCTGCTGGACACCAAGAAGGTTTAGTCCGTTACCAGCGTTGTCATATACCTCATTGGCGATAACAGCTACTCGCTGCGAGAGACCATCACTTTGTGGGCTCGTGGTTGCCTTGGCTTGCTCTGCATTAATTTGGATGCCTGAACGAGCGTTGCCATAACTTTTATTGTTGCGTACCACTAAGTCATCACCACTCTCTGAGAGATAGATGCCGTGTGAATTAGGGCTACCGTGAGCGATATTGTTTTGGATGGTTACCTTGTTTGATCGAGCAGTCAAGATGCACGCTCCTGGGCACTCGGCCAGCTCATTGTCTTCTAAGGTGATGTACGAACTATCGAGGACACGAATAGCATTCTCGTCATTGCGATTTGCCGTCTCGTTACCGTTTTTGTCGATGATAAAACCGTGAAGGGTGATGCCTTTTGAGCGTTCGATAATAATATTGATGCCGAGCCGGTTGGTTTTGCCGATTATTACATCTTCTTCGGCACTTATGATGAGTGGATGACTTTTTGTTTCGGCATCGGATCGAGTAAGTCCGATATCTGCTAGGATAAAGCCTGGATAGTTACCAGGAGTGAATACGATATGCTCGGATTGATTCGGCCTAACTTTCTTAATGGCGGCTTCGATGGTTCGACATGCTTCATTTTTTGTACGGCAGCTTCGGGCGTCACTACCATCTTCTGCAATAAATAGCGTTGGCTCAGGGAGGTTTGATGCTACTGCTGGCGGAGTGTCCTCGGTTTCGGTATCGCTTGATGCAGCATTAGCGCCGATGGTCACCTGAATAACACTGCTTGCTGGCCCTTGATGGAACCGTCGATTTGCTTGGCGAGCCGCAAACACACGGTACCGATAGGTGCCTTCATCGAGATTTGTATCAAGATATGAAGTAGTAGTGAGGCTTCCTCTATTAATGCGTTTAAACTGACAGCTGGTAGAGCTAACTTGGCAGCGCTGGACACGATAATACAGGCGGCGTGATTCCTCGAGCGGTGGCATCCAGGTTAAAGCGATACTTGTATCGTCTTGAAGAGTGGCTTGGAGCTCTCTTGGTGCTTTAGGGGCTCGGACGTCGGCAGCTGGTGTAATGCGGTCATATTTAACGATAGTAAGAGCCGCGACAAAAAGGGCAAACAGTCCTGCAAGTCCCAACCGAATAGCTTTGGCCATTTCCCTCCTTTAGGGCATACTGGCTAACCATGCTTTCTCCTAGTCTACTAGAGGGGTGAGCGACCTGGCAAGCAGGCAAGCGCGTAACGTATGGTGAAAGCATTGTCAGCCTCATGTGAACACGCTACAGTAAGGTCACTCGCTAAGCTGCCCTATATAAAGAAGGCGAAGAAGGTGAGGTTGCTATGCAAGATTTCCGCATCGCGGTTAAGGCATTTATCGTGAAAGATGGGAAGGCTTTGCTGATCAAGCGGCGCAGTAACGATGTCCATAAGCCTGGGGAGTGGGATATCCCCGGTGGCCGACTCGACTCTGGAGAGGATCCGCGCGTAGGGGTGAAGCGTGAGGCGCTTGAGGAAGTGGGTCTTGAGATTGATATCCAATTACCAATTGATATTCACCACTTCACGCGGGACGACGGTCAGCAGATTACCATGATCATCTTTTTGTGTCAGTTAGATTCGGGCAGCATAGAGCTTTCCGAAGAGCATAGCGAGTTTTCTTGGATTAGTGTACATACTAATCTTGATGCGTTCCCTGCCTGGCTGCATTCGGTCGTTCAGAATTATCGAACCTATATTGCGCGCTAGTCCTGCCTACGGCATAGGCAATTTGGAACACTTTAGTGTAAACTGGAGGTACATGCCACAAGGTATCTACAGCCTTGTTGGCGAGGAGGGGATATGCTGAAGAAAATACCTGAGCTGAAGAAGAAACATCAAGTACTTACTGCGGTACTTGTTGGTACATCGGTGATCGCCTTTTGGCGAGGTGTATGGGGGCTATTTGACCTCTATCTCTTCCCCAACAACCCGCCTATTTCGTTTCTTATCTCGGTTGTGATTGGCATTCTCATCTTGTGGATTACCGACTATATGGTAAAGGAGCTTATGTGAGCGAGGAGCGGATTAAGGCACTCGAAGAGGAAATTGGGGCAATTCGCGAACGAAACCTGCGAGTCGAAGCAGATAAAGCTTGGGAGACAAGTTTTCTTCGTATTGCGGCAATTTGTGTTATTACCTACTTTATTGCCGCTTGGGTGATGGCTACGATCGGTGTAACCAACTTTTGGCAAAGCGCCCTCATCCCAACTCTTGGCTTTTATCTTTCGGTTCAGTCTTTGCCTATACTCAAGAAATGGTGGATCCGTCAGTACGTGAAAGATCGTGAATAATCGAGGTGTGTGGTGCCGAAAGTAGTAGTTGCATCAGAAAATCCCGTGAAGCGCGAAGCGGCGAGGCAGGCCTTTCTTCGTGCATTTCCTAATCTCGAGTGGCAGTTTGATGCCCTAGCGGTTGTTTCTGGTGTTGCCGACCAGCCGATGACCAGTGAGGAGACATTGCAAGGCGCACATAACCGAGCGCAGGCTATTCGGCAGCAGATTCCTAACGCTGACTACTGGGTAGGAATCGAAGGCGGTCTTGAGGAGCGAGCTGGTGAGCTTGAGGCCTTTGCTTGGGCCGTTGTTGTTTCCCCGTCTAAAGAAGGTAAGGGAAAAACCAGTAGCTTTTTCTTGCCCGAAAAAGTAGCTCAACTGATTCGAGAGGGCAACGAGCTAGCCACGGCAACTGATATTATTTTTGAAACGACGAACGCGCGTCACTCGATTGGAGCAGTTGGCGCCCTAACACAGGGACATATCGATCGCGCTACGTTTAACGCTGAAGCGGTGCTCATGGCTCTGATTCCTTTTCTCAATGATCAGCTGTACTAGTTTTGCATTTCGCCAACAGGTAGAGTATAGTTAAAGAAAGCGTCTAAAAGACGATCTAAATCAAGGAGGTTGTATGGGGTGGTCTGACGTCCCTCGAAGTAAAAAAGTTCTCATCTTGAGTTTAAGCGTATTAATTCTTGCCATTGGTTTGGCCTATTTTGGTAGTGGCGGCAGCAAGGCGCCAAGCGCCGATGTAAACACCGATAGTACCTTGCTTGATACCGGCCTAAACTCTGATGCTATTACCGTACTAATTAAGGCTACCGGTACTGACGGCACGCCGAAGCAGGCCTTTGTTGACGCCTTAGTCGATAACGATGCAAGCTGTACAGTGGATGCCGGTGAACGTGATGGGTATACTGGTGAAACCGAGGCTGACGGTACGGTTCGCATGAGCCTGCCAAGTGGCTACTACGTGCTTCGTGGTACTGACGTTGCCTCAAGCGCTACCGGCGATGTTGCTATTGCTGTTGGTTCCGTTTCTGGTACTAGCTGCATGCAAGCCGTTCCGGTTGCCAATACTGAAGCAGTGACCATTCGTCTGTCTGAGGGCCAATAGAAACATAAAGGAGCGGTTTTGCCTCAAGTCCAACGGTGGGGAATTTCGCTAATCGTAGGATTGTTGGTAGTATGCCAACCGCTTTTGGTATTGGCTCAAACCCTTGAGCCGTTTCAGTCTGACGGGAAGATGGCCATTGACCGTATTGCCCAGCTCGAAGTGCAGGCGACACAGCGCATTCGCTTCCTGGTGATGCATGAAGCAGATGCCAACCAGGCAACGAACTCAGTTGGCGCCGTTCGCGCCGAAGCAGTTCGACAGATAACCGAGACCGTCAACAACTATAAGGCACGTTATGAACTACCTCTTGCAGGAGTCCTCAATATTACCGCTGATCCTCGAGCTACGGCAATTCGAGCAGCGGTTAGCCAAGTCGAATATGCTGGTCAGCAAGCAGTCCTTAAAATAGAAACTGCTATTAGTAGCGTCCCGAAACAGTCAACCGCCCAGCTTCCGCGAACTGGTAGCGTACCATTTTACCGAGCTGAGTTGCCTTCGCAGCAGGTGGCATCGGTGCTCACCCAGCAACCGCAAAATGCACCCCGTTTAACTGAGGCCTATGCTAAGACTGGTGAACGACCGTTTATTCCACTTTCACCGAATATCGGTGGAGTGCTCTACCGATTACAGAACCCTCAAATAAAAGAACCGAAACCTGATTTTTGGACGGCCGCTGGTGTGGCGATCGGTGGTTATCTCGGATTGCGTCACCTTTTTAACCGTCCAGGAAAAGTTCGGGTCAGCGCCTATTCTCCATACGACACATTAACCTACACTGTCGGCATCACCGGTGATCAAGAAGCCTTAAAAGAAGTTCCCGTACCGACAAAAGGCGCTGCACCTATTGTCCAAGATCTTCGAGCTGGACAGTATCGTGTCTTCTATAAAACACAAGGAAGCCAACAATCGCTCATTCATCCGCTTATTATCAATCCAGGTGAAGTTTGGTGTTTGCAGGTACCGCAACCACCAATTCGATGTTACTAAGGCAGGGGACTATGCAGTATCGATCATCAATACAATACTCAGCGGGGCGTTTTTGGCTAGTGATGGCGCTTATTGCGGCTACAATCCTCCCCACCTCCGCCTCTGCCCAATTCGTCCCCAAAGGTGAAGTGGCAAGCTTAGGCTCTGTTGCAGAACAAGAAGATCTCCAGACGGTTCTTGATGCCCTAGCCAAGAAGAACGACACCGCCAGAAAGAAAGTGCTGGTTACTCTAGGGCAGCTGGAAGAGAAGAAGATTGGCGCTACCAATGCTCGCCGCCAGATCGACAGTGTGACTGGCTCACTTAAAGTAGAATTAAACAAGATTCTCGCCGACTATGCTCGTCAAACGCCCCCGACTGCCTCAGTTCGTGAGGCCTACCGAGTAGCTCAAACCTACTTAAACGACATCCGAGCGATGACTGAAGATGCGGCTACGGAAGCTGCCATCGAAAAGAAGCTTGACCCAGAGGCTCCAACGGGGAAATATCTCGACTACCAAAAGAAGATCCAAGCTCTCGCCACCAAGGCTCTTGAAAAGGCTGACGAACGCCTCAAAGAACGGGGCAAGAAAGATACGGTTCGCCGTGACTTAGAGCAAATTGTTAAAGACACGGAACGTCAAATTGAACTTGCTACCACAAGTTATCTTCTTGAGCACACCGAACTCTTAGAGTCTGCCTTACGCCGGATTAACACCAAAGTTCTCGAGGGCCTAGCTTCCGACATGGAAGCTCGCTTTAAGGCGGCCAATGAACGAAGCTCAGACAAAGAGAACGACCTTAACGATGAAGAAAACGAAACCTTCCAGACGGTCAAACAAGAGATGACCGACATCGTTGACCGAACTACGACCACCATCGACTCCCTCATTCGCCAAGTTCTTCAAGCCAATCTTCCTACCACCAGCCAAGAGCCAGGAGTTAACCCACTCTTAGAGGCGAAGTTTAAAACCCAAAAGCAGATGGCAGATATTCTCCAAACGGCTCAAGACCGAATTGGTAAAATTACTGCCAGAGCCAGTCAAAACCCAGAGTACTCGGCGCTCCTTAAAGAGGTCATTACTCGTGAAGCTACCCGGCAGAAGCAACGGCTTCAAGACACCTACAACGAGTACGAAGGTAACTTCATTGCCGGCGACCCAACGAAACAGCAGTACAACAAACGAAAAGACCGAGCGCAAGATGAAGCAAAAGGCTGTGACAGCTTCTTGTGTGACATTGGCCGTGTTGTCTCAGGAGTCGGCTCTGCCTTCATCTCTGGTTCAACTGGAGGCCTCGTCAACATCCCTCCGCAAACCTTCTCGAAAGGCCTCTTTGGCATTAAAGATCCTTCCTACGCTGCTTCCCCCTACTCTTCCTCCTACTTTAACGGGACGCCTAGTTTGCCGTATGTGAATGGTCGCTATGTTGCTCCGGGTGCTTTTGGCAACATGTCAGTTGGCATCGATCAGCGTTGTCTTGTTCTTTCGGATAATCGGAAGCTTGTTTTCGTTGAGTCTGCTCTTGCCCAAGAGGAAAAGAGTCCTGAGGAGCAGGCCCTTGAAGAAGACATGAAGCAGGCAGAAGCTGACCGAGCCGCTGGACTAGCCCAGCCAGGAACGACGCTCTATATAGCTCCTAACGGCGATGTCTATGTCAACACCGTAGATAGTAGAAGTCAATTTAGTAGTAAGAATTATGGCAAAGTTTCAACAGTACCTGGATTTACGGCCGCTCAGGTCGAGGAAGCCAAGCGAAAGGCCGGCATCTCAACTGGCTCAACCGTTACGACGAAGCCAAGCACTAACACCAGCAGTTCGATTATCGATCAGTTTAAGAGTAGGGTGCAGCAGGGTTTTGCCATACAACTTGGCAGTATCGGAATTGGTACGCCAGGATTTAATCCCAATATTGGTCTGTTGAACTGTCCTCCAGGTACGCCTGGCTATTACCGTGCCGCTGGTGGTGTTTTGTCGACTGGTCTCGGAGGGGTCATGGGTGGTCTACCGGTTGCCCAGACGCTCTATGGCTCAGGCACAACTAATGATCAATTACGACTACAGCTCAACCAAGCGAATGTAGCTGCTCAGCTTGCTCAGGGTTTCCAGATTCTTGCGGGCATCGCTCCGGAGGATAAGAAGGCTGGGTACGTTGAGGTTGCCGAAGCCTTTGCGACAGGTCAGCTTGATGTGAATAAGATCGTTACGATTACTGAAAAGCTAAAAAGTCTTGAATTCTATAAACTGCAACGCCAAGGTGGCGATACGCTGGCCGAGATGTTCTATAACCTCTGCTCTTACTCGATTAGTGGTAGCAATAGTATGATCAGTTTCTGCAAAGGACTGTTAGTTCTTAATAATGGAGTCGATCTTGGGACTGGTACGGCAGTCAGCGACACCGATAAGGCTAAGTCGGCAGCTGCGCTTGCCGAAGAGCGCAAGAGCTATCTCAATACTATTCGCGCTGAGGGAATTCGAGTAAATCATGTGAACCAACTGGTGAGTACGAGCGAAAAATGTTCGCAGTTTGAGCGAATCCTTGGTGGTTCGAACAGCGTTGAATCAAGTATCAAGGAGAAGCAGGCAGACGCCTTAGATCTCGGCACCGACGAAGAGGCGCTGGAGCTCATTCGTAAAGTTGAGGCAGAGATTGCGCAGTACCAGGAATTCTACGATAAAAACTGTAAAGATAAGCTTCCTAGTACAAACGATGTAAGCAAGGTAACTGTTGCCGACACTAAACTAAAGCTCGAGTCAGACGTATACGAAAAGGCCAAAGCTACAGGTACACTGTGCATGTCTAATTTAGGCACGGTTAAAGAGGTTAAGGAGAACCTTACTGTTCTTAAGAAGGAAATTGATAGCCTTGTCACAAGCGCCCAAGGTAGTGATCGAATCGCTGCCGCTGATTTACAGAAACGAGTGAACGCCGCTTTGGCTGAAGTGTCGTCGTATATTGCGAATTGTGAAAAGGTGGTAGAGCAAGCTTCTCAGCAAGCCCCGGGCGTTAGTGATGGTACGCTTCAGGTCTCGGTTGCTGGCAATGCAAAGTATAGTGTATATGAAGTTTCTGCTTTCATTACAGGACTAGCTGCTACTCCTGAACTCGAGTCACGTCTCATTCCGAGAATACCGATCAATCGAGGACGCTCGTATAGCGTTGGTGCTCCGTCTGGGAAGTATAAACTCTTCTTCTATAGGGTTGGTCTAAAAACTCTGAAAGAGAGGCAAGAGAACACTCGATCAGCAACGGGTACTATTGAGGTAGCTCCGGGCAAGAGGACATGCGTAGTAATTTACGATTCATCCGTTACCGCCAAAGTCGAACCATGCACGACCAAGTAGCCTCTTATGATATACCGTGTCCTAACTCTTGCTCTTACATTTGCGCTTCTCCTCCCCACCTCCGCCTCTGCCCAATTCGTCCCCAAAGGTGAAGTGGCAAGCTTAGGCTCTGTTGCAGAACAAGAAGATCTCCAGACGGTTCTTGATGCCCTAGCCAAGAAGAACGACACCGCCAGAAAGAAAGTGCTGGTTACTCTAGGGCAGCTGGAAGAGAAGAAGATTGGCGCTACCAATGCTCGCCGCCAGATCGACAGTGTGACTGGCTCACTTAAAGTAGAATTAAACAAGATTCTCGCCGACTATGCTCGTCAAACGCCCCCGACTGCCTCAGTTCGTGAGGCCTACCGAGTAGCTCAAACCTACTTAAACGACATCCGAGCGATGACTGAAGATGCGGCTACGGAAGCTGCCATCGAAAAGAAGCTTGACCCAGAGGCTCCAACGGGGAAATATCTCGACTACCAAAAGAAGATCCAAGCTCTCGCCACCAAGGCTCTTGAAAAGGCTGACGAACGCCTCAAAGAACGGGGCAAGAAAGATACGGTTCGCCGTGACTTAGAGCAAATTGTTAAAGACACGGAACGTCAAATTGAACTTGCTACCACAAGTTATCTTCTTGAGCACACCGAACTCTTAGAGTCTGCCTTACGCCGGATTAACACCAAAGTTCTCGAGGGCCTAGCTTCCGACATGGAAGCTCGCTTTAAGGCGGCCAATGAACGAAGCTCAGACAAAGAGAACGACCTTAACGATGAAGAAAACGAAACCTTCCAGACGGTCAAACAAGAGATGACCGACATCGTTGACCGAACTACGACCACCATCGACTCCCTCATTCGCCAAGTTCTTCAAGCCAATCTTCCTACCACCAGCCAAGAGCCAGGAGTTAACCCACTCTTAGAGGCGAAGTTTAAAACCCAAAAGCAGATGGCAGATATTCTCCAAACGGCTCAAGACCGAATTGGTAAAATTACTGCCAGAGCCAGTCAAAACCCAGAGTACTCGGCGCTCCTTAAAGAGGTCATTACTCGTGAAGCTACCCGGCAGAAGCAACGGCTTCAAGACACCTACAACGAGTACGAAGGTAACTTCATTGCCGGCGACCCAACGAAACAGCAGTACAACAAACGAAAAGACCGAGCGCAAGATGAAGCAAAAGGCTGTGACAGCTTCTTGTGTGACATTGGCCGTGTTGTCTCAGGAGTCGGCTCTGCCTTCATCTCTGGTTCAACTGGAGGCCTCGTCAACATCCCTCCGCAAACCTTCTCGAAAGGCCTCTTTGGCATTAAAGATCCTTCCTACGCTGCTTCCCCCTACTCTTCCTCCTACTTTAACGGGACGCCTAGTTTGCCGTATGTGAATGGGGCCTATACGACGCCTGGAGCGTTGGGTGGAAGTAGCATATATTTTGCTCCACAATGCAATGCTTATGGTATATATGGAAACAAGTTCGTATTTATTGAGAAAGCACGAGCAGCCAAGACGACTACCGGATTTGAGTATGAGGAATCGAAGAGCACAACTCCGAAGAATGAGCACAAAGGCTTCTTCGGTGAGCTATTTAGTGGTAATCTCGGCGGTGCATTTGGTGGTACGGGAAAGGTCTTTAACAATATCGGTAATGCGATCGGCGATATTGGGCAAACAGTTCGCAATGGATACTGCGGAACTAACCAGTATAACTCAGGATTGAGTTCGTACTATGGCGGTATCCCGGTGCTTCAGGCGATGGGGCTTACTTCTTCTGCTCAGCTCAATCTTTCGCAAGATTATGCTCCAGTAGTGAGTCAGCTTTTCCAGGCATTAGGACAGAGGGACCCACGACTTGCTCAATTTGCTTCGGTTTTTGCCGACGGCCAACTAACTGGCAACGAATTTAACTCAGTTCTCAACCCTGGACTTCAGCAGATAGGCTTCTTTACGGGACAAACAAATCATCCATTCTGGCAGGACCCAATTCGTAAATTAGTTCTCGGTGGCTGCTACCAAGCGTTTCAGCAGCAGAATACGCTAGCGCTCCAGATCTGTAAGCAGCAATTTAACGTAGGTAGCTCTTCTGCTGGTGCGCTGGGTGGCCTGGACGCCAATAAGCTTGGTATATCATCGGCAGAGTATCAAATCGTTCAAGGTAATATGCAGCGCATTACATCGCTTATGAGCGGTGTGAAAAGCAACTCAATCGATTGTTTGTACCCTTCGCTCAAAAGCAACGTAGAAAGCTTGACCCGTATCGCCGACCAGCATGGTGTGAGTGTCATTAAGACACAGGTAAAAGAGTTTCTGAGGAGTACGGGCTACTCCTCGCTTTGCGGGTCATAAAGAGCGGTCGTCAAGATGGACAACGTACCGCTCGCAGCGCTATAAGGTCAGTATCTTGTCTAGCGATTCTCTTGATGGAGCTACCTATGGTATTATAAGTATGTTAATTAAACACATAAAGAAAAGAGCCTGAAACGGCTCTTTTCTTTATGTGTTTAATTTCTTGAGTTAGAATCCTGTACCGAATCCACCGAAGCCGTTACCGCCGACTGACTGAGCCTGCTCTTGAACGAAGCCGCCGACCCAGATGATGATCGAGTAGGAAAGGATGATTACTACGATACCGATAATAGCATTGTAGATGGCCGTTCGGGCTTTCTTCGCCTTTTCTTCATCGGTGCTAGCCGTGATGTACTGAATACCAGCCCAGACAAGATAAAGGATGGCGATAATAGCGGCCAAGAGGATAATCAAATTGAACAAGTTCATGAAGAAGGTGACGATATTGAAGTTACCTGCTGGCTGAACTGGGAACAAGATATTTTTCAAGCGGTCGAGGCTGATCGCCTGAGGCGCAGTACCGAACTGGGCAAGCGTGATGCTTGGAAGGCTAAGCGTTGCCAAGGTAGCCCCGGCACGCAGTAAGAACTTATTCATATTCCTCCTTAAAGGATGCAATGCATAGCTTTTCTTAAGTATACAATACCTACACAATACTACAAGTATGCCTAACTTTGTACTTCGGTCGGACCGAGTGGGATAGGCAGATCGTTTGACTGGACGTCGTTTGGTAGAAGTAGTGAATCATCGGTAGAGGCCTGGCGGTCAGTCTTAGCTCCGGGGAGCTCCGTGTCGTTTTGCTTCTCAGCTTTTTTTGTCGTATCTTGCTTCAAGGTACTATTACTATTTCTCTTGTCCGCTGATTCGGTGTCGGTGGTCGTGGTGGTGCCAAATGGATCAAGCTTTGCCTGACACTGATCGAGGCTTTCGCCTTCAATATTTCGGACAACAAAGAAGCCGTTGAATTTGCCTTGGCTGTCGAAGACATCGAATTGGACACCGAGAAAACCGCGGACAAACATGACGAAAAAGAAAAGCGACATGAGAACCATAATAAGTCCAATAACACCGTTTCGCAGTCCTTCACGCGACGCTTTAATCTTCTCTTCATCGCCGAAGCTCATCAGCAGACCTAAACTATTCGAACGGAGCAATCCAGCCATGGCGTTAATCCCGAACCAAAGCAAACCGATAAACACGAGGTTGAAGAGAATCGGTATGCCCTGCTGAATCGGAC
>CBINIT010000010.1:0-34213 GCA_966250865.1 uncultured Candidatus Berkelbacteria bacterium
ATGCAGCTCGCGACGATTGAATTTGCGCGTCATGTGGCCGGCCTGAAGGGCGCCAATACGGCTGAGATCGACCCCAAGTCGCCACACCAAGTTATCCATATCATGCCAGATCAGGAAAAAGCCTTGTTGGATAACGATTACGGTGGAACGATGCGCCTCGGTGCCTTCCCCTGCACGTTGAAGAAGGGTAGCGTTTCGGCAAAGGCCTACGGTCAAACGGAGATCTCGGAGCGCCATCGCCATCGCTATGAGTTCAATAATGATTACCGAGAGCTTCTGACGGAAAAAGGCTTGGTTATTGCTGGTACGTCGCCTGATGAGCACTTGGTTGAGATCGTTGAACTACCGCAGGATAAACACCCGTTCTTTGTGGGCGTGCAGTTCCACCCTGAGTTCAAATCTCGTCCTCAGAAACCGCATCCCCTCTTCCGCGACTTTGTGAAAGCGGCTGTAAAGACAAAATAAAAAAGACCTCTGTGCGATCTTTTGGATTTGGTTTGGCATGGGGCACTCAGCTGAGTGCCCCATGCTGGCTAAAGCAGCCACTTCGTCCCCACTACGACGCTTGCCAAGATTCGCGTTTGCCGATCGCGCACCTTCCGGAGGTGCTGGCGCAGCGTCCAGGCATAGCTGTCGGCATAGACCCGCTCGAGCTTAAGCGGGGACTCTTCCTTGGTGAAGATCTGTACCAGGACTAGCCACTCATTGGCTTCGTGGCCTCGGATGGTCTTGGTGCCCGGCACATGATATGGTTTCCTCACGACGCCCCCCCCCTTTGTAACGTAGCGATATGTATGACTTATACCAGAAAACAACAAAAAAGTCCAGGTTCACTGGACTTTTCCGGGCACTTGAACCGCCAAATTTTAGAGCTCTTTGACCTCAACCGGCGCCATGTCGATCGGTGTGTCGCTTTGTTTACGGAGAAAATCGCTAATCTTGGCGATAATCGTTTCCATGTCTTTGGCGACTGAGCCCTCTGGAATTTCGAAAGCAGCAGCGAGGTCGTGCCCGCCACCGTTGAAAAGTTCAGCTACCTGCGTCAGGTCGATACCCTTCTCAAGAGCGCGAAGCGAAACATGGAGCCCGCCCATCTTTTCTGAGGCAAGAAGCACGAATCGTGAACCTTCGGCGGTCTTTAAGAGGTCATCGATAACTCCTGAGGACTCATATTCAGCAGCACCAGCGGTTGCAAAGTCTTGTTTGGTGAGGGTGGAATAAATAAAGTTGTGTTCTTCACTTTGCTTGATGTGCATCAAGGCCTGACCCCAGAGTTTAAGGGTTGAGAGTGGCTTAGTTTTGTAGACGTGGCGAATAATCTCTTGCTGACGAGCCCCGGCCGCAACAAGTTGAGCCGCGACGGTAAAGGACTTAGGCGTAGTGTTCGCGTTTTGGAAGCTTGCCGTATCGGTAATGATGCCGGTCAGGAGCGCGGTGGCAATTTCGGGGTCAAGTAGGCTCTTATCGCGCCCTAAACTTTCCAGTAAAGCAACCAATATCTCGGCCGTCGAGGTAGCGGTCAAATCAATCCAGTTTACTTTGCCAAAATAATCATTGCCAGGGTGGTGGTCGATGTTGATGACCGTAGCATCGTAGAATAAGTCTGGCTTTGAATCGGCAATATCACCCAACCGTTTCAGGTCTGGCGTATCGAGCACGATAACAAGATCGTAGTCCGGCTTTACCTCGGGGAACGAGACATCCTCTTTTGTAAAGCGCCCAGCTTTGGGTGTAATGACGATCGCCACCTTCTTTTCGTCGGGTAATTGCTTGTAGCCGAGGTTGCCAATTTGGACGGTTGAGACATCTAAGTGAAGCACGAGGTCGTTGCCCTGCTGGACTTCCTTGGACAAGAGGTCTTGTGAGGGAAGGAACTTCAGGTATTGTGGCACCTCATCGAACATGTAGGCAGTTGGGTTCTTGCCAAGCTTTTTGAGGGCCATGGTTAACGCCAAAAGTGACCCAAGGGCATCACCGTCGGGGTTTTTATGGGAAACAAGCAGGATATTCTCCGCTTGTCGTACCAATTCGATCGTTTGTTGTTTTGGCGTTAGTTCCATAATTTTGAGAAAAAGTAACTAAAATTCCCTTTTAGGGAAGGAGCTATCATACCATATATCTTAAAAGAGTCAACCCTAGTACTACCTCATCAATCGATCGTCGATCTTTTCGTAACCAAGGTCTTGCTAAAACCTGAAGGATTTGGTATAGTATTGACTGTTAAATGACGTAGTAGGAGTTAACTCACATGCCAGTAATTGAATCTGCAAAAAAAGCTCTCCGCAATGCCGAGGCCAAAGCTGCCCGTAACGTTGAAGTAAAGGCCGAACTTCGCCGTGCTCTCAAGAATGCTTCTGTTGAAACCATGAGCAAAGTGGTTTCTTTGGTTGATAAGGCTGCCAAGCGTAACATCATTCACAAGAACAAAGCAGCTCGTATTAAGTCTGCTTTAGCCAAGATGACCGTTGATGGCGCTCCTGCCCGAACCAAGAAAGTAGTAAAGAAGGCTGCTAAGAAGACCACGGCCAAGAAGACTACCGCAAAAAAGAAGTAACACGTACTCACTTCAACAAGAGATCCGCGCCAAGCGGATTTTTTGTTTGTCCGCTTCCCTGCCTTGTGTGATATGATAAATACCATGAACGGATTTCTTCAAAAGTTTTTCTTTGCAACAGGATGTGTCTTCGAGCTGGCTCGAGGGGTCATCCTCTTTGCCGTGGTACTAGCACTGATTAACGTCTTCGTGGTGACGCTGAACATTGTGAATGGTGCCTCCATGGAGCCAAACTTTCATAACGGTCAATACGTGCTTGTCGATCGACTAAGTTATTACCTCAGAGAGCCACGGCGGGGCGAGCCGGTCATCCTCAAGTTCCCCGGGGACCCGGAAAAAGTTCGCTACATTAAGCGAATTGTTGGCATGCCGGGTGAAACGATCGAGATCGTCAGTAGTGCTGTACTGATTAACGGCCGAGTCTTACGAGAGTCGTACATCCCCAGTGAGTTTCGTACTCTTCCTGACATGAAGCACAAACTGGGTCCCGACGAGTACTTTCTGATGGGAGATAACCGAGAAAACTCCAACGACTCTCGGGTGTTTGGGCCCGTTGAGCGCCGCTTCTTTGTCGGTAAGGCCTACTTTATTTTGATTCCTTTTGCAGATGCCGGACTCGTGCCGCCTGAGTTCTATACAATCGACCCTACCTAATATCGTCTCATTCTTTACTGGATCGAGAATCCCCCTGCTCGAGCTTTTTCAGGATCAGCGGAATTTTCTTAAAGTCAGAGATCAGCACATCGCGCTGGCTGGCATTGTACAGCGCTACAGCCGGGTGAAAGAGCGGAAGGTAGACTCTTCCGTCTTTACGGCGAAACGGCTTGCCATGGATTTGTGAGATGCTTCCGAGACCAGGCAGGAGTTTGCTCATCGAATGTCGGCCGAGCATCACGATAATCTTTGGATCAATAATATCGATCTGGCGCATCAAGAGCGGCCAGTGGACTTCAATCTCTTCCGGAAGCGGGTCGCGATTGTTTGGTGGCCGTTGCTTGACGATATTGGTAATAAAGACGTCTTCTCGTTTTAGCCCAATGATACCGAGCATCTCGGTCAGAAACTTTCCGGCCGCTCCAACAAATGGTCTTCCTAATTCATCTTCCTTCTTGCCCGGCGCTTCGCCGACAAATAAAATGTCTGCATCCGGGCTACCTTCCCCCGGCACAAAGTTGGCACCCTCATAGAGTGGGAGGGTTTTGAGGTCGGTCAGTACTTCCTCCAGTTGCTTTGCTTTTTCCATGGCACTAGTATAGCAAATTTATTGTATTCTTCGACTCGGATGCAAAGCATACCGGCGGAGAAGTTCTCGACTAAGCTCGAACAATACTACTTTTTCCTAAGTTATCCACTTCAGCACTATGCTATACTAGTACTAAGCGCCTAACATGAACTCAAGTTAGGTGCTATCGGCACTTCTTCGGCCGATTGGTGATCGCGTATTGAGTATTGGCTTCCTGAGGGACACTGGCCGTGAGGAGAGGCGAATACACGATCGACTAATCGCGCTCATACTGCAACCTGTTCGCGCAAGCATCGCTGTCGGTGCCCCTATCACTCATTCCTCATTACGAATTGAGTGCGGCTCCCCGATGACACCGATGACGAGCTGAGGTTGCCCGTTGTTTGGGTAGTCTCATCTTCTGATGACCTATTTTCCAGCAGTGTGCTTACCGAGGATGTCCTATTTAACTGCACCTTCGAATATATCGCTAGATATAAGGAGATTTGTTGACCTCTCGGCAGCTACTCATTTTTCTTGTTACGCTCATATATTTGATGTTAGATAGAGCCAACTAAGTATGGCAGAAGTACCCCACCCCTCGACCCACAAGGACGGAATCTAGAGGTTCAAATAACGTACTTATCTGTAAGATGGTACTCTGCGCTAAAAGTGCTATTTGACACTCTTGCAAAGAAAACTCATACTGAATCTATAGGACGGAGGGTGTATGGATAGATCTGAAATTTTTCGCCAACAACCAGAAGAAAACCCAATAGAGCGTGAAGTCGATGTCGTAGCGGTTGAGCAAATCATTGGCGACCCCTCGCTCCCCACTGGAGAGGCGGTTGATCGCCTTGCTGAATATCATGCCGCCGAGATGAACGCGGCTGAGATGATGCAAGAACTTCGTGAGGGCGAGATTTCCCAAGAAAGGTATCGCAAATACATTGAGTCGGTCTATCCCCTTGTAGTGGGTTTCAATGGTGGGCTCATACGAAGCCTTTCCAAAATTGGTCTTAGCGAATATCCTTCGCTCGCCAGTCTTGTTGAGCAAGTCCGAAGTCACGACCACATAACGGAATCAAAGGCGATCCAGGCGCTAGCGGCGGAGATGCGTGACGAAGTCCGAAGAATTGTGCGAGACCAAGGTATGACCGAGACACTAGGATTGGTTCGTGCCGTAGCCGGTCAGCTCAAGGAAGAACAAGAGCATAACGACTATTATCGACGAATGTTGGATGAGCATGGTGTCGACCATGTAGCGATGCACAGTAACTTTGAGGGTTACCTTGCTTCTTTTGAACTCTCAGAACGTCAACATATGGCGCGCAAAGTGCATGAAGCGATACAAAACGGCGAAGAGCCAGATGCGTTTCCTGACGCACCGTTCCTCCAGTCGGTACTAGCTATGCGAGAGTTTCTCTTTGCCGCTGCGACCGATGAACGCGTCTCCTTTCTTGTGTACAATGCTTACCAGACGGCTATCGAATTTACCCTAGTTAAAGTTGTTTCAGGGTCGGTATATCCAGGAGCTTTGAAGAATCGTCAAGTCAGTTTAGTTCCTAAAGACTATGATCCAACAGAGGCCGTCGATGAAGAAGATGTGCCAGACGTTATTAAATGGTGGGACGCTCACGCAGAAGAAGGCATCGAGGGTGCCGAAGAGGCTCGGCATATTAAACAGGGTAAGGCCCGGATGGACGAGCACATCAAAGATCCAAGGGAAAGAACCATCAGTCTTCAGGGCACCGATCAGATCTTACGGTTATTCAGTCACACCGCTCGAGAGAGTTAGAGCACTAACGCGCTGCCTGCACCAATAGCGGCATCGATCGTCTTCAAGAGGTCGTCGGAAACGGCGACTTTTGTTTTGGCCGGCATCTCTTTGTAGCCGACTGGCGAAGGCAGGCGAAGGATGACCGTGGTCTCCCCTGGCTGCTCGCAGATGATGTCTTTAAGGGTATTTAAGATCTCTTTGCCCGAATTGGGGGGCAAGGTAATGTAGAGTGAGCGCTGGATATCAGGTTCAGTGGCCTTTCGGGATCGGGGGGCGTTGTTAAATACTTTATCAGCGTAAGCAGTGGCCGCCGGACCGTCTGGTGACTGCGCTCCGCCGTTATAGCGTCGCTTTCGCTGCGGTTTATCGTCGAGTAGATTCAGCTCTTCAGTTGCTTTATACGAATCAAGGGCCAGTTCCGGTGTCAGTTCCCAGACTTGATTGGCAATCACTTTGATCTGCCCGTCCTTCGTCGAAATACGCCCCTCTACCACAACGATCTTATCGGCGACCCACATCTCATGATTTTCTTGGTAGAGTCGGGGGAAGACCAGAATTTCCGATTGTCCGGTCGTATCTTCAATTCCGACGAAGAGCATTGGTTCGTTACTCTTGGTAATAATCTTTTTAACCGTCGTTAAAATACCGGCAACTCGGATTTTTTTGCCATCGAGATCAGTAGTAATTTCGTTAATCGGTTTGCCAAAGGTGAGGCAGAGGTGAGCCACTTCTTTGAGCGGATGGCCAGAGACGTAAATGCCAAGAAGTTCTTTCTCCCAGGTAAGCTGCTGTTTCGCGTCGGCTGGTGGTACATCGGGCAGTGGGATTTGTACCGAAGCTGCAGCAGAGCTTTTGTCGGTTGAAAAACCAAAGAGATCCATTTGGTTATTATTCAGTTGTTTTGAAAGCATGGCCGTGTACTTCACGATGGCCTCAACGCCGGCTAACATCTGGTTGCGCTCCCCGAGTTTATCGAGGGCACCGGCTTTGGCCAAGGCTTCAATCACCTTTTTATTTAAGACCTCAGTCCCCAATCGGCAGACAAAGTCCTCGAGCGATTGGTATGGGCCGTTGGCTACACGCTCATCGTAGATGCGCTCTGCCACACCTAAACCAACGTTTTTAATGGCCGACAAAGCAAAGCGGACATTCTCTTTTTCGCCATCGCGAATCACACCAAATTCTACAAAGCTTTCGTTCACATCGGGTGGTAAGACGCTAATGCCCATCTTTTCGCACTCGGCAATCTCAATCGCGATTCGATCAAGGTCTTGGAAGTCAGAGGTCAGGAGGGCAGCCATAAAGGCGGCAGGATAATGCGCCTTCAAGTAGGCAGTCTGGTAGGCGATCATGCCGTAACAGCCTGCATGGGCCATGACAAAACCGTAGGCCGAAAACTCTTCAAACTGTTGCCAGATCTCCTCTGCCAAATTGGTATTGATATTCGACGTAGTCTTACAGCCATCGATAAACTTCGTTTTCATTTGCGCCATGAGGGCAGGAATCTTCTTACCCATGGCTTTACGAAGGGTGTCGGCCTCGCCGCTCGTAAACCCAGCCAGATCTTTTGAGGCTTGCATGACCTGCTCTTGGTAGACCGGGATGCCGTAGGTGTTGGCAAAGGCGTTGGCGAGTTTGGGGTGGAGATATTTCACCTCTTCTTGGCCATATTTTCTGGCAATGTAGACGGGAATGTTGGCCATCGGACCAGGTCGATACAGTGCACACATGGCCATGATGTCGTTAAAGACCGTTGGCTTAAGATCTCGGATGTAGCGTTTCATGCCTTCTGATTCAAGCTGGAAGACGCCGGTTGTTTCCCCTTTCGCGAGGAGTGCATAGGTCTTTTTGTCGTCGAGCGGCAAGTTGTGGATGTCGACTTCTTCCTCATACACTTTTTTGATAATGCGGATGGCGTTACGCATGATCGTTAAGTTTGAAAGGCCGAGAAAGTCCATCTTTAAGAGGCCAATCTCTTCAATTGGCTTCATCGAATACTGCGTTACCTGGCCAACGTCCCCTTTTTGGGCAGTTTGGACCGGGCAGAATTCGGTTAGGGGTCGTGGGGTAATCACAATGGCACAGGCGTGCTGGGAGGCATGGCGAACCGTTCCTTCGAGTTGGCATGACAGGTCAATCAGTCGTTTTACTTGTGGATCGGAATCGTAGCGCTGTTTAAGTTCAGGCACCATATCCAAAGACTTTCTTAGCGGGATGTGGCGACCTTGGACTGGTGGCGGGATGAGTTTGGCGATGGCGTCGACTTCGCCGTAGGTCATGCCGAGGGCTCGTCCAACATCACGAACGGCAGCTCGACTCATCATGGTTCCAAAGGTAATAATACCGGCAACGTGGTCTTCGCCATATTTTTCACGGACATAGTTAATCACCTCGCCGCGTCGGTCATCGGCAAAGTCCATATCGATATCAGGCATGGAGATACGGTCAGGATTCAAGAAACGTTCAAACAGGAATCCGTAGTGAAGTGGATCAAGATCGGTGATACGTAGCAGGTACGAAACGATCGATCCAGCGGCCGAGCCACGACCAGGACCGACGTAGATCCCTTTATTCTTTGCCCAGTTTACGAAGTCTTGAACGATGAGGAAGTAGCTGGAAAAACCCATGCCGGAGATGGTCTTCAACTCAAAATCCATTTGAGCAATGGCCTTTTCCCGGCGAGCGGCTGCGTCAGAATTTTCCCCATTTTTCGGTTCATTTATTGGATAGCGATAGTCCAGCCCTTTTTCACACAGTTCGCGTAAATACTCCGTGTCGGTTTTTCCGGCCGGCACATCGAATTGCGGTAACAGATGGGTCCCAAGCTGGAGTTCAACCTGGCATCGTTCAGCGATCTTAACACTATTCTCCATCACTTCTGGTACATGGGCAAAATGTTCGGCAAAAAATTCGGGACTTTCCATGTGCAGGTCGATGTCGGCTAAGGTCATACGATCTTGCTGATCAAGTGAAGCTCCGGTGTTGACGGCGAGCAAAACCTCATGAGCTTCTTTTTCGTCGTGATAGGTATAGTGAATGTCGCCAGTAGCGATGAGACCCAATCCAAATTGCTTCGCCAGCTCAACCAGTTGCGGATTAGTTTTGACCTGGTCTGGCATCTTTGGGTGATGCTGGAGCTCAATAAAGAAATTGTCTTTGCCAAAGATATCGATAAACTGCTGGGTGAGTTCCTCGGCCTTTTTGCGATCCCCGTGAAGGAGGGCTTGAGGGATCATGCCGCCAAGACAAGAAGATGTGGCAATAACTCCCTTGGAGTACTTTGCGAGGGTCTCCATATCGATACGCGGTTTGTGATACATGCCCTCAAGATGAGCAATCGACACGAGCTGCATCAAATTCTGATAGCCTTCATAAGTCTCAGCTAAGAGAATTTGGTGGTAGTAGACCGAGTCGATCTTCGGCTGTTTATCGGTAAGTTTGCGTGGTGCAAGGTACGCTTCGACCCCAAGAATGGGATGGAGGCCAGCCTTCTTGGCTTTTTGGTAAAACTCTACAGCGCCATACATAACACCGTGGTCGGTAATAGCCAAAGAGGTCATTCCGAGCTCTTTGGCCCGTTCAACGAGTTGATCGACTTTTGCCAAACCATCCAGCAGCGAGTAATGGCTGTGCGTATGGAGGTGGACAAATTGTGGTTTTTTCTCGTCTGGCATAGCTTATGTATTGTAGCACGCCATTTAGCTAGCGAGTCAAAGCCATGCAGTATAATGAAATACGTGCATAATCTTGCGTGCTTAATCCTTACTATTATTGACATCTCCGACTCGGTTTGTTAAGATATGGGAAACAGAAATCAGTTCTGCATTTTATTTTTGCAAAGGAAGCGCAATGGCCCATACAAAAGCGAAAGGCACAACAAAGTTAGGAAGAGAGTCAGAGGCGAAACGACTTGGCGTCAAGATTTTTGGTGGCGCAAAAGTAGCTACTGGCCAGATTATTATCCGTCAGCGTGGCACGAAGTGGCACCCTGGTGAAGGCGTAGCTCGGGGTAATGACGATACCCTTTTCGCTTTGCGTGATGGCGTAGTTCGCTTCTCTACTGCTAAGCCAGTCTCCTTCACTGGCAATCGTGATCTCCGACGGGTCGTCTCAGTTGACCCTCAAGAAGCTTCTCAAATGAAGTAATGCTGAAAGCGGCCCTTCCGGGCCGTTTTTGTAGCTCTACCTACAGTTAAGATTGAGGCTCGTGTGATAGGAAGGGTTCACTTTTAGTGAATCTCCCCGTCTCACGAGAGCTGTGTATGCGAGTTGCTGCTTTAGTGCGACGATTGTCCGTTGAGTTAGTGAGGGGATTGGATAATGAAGTTTATCGTTCGAGACCCGAGCCGGCTAGCGTGCCAGGCTCTCGGTGTCGATGAGACAGAAGTGGTCGAAGTATCTTTTGACCTCGATCCCGCAGTCCTGCATCGAGTGTTGATGCTTTCTAAGAACTGCGAGATATCGGTAACGGACGGAGTGACCGATATCCCGTTCAGCGAAGAAGATATCGAGTTCCTTCTTCGGCCAAGGGGCGCTACCGGTGCGCTCGTAGCTATGTATGCGTCCTCGATGTGGGACGCTCGAGTCAGGCACCGCCTTGCTGATCAGGCATCTGCTCGGCAGCGGTACATGCCGGAAAGCACAGCAGGGGGACCGGCTCGGATCACGGCGACTATCGCGCTGCTAAGTGTCGGTAGCACCCGGATCGCCTAGATCTAACGCGCATCAGCCGCATCAAAACTATATATCGGCCGTTGAGCCAAGGCCCTGTCGTTGACGTGTCCGACAGGGTCTTTGCCTTTTCTCTGTCTAGCCCTTCACAAAATAATTGATATATGATATAACTAGTAAGCAAATAAACCAGATAGTCCTCTAGGGGATCGACAATGAATATCTTAACCGAAATCACCCAGCAACATCTCAAGAAAAATGTTCCCGATATGGCCATCGGTGACACGGTTCGTGTTCACCAGAAGATTCGCGATATCGACGCCAAAGGTAAAGAGCGTGAGCGTGTCCAGATCTTTGAGGGCATTGTTATCGCTCGAAAGCACGGCAACGGCATCGAAGGAACCTTTACCGTTCGTAAGATCGGTGCAGGTGGTGTTGGTGTTGAGCGTGTCTTCCCTATCCACTCGCCTAACCTCGTAAAGATTGAGCGAGTAAAATCGGCTAAGGTTCGACAGAGCAAGCTCTACTTCCTTCGTGATCTTCGAAGCTCTGCTATGCGTCTTCGCAACGAAACCCAGAACAAGCATGTTTGGGAAGAAAAAGAGGCTGAGGCCGAGATGGAAGCCATGAAAGAAGAGGCTGCTGCCGCTGCCGAAGAAAAGGCAGAAGAGCAAGCTCAAGAAGAAGCCCAGGAAATGGCCGAACTCAAAGAAGAGGCTGGTGTAACCGAAGAAACTCCTGCTCCAGAAGCTACTACTGAAACACCCGAAGAGTCAGCCGATAACAAGACTCAATAAAGCGCGAAGCGCACACAGTGCGTTTCGAAGCTCGAAGAGCTTCACAAAGCTGAGTAACATGACCGTTAAACGAAAGAAACTGGGCAGTGCTGGCGAAGAGCTGGCGGCCCAGTTTCTTTTGCAGAAGGGGTATCGGATACTTGCCAGGAACCTGAAAACCGAGTATGGTGAGATTGATATCATTGCTGCTTTAGAAACCGTTACAGTCTTCGTTGAGGTCAAGACAAAGACCAGCACCGTCTACGGCGTACCGGCTGAGATGGTGACCGCCAGAAAGCAAGAAAAGCTTCGGCTCTTGGCAACGCTGTATGCTACGGCTCACCAACTGACTGACTATAGGATTGATGTCATAGCTATCGATGTTTCGGCTCACCCGCCGACTATTGAACACCTGATTGCTGCAGTATAAGGATGTAACTATGGAAGATACACAAACCCCATCCATTCGCACTCGTTTTGCTCCCTCCCCAACGGGGAAGCTCCATATTGGAAGCGCTCGTACCGCTCTCTTTGCCTACCTCCTGGCAAAGCACAGTAACGGTACCTTTATCTTGCGTATCGAGGACACCGACCGGACTCGTTCAACTAAAGACAGTGAAAAAGACATCATCGATGGCATGTCCTGGCTGGGGCTGCATTGGGATGAAGGGGTCGTCTCAATCGAAAAAGGCGGTAAGGGTGACTTTGGTCCGTATCGTCAAACCGAACGCATGAGTCTTTACAATAAGTACATCAAAAAGCTCCAGAAGATCGGCGCTGCCTATGAGCGAAACGGTGCGATTTGGCTGCGCATTCCAGAAAATCGTCGCGCCAA
This sequence comes from uncultured Candidatus Berkelbacteria bacterium, assembly GCA_966250865.1. Lineage (GTDB taxonomy): Bacteria > Patescibacteriota > UBA1384 > CAYGGE01 > CAYGGE01 > CAYGGE01. The sequence goes on from CBINIT010000010.1 coordinate 11,839, forward strand.
TAGCGATGATCGAATCCGCTTTTATGACCTCATTCGAGGTGAAATATCGGTTCCAACGGAAACTATTGAGGACTTTGTGATCGTGAAAAGCGATGGCACCCCACTCTTCTTACTGACCAACGTGATTGATGATTACGAAATGAAGATCACCCACGGTATTCGCGGTGAGGACCATATTAGTAATACACCAAAGCAAGTGTTGATTGCTGAAGCGCTCGGGTTGCCATTGCCAAAGTATGCGCATATTCCGATTATTGTTAACCCTGACCGATCAAAAATGAGCAAGCGAGCTGGTAACACGGCAGTCAGTGAATTTAAGGAAGCCGGCTATTTGCCGGAAGCAATTATCAACTTCCTGGCTTTTCTCGGTTGGTCGCCTGGCGATGATCGGGAAATCTTTACGATGCCCGAGCTCGTCGAAGCATTTACCCTTGAGCGGGTCGGACGCAGCGCGAGCGTCTTTAATGTAGATAAGCTTGATTATCTCAATGCTTACTACATTCGTAACTATGATCTTGATAAGCTGACCGAACTGATCCTTGCTGATTTCTGGGATTACCATGTTCTCGGCAAGCGGCCTGAGGATATGGACTACTTGAAGGCGGTTGTTCTCTTGGTTCGTGAGCGGATGACAACGCTCAGTGACTTCCCTGCTTTGTCAAAGTATTTCTTCAAAGCGCCGAAATACGGGGCCAAGCTTTTGGTCTTTAAAAAGAGTACTGACAAACAGACGCTCGCAGCACTGGAGCTGGTTACCAAGCGTCTTGAAGGGTTGGCGGACAGCGCTTGGCACTCAGTCGATGCGCTTCGTGATGTCCTCGCCTTCATCGTAAAGAACCACGGTCTGACTAATGGCGATGTCTTTTGGCCAACACGTGTCGCCCTTTCAGGGGCCGAGGCGAGTCCGCCACCTGAAGAGCTGCTGTTCATTCTTGGCAAAGAAGAGTCACTCGCCCGTCTTAAACACGCTCACAAAGAACTCCAGAAACCGTAGCTGATCTGCCGTATCTCGTACGCTAATTTACGAGTAACCATGATTCAACTCATTCACATTCTTGGCGACGCGAATATGTCCGGTGCACCGGTGCATGTTTTGACGTTGGCCAAACATTTGGACAAGAAACAATTCCGCTCACTGGTTGTCTGTCCCAATGGGCCGATTGCCGATGAGCTGACATGGGCAGACGTTCCCTACCAGCTTATTCCCATGGCGAATAAATTCGATCTTCGCGCCTATTTTGCTATCAAAAGAATAATTCGTGAGCAAAAACAGAAGGGCAAGGTATCCAAGCTCATTATTCATTGTCATGGTGTCCGCGCTGGTTTTCTCGGTCGTTTGGCGGCCATGCACTTTTCATACCCGATAGTTTACACTGAGCATCTCTGGACGAGCGATTATCACTTGCCCCACAAGTTGAACGAACAAATTCAGCTAAGCGCTCTCCGCTGGCTCGACCGCTATACGACGATGACGATTGGTGTCTCAAAATCGGTGACCGACTTCCTTGTTCTTGCTCGAATTGCTCCGAAAAGTAAAGTGGCAACCATTCATAACGCTGTCGATGTGCCGTTTGTTCCTTCCATGGTAAACCCGAAGGAGCCAGTGACTATTGGGAGCGTCGGCTCTCTTACCTGGCAGAAGAATTATCAACTGCTTATCGAGCTTTTGCCGCTCGTTCGCAAGGCCGTTCCAGGTGTTGAGCTGGAGATTGTTGGTGACGGGCCACAACGTCAGCTTCTCGAGCGTCGTATCGCTGCGCTTGGCCTAACTCATTGTGTACGATTTACCCAGGTGCCGCATGAAGCGCTACCTGGAGAAGAGCAGCGTTGGACGCTCTATGTCCAACCTTCGGTTAATGAATCATTTGGTTTGGCTATGGCTGAGGCGGTAGCCAACGGTGTGCCAGTTGTCGCCAGTCGTGTAGGCGCTATTCCTGAGACCTTAGGAACCGAAACTGCGCTATTTGATCTCGCTGATAAGAAGAAAATTGCCGAAAAAATTATTGATTTACTCAAAAATGAGCCGAAACGTGAGGCGTTACTTCAAGCGGAGCGTAGCCAGGTAAAACAGTTTACCGTCCAGAAAATGGTAACAGCGCACGAAACGCTCTACTATAGACTAACAAACTAAAAAAAGACTCTCTATGTAGTCTTTTTTTCTTTGGCTCCGGGACTAGGATTCGAACCTAGGTTACCTGATCCAGAGTCAGGCGTCCTACCGCTAGACGATCCCGGAATAATTATGACAGCTGAATCAGCCCAGCGTGTAGCTTCCTGTGGCAGTTGGCGCAGAGGATGACACATTTACTGATTTCTTCCTCAATTTTCAGTGCTCCCCAACCCCAACTACTGATCTGTGATACGCTGAAATCTTTGCTTCTAGGCTCAAGATGATGAAAATCTAAACAAGCAGCAGTCTTCTCTCCGCAAGTCTTGCAAAAAAGCGTCTCTTTGTAGTTGGCTAACCATTCAGATATTTTCTGCTTACGCTTAACTATCCTTTGTCGCTCTTGATCTCTATTGAGCTCATAGTAGCGTCTGTTCCATGCTTTTTTATATTCAAGCTGCTTCTGCTTATCTTTATATGGCATGTATACATTATATGCGGTTCCGACTTATAGGTAAATACCAGAACCGATGGCTGAGCCAAGGCAGACTTGCTCACTATAACAGGTTTAAGCCGAAGATTCAAGGTCTTGATATGCTCTATTTTCTACGATATGCCACGATCGCGCCATTCATGAGAACCCGATCATAGGGCAGAGACTGCATCATCTGTTGGACCTGTTTGGCCGTGAGATTCTCGTGTTTTTGATAGAGCTCAATAATTACCCAATCTGCAATGGCGTGACCTTCTCTGATTGGGTAGATGTTCTCTCGGTGACTAAAGTGTGGGGCCAGTTTATTGGTTGCCGCTACGCTCGCCTCGGTAGGAATGAGCTTCTCGAGTCGTCGCAGATCGGCTTCGCCAGGGAAGCTATAACTAAACGCACGGGTATCGGCAAAACGGAAGAGGGGTAGCGGTGACATGGCAAAGATCCCCAGTATGGTGGTTGTTGCGAGAGTCCACGCCAGGACACGAGTAGGATTAGCTTTCTGTTCTTGCTTCGCGTATCTCGTCGCTAACCGCCTTTGCCAATAGGATAGACCAAAGATAGTACTAATGAACACAAATGGTGTAATAGCGCTCGTGTATTGGTAAATAATCGCATGCATCTCAGGCTGGGTACTTAACATATTGATAGCAAACTCGGGTAACGCCAGCAGGATAACTGGGCTAAAGAGCGGTAAGAAGGCCGTTGGTCCAAAGAAGTAGAGCAAGTACAATGCTTGGTCGGACCGTAGTAACACATGCAGCCAGCGTTGCGGCTGAAGGATGAGGTTCTTCAAAATCTCTCCTGGACTGTCTCCAAGATAGCCGTAGTACCCTAGGGCAAAATGGGTCGTCCCATTGCCTCTGGCATGAGGCATAATTTGCCACAACAACAGGTAAAACCAGAGTAACGAAGCGCCAATGACGAGGCTCGCGAATCTCCAGTCTTTATGTTTAAAGCCGATATAGAGACCTAAGCCAGCAACGAGGAACGTCATTGTTTCCTTTGTGCTGAGAACCAGTAAAGAGAAGATGACGAACGGCAGATACTTTCGTTTATAGGCAAAGTAGAAAGCAAAGGCGATAAATGAGCTTGCTAAAGTAACCGAGTGGAAGTCAAAGATGATCGCTCGTTGAAGCGGTCCAAAGAAGAGGTAGCCTAATGCGACAAAGAGTGCGAGGACTTTGCTTTTCGTCACTTCCCTGCCCAGCCAGTACAGCGGTAGTGCGCCAAGGGCGACAACGATCACCTGGCCCCACAGGAGAATATGCGCTGAGGCGACGATTTTGTAGAGTGGCGCAAATAATGCAAGGAGCGGATCGGCGTGGATATAAAACCGAGAGACGGTGATTGCACCGGTCGGCATTGTCAGCTCGAGAAACCGACCCTGTGCCGTATTCCAGACCACCTGGTCCATGATACCAAGGTCAAAGCGAGCCGTGATAAAGTGCTCATGACGTAATGAGGTGTAGACGCCAAAGTAGAGGATGAATGCGGTAATCGTGAGACCGAGCGTAAGCTCTGGCCAGTACTCTTTCCACCACCGGGAGTCATTGACTCGTCTGGTAAACGGTTTCCATCGGGTAAGAAGGGTAATAATCGCAAACGATGAAAGTTCGCTCACAATGAGCCAAAGTCGGCTGGCTATGGCAACGAGCGTCGCTAGTGGTGCACCAATGGCCGGAGCGAGTAGCGCGGCGACGAGACCTTCGCGAACACCGAGACCCATGGGCGTGACAAAGCTTAAATAGCCAACAAGCCAGGCGGCAATAAAGACAGAAACGTACCAGGCTACTGTGCCAGTGAAGCTAGAAACAAAGGCAAGAGCTACAAGATATGAACCATAGCCATAACTAATCCAAGCAAGACCAAGGAGGAGGCTAGCGGTGAGAAGCTGGTGGTGAGCAATGTGAACTGCACTCACCTCTCTCTTTAAGCGCTTCATGAGAAATGAAACGGTTTGTGTAAGCAGTCTTGGCCAAAAAATAAGGCCGAGTGCTGGCAGGCAAAGGAGTCCAAGCCAGCGAATGGCAGGGTTAAAGTTTTCAGGAAGATTAATAAAAAAACCACCACTTAAAATGGCGGCCGTTGCCACAAGAAGTAGTACTTCAGCGATCAAGCCGAGGCTAGCCCGCTCTTTGGCAATGCCTTGCTTGCCAGCAAGATAGACGCGGCCGAGAAACGACCAGACATTGCCCGGCAAATATCGGGCAAGTTCAGACGTGACCCAGGTTCGAACGGAATCGGTAGGCAAGGCTTGTTCGGTGGGGCTCACGACAAGTTTGTGCCAAGCGAGTCCACGAAGTATGAAGTAACCAAAAAAACAGGGCCACGCCGCAACGAGCAGCGACCAACGGGCCTCGCTGAGATGACTAACAACAACTGGCCAGCTGGTGCGAAGTGTCGCGACAATGTACCAGCCAATGGCAACGAGAATGAGTATCTCAAGAATGCGGCGCCAGAAGGATCCTTTCACCTTATTCCCTATCCTTTCGCGCTGTCAGTTGGTGAAGCTCTTGTTGCCGATAATATGTCAGGAGCTCAGCAATAAGGCCGGTCGAGATGAGTTGAATTCCAGCTAAGATTAAGAGAATTCCTAAGAGTAACAACGGTCGATCGCCAATTGATTGGCCATAGGCAAAGTGGATGAAGCTCAAATAACCAGAGAAGATGACGCCCAAGAGGAAGAAGATTAGCCCGATTGAGCCAAACAAGTGCAGTGGCCGCTTTAAGAACCGGGTAAGGAAGGTTACGGTAAGAATGTCGAGGAAGCCGCGGGTAAACCGGCTAAAACCGTACTTACTCTTGCCATATTGTCTGGGTCGATGATTGACTGGTACTTCAGTAACCTTGAAGCCAGCAGCGTGAGCGAGGATGGGAATAAAACGATGTTGGTCGCCATAGATTTGCATCTCTTTCGTGACTTCACTTCGGTAGACTTTCAGCCCCGAGTTAATATCGCGGACGGGCACGCCTGACAGCCAGCGGATCATGCCGTTAAAAAAGAACGAAGGGATGGTTTTGTGAAAAGGGTCCTGACGATCAGCTTTATACCCCGTGACGAGATCGTAGCCTTCTTCTAACTTGGCGACCAAGCGTTTAATCTCACTTGGGTCGTCCTGAAGATCAGCATCGAGGGTTATGACAATCTTGCCTTTGGCTGCATCGAACCCAGCCTGGATGGCCGCTGCCTTACCTTTGTTCTTAATAAAACGAATACTGGTAATTTCACTGTGCTTGTCAGCAAGTGATTTGATGATATCAGGTGAAGTATCGGTACTTCCATCGTCGACTATGATTGCTTCCCACGCCTCACCGAGATTCTTCATGGCGCCCGAAAGCTCATCCCAAAGTGGGGTCAGTGACTCGGCTTCATTGTAGGCTGGGATAATGACTGAGTAGTGCATCGCTATCCTTCACAATTCATAAAACTTGCCTTCTTACTGTACCATGAAACTAGGCTACAAGATAGGCCTCACTTGGAACACGGCATGACAAATTAGCTATAAAAACAGGTAGGATATCGGTTATCGGCCAGGTGGTGTAGGCGATCCTTGCGCCCATAGGAGCTCGAAGTATCGCTTATAACTTTCAACGAGGACCGGATTTTTTATCAGTATGGTGAGCACCGGATGTGACCAAATGTTGATTCGCAAGTACTCACCGCCAAAGAGTGTCGACGTGGGTCCGCCCTCCATGCTGAGGTATCGGTATTCAGTCAGTGCCTCCTGGTGGGGGTGGGGATCGTCGTATTCATTGGTATCACGGAAATCAATCACCCGCTTTCTCACGCCACGCTTAATCCGTTCTTCCTCGCTCTCGCGAAAGGTACCTTCCATGGCTTGAAGGAACTTCTTCCCGCCTGAGCCGATAACGTAGTAGCAGTCGCCTTTAGGAATTGAGCGGATCACTCGATCTCGTGCCTTTCGAAACTCGCTATCACCAGAGTAGACGAAGACCATCGGCTGTTCGCCCTTTTGATATTTGGTGAGGAGCTGCGGCAGGATGTGCTCGATCTGTTGCAGCCGACTTTTTTGCAGCTCGACTAAGGTGCTTGGTGGTCCTGGCTGAAAATAGCGCCGTCCTCGTTCCGTGGCGAAGAAGGCCAGCTCTTGTTTCTGGAGTTCATCGAGGGCGTTATAGATGAGCTGGGGGTGCAGATCGGTGAGTTCAACAATCTTCGTCACCGTTGAACTGCCAAGCTCAAGTAGTGCTAGGTATACTGTTGCAGCGTTTTTACTGAAGCCAAGTTCAATAAGCAAGTTATGCATAACTCTCCCTTCAACTTTGTTTGAATATACCAGAAAGATACCTATATTTCTACAATTTTTGTTGAAAGTTGTTGTTATTTTGCCGTATACTCCTTATGATTCCTTGTTGTCAGGTAGACAACACGCCCTTCAACAATACAAAGGTGAGTATCTCCCCATGGAAACTATACCCGCACTTCGCCGACTCCCCCTTTCGCTCCGAGAGCAATCCGGTTTCCCCGGATTAGTGGAAACGGTTAGTGGCATCTGCGCCCACCCGGCGCTGCGCTTTGAGCAAGGTAGTCTAGACACGATGATCCAGGCGTCGCTGCTCTTCACCATATGCTTCTACCGCAATCTTCACGCGGTACTGGAGCACACCGTACGAGCAATGGCGCCAGGCATGGAACTGAGGAGCGAACGACTCCTCCTGGTCATGACCCTCGCTCAAGGTGAGCTCACAGATCGAGTCCATCTTGATGAGCTGAGTCCGTACGGTCCGCACTATGTCTGGATGCTCCGAGCCGCTAAGCAGGCGGGAGTCGAGACAGCGCCGATTGAGCGCTTTGTCGAACTCCTGAACGCTGGTTGTCCAGTCGTGCAGGCATGCGAACAAGTTGGTTTTAGCAAGGCAGTAACGGAGTACTTCACCTACAGCACGGTGTGCTGTAGTACCTATATCGATTCTTTCGCTACGATCGCCGGACGCGAGCATGTGCTTGCTGAGACCTTTGAAACAATGGTCAGGCACTTGCCAGTGTCCGCTCGCCTCTCTGGGTATCGAGAGTTCCTTGAGGGGCATGTCGTAGCGGACCGTGACGCATTGACGGATGCACACGGCGACATCGTCACCCGGTTGGTCGAGTTACTCGACCTAGCGGATCTGCCCCACGTCGTTGCGGTGATGGGTGAGTTCTTCACCCGACGACTGGCAGTCTACGATTGCTGCCTGACGGCGGATGGCCTCTTTTTGACGAAGGGAGCTTGAGGAAGGTGGCCAGAGGGACAGCGTCTCTCCGGCCCCCGCCTCTGGCTGCGACACCACAGCACATAAAAAAGACTCTTCCGAGTCTTTTTTATGTAGCGGTGAATGAACTACTGCTTATGAATCTCTGGATTGTATCTGTCTAGCAATTTTCCACCTTGCAAATGACAAAAGCCTTTGTACAATAAGAAGGTCGGATTTTTTTTGCAAGCAGTGAAAGAGAGGCAGCATGGAACCAGAAGTAACAACCCACGAATCATTTGGTCCTGAGCAAGTTATTGAGGTCTACGATCCTAAAATTGGAATGCGTGGCTTTTTGGTTATCGACAATACCGCCAAGGGTCCAGGCAAAGGTGGCTTCCGCATGACTCCTACGGTTACCGTTGACGAAGTAAAGCGACTCGCTCGAACCATGACCTGGAAGAATGCTGTGGCTGATATCCCCTTTGGTGGGGCGAAAGGCGGTATCGTGTGGAACGGTGGTTCAGAGGAGCTTAAGCAGCAATATGTTGAGTCATTCGCCCGTGCCTTAAAGCCATTGCTCGTGAAGCGCTACATTTCCGCTCCCGATGTAAACACAGGCGAGAAAGAGATGCGTTGGTTTGTTGAAGCAGTTGATATCTTCAAAGCGGCAACCGGCAAGCCGTCGGATTTGTGCCGCGGCTTGTTTGCCAAAGAGTGTGGGCTGCCGCACGAGCTTGGTAGTACCGGTTTCGGCGTTGCACAGGCCGCCAAGGTTGCCATGGAACTCAAGAAGATTAAAGTGAAGGGTGCCACTGTAGCGATCGAAGGGTACGGCAATGTTGGTAGCTTTGCCTTTAAATTCTTGCAAGAGATGGGCGCCAAAATTGTTGCGGTTGCCGACAGTAAGGGCACAGCCTACGCCACTGACGGACTTGATGGGTCTACCCTAGCGACCGTTCGGGCCAATGGTCAATCAGTTGCGGAATATCCTGGGGCGAAGAAGCTTGCTCGAGAAGAGATTTTTGGCCTCGACGTCGATGTACTCATCTTGGCTACGGTAACCGATGTCATTAACGACACGAATAAAGATACCGTTAAAGCCAAAATAGTTGTTGAAGGGGCGAATATCCCAATGCGTGAAGAGATCGAGCGTGAGCTCTCTGACCGTGGCATCTTGGTTGTCCCTGACTTTATTGCCAACGCTGGTGGTGTTATTTCGTCATATGCGGAGCACAAAGGCTACGGTGTTGAGAAGATGTTTAAGCTCATTGAGCAAAAGATCGTCAAGAATACCAAGCTTATTCTGGCTCAGTCATTAAAAGAAAAACGCGATGCCCGATCAGTTGGGTTAGCCATCGCCAAAGAGCGGGTTGAGCAGGCCATGGCTAAACGTAAGCTGACCTTCGCTGCTAAGTAGCTACAATGACAATTATCGCTATAGCTGTAGTAATTGTCATCATTATTCTTGCTTCCCTAGCAAGCGCGTGGTACGATCGAACCATGATGATTAAATTTCTCTACTCATTATTTCTTGGTATTTTAGTCGCTCTCTTCATCGGGCTTGGTATTTCGGCGTTTTATGAAGCGCCTAAGTCGCCCGAGTACCCAACGGTGCTAGAGTCCACCGCGGAACGACCGGTTCCTGGTCCAGACGGAACGATAAAAGAGACGGAAGCACAGAAGGCAGCCAGAGAGAAGTACGATAAAGAGCAGAAACAGTACCAGAAGGACTTCGGCTTATATAATCGCAACGTTTCTATTATCGCCATGGTTGCGGCCGTTATCATCTTAGTTGTGAGCCTTACGCTGACTGCCACGATCCAGTTAATCTCAGACGGCTTACTGCTCGGTGGTGTATTTACTCTGCTCTACAGCGTTGTTCGAGGCTTTATGGCTGAAGACAATAAGTATCGGTTCATCGTGGTAACCGTTGGTCTCATTGTTTCTCTTGTCATTGGGTATCTCAAGTTCATCCGACACGAAGAAAAGACAAAGTAGCTCTCTAAAAGCAGAACGCCCCCAACCGTTCCCGGCGGGGGCGTTCGAACACAGTTCTAATTAGTTTTTCTATGCGGCCCGGGCCGCTTTTTTAGGCCGGGACGCAGTCTGCCGGATGGAATTTCTCGGCGAGGACGGCCTCGGTGACGGCCATCTCAATGGCCCGGGCGATCTGGTCGATGTCGGACCCGAGGCCAAGGAGTGCTTTCGGCGCGAACACTACCGGCTTCAGCCTGGGCATGTTTGCCCAGTCGAACAGGAGCGTTCCGAGCTCGGGGGCGTTCCCGTTGAGTGTGAGCGCTACACGGAGGTCGAAGTCCGTATAATCGCCCATGACATCGGGGTCCTCGGTCACGACGATCAGGTCTGCCCATCGCTGCTTGTTGAAGCGGCTGAAGAGGCGGCCAAACGCCATCGAGGCGCCGTGCAGGACATAGGCGAGCTGGTCTGCCAGCTGATTGCCGATAGCGTCCAGCTCAGGCGTATCCAACTCTCTTTCGCCAGCAACCTGACGAACTTCTTGCTGGACATGCTTGTCCACGATGGTGACGCTCTGGCTCCAGCGACTGTTCATGTTCACGTAGACCGTGAAGTCGACAGCCCGCGTGCCATTTCGCTCGTCATCGTGGTGCCACGACTCATTGACATCCACCGGCGGGGTGGGTCCGATGTTGAAAAGGACCCCAATCACTACCTTGCTCATGGCAATTTAAATCCAGGCAGGGTGGCCTGTTGTTCTAACCGATAACCGAACACGATGTTCAGCTGATCGACCCATTCCTGCGAATTAAGGAGGGGGAAATTCGCAGGAAGCGACCGATCAACGACTTATTTATCGACCAAACAATATAACACAGAATGAACGATTTGTCAACCTGTTAGCGGTCTATCGTGCATTGTTTTCTTGACTGATTTTCACTATACTAAAGCCATGTTACTCCTCCGTTGGTTACTCAATGCCCTAGCTCTTCTCGCGGTCTCCTACTTGGTACCGGGATTTGTCGTTGACTCGCTCTATGCCGCCTTTATCACCGCGCTGGTTCTTGGTTTGGTTAATGCCACCATTCGACCGATTCTTCTGCTCTTAACTCTGCCGATCAACCTCCTCTCGCTTGGGTTCTTCACGCTCGTCATCAACGCCTTCATGATTCTTTTCGTCGCCACAATCGTCAAAGGCTTTGATGTAGTCAACTTTACCGCTGCCTTCTGGGCCGGTATCGTGCTGTGGCTTATCAGTCTTCTGACTAATGTTCTCATTGACGCAAAGGACTAGTACTCTTTACCTTTGCCTGTAAAACGGGTATACTAACCTCTTCATTTTACTGAGGGATGTTTATGTCACAACCAAAACGTGAAGTCTATTTAGATCACGCAGCGGCAACCTATCTTGATCCTCGGGTCAAGGCGGCTATGGAGCCGTACTGGGAGGCTGATTTTGGCAATCCTTCGTCGCTGTATAGAACAGGTCGAGAGGCTAAGGCAGTCCTCGAAGAGGCCCGGACGACCATCGCTCGACTTCTGTACTGTGAGCCGAGCGAAATCGTCTTCACTTCAGGTGGCACTGAGAGTAATAATCTGGCCATTTTGGGGGTCTGTAAGGCAGCTGAGGCGGCACAATCTCCGAAACGACATATCGTTACCAGCGCTATTGAGCATCACTCTGTCTTAAACGTCTGCAAAGAGCTGGAAGCACGTGATTACGAGGTGACCTATGTTCCGGTAGATTCCAAAGGACTGGTTAATCCAGCTGATGTAGCTGCGGCCTTGCGGGACGATACACTGCTCGTCAGCATCATGTATGCCAATAACGAAGTCGGAACGATTGAGCCCATCGCTGAAATTGCCGCGCTTTGTCAGGAAAAAGACATCTATTTTCATACCGATGCCTGCCAAGCGGCCGGAGCATTGAGTCTCGACACTCGCGCCTTGGGGGTCGATCTCATGACGATTAACGGGATTAAGATCTACGGTCCGAAAGGAATTGGTTTGCTTTATGTGCGACAAGGTACTCGAATTCGCCCCCTCGTCTATGGTGGCGGGCAGGAAAAGACCCTTCGATCGGGTACGGAAAATACCCCTGCTATCGTTGGCTTAGCAAAGGCGCTGGAGCTCGTTGCCTACGAAAAAAATGCTGAAAATGAACGACTGACTACATTGCGTAATGCGTTTTTTGCCGAACTATCGGCAAAAATTTCAAATGTTAATTTGAACGGTCACCCTACAAAGCGGTTGCCCAATAATGTAAATGTCACGATTGACGGTATCGACGGCGAAGCCTTCGTCTTGTTAGCTGACCAGGCGGGTATCGCCTGTGCTACTGGCTCTGCCTGCGATACACCAAGTGAAGACCCCTCGCACGTTCTCCTGGCGCTTGGTCTTTCTCGTGAAGCAGCCCAAGCTTCAGTTCGCTTTACTCTGGGTAAACGAACGAGCAAAGCCGATATTGAGTATGTGCTCCAGGTTATTCCGCCCATTGTCGACACACTCCGTAGTCGCAACTAGATCTGCGCTAAGCTACAAAAAGAGCAGCGTTTGGCTGCTTTTTTTGTATACATCGCCCAATGGCGAAGGCACCTTCAGAGGGTATCGTAGGCGCAAGGAGGATAGCAGTATGTTAATTGAAGGAACAGCATTTCGTTGCCAGAACTGTCAGACAGAAATTGAAGTGGTATCGGTTAGCCAAGTCGGTGGTCCACTGGTTTGCTGCGAGACAGAGATGAAGCGAGTCGACGATGAATTCGATAAGCTTTTTGAAAAAGAAGCCTATGATGAGATGGATTATCAATGGGATTAATTGAGGAGGTTCTATGAAACGTGATTGGGAACAAGAGATCGATGACCTTCGGGGCGAAGTAAAAAGTCTAACGCGCCAGTTAAAGAAGGCTGGTGGTCAGACCGGTGAAAAGGTTGAGGAGACAGCTTCGCATTATATCGATGAGGCAAGGGACTATTACGATGAATTAAGCCAAAAGGCAAAAGAAGAGTGGAGTCGAGTCCAAGAAGGGGCTAAAGCCAAGGGTAAAGAGCTCGATCAGTATGCCCGTGAAAAACCATGGCAAACGGCTGGTATGGCCGCTGCGGCTGGCTTTCTTTTAGCCATGATGATAGGGAGACGGGAACGACGATGAGACTACTGACGCTTCTAACTGGTATCGCAACGAGTCGGCTAACTGGCCTCCTGTCTCTAGCTAATTTCCGCTTTGCGAAGATGCTCCGACAGGCAGCGGTTTCAGTTGCCCTCTTGCTCGGTAGCGTCATGGGTTGGGTCCTGGGTGGTATCTTCCTGCTGCTTTCTTTATTCTTTTCCTTTACTGATATGAATCAGCTGGTTACACCGGCACTCTGGACGTCTTTCGTGGGATTTGCCATCGCTATCATCCTCACTTTTAGTAGCGTGGTGGTGATGCGGCGACCCTGGTAGCAATACTCTTGAGAAATTCGGGCCTTTCTGCTATACTTTTCCATGTAACGCAGCTTGGCCCGGTCGTCTAGAGGCCCAGGACGTCGGGTTCTCATCCCGAAAATCAGGGGTTCGAATCCCCTCCGGGCTGCCAAAACGAAGAATAGTCACCGAAAGGTGGCTGTTTTTCGTTTTGAAGGTCTATAGGGGAGGGATCCGAACGGGCGCGAGCTAGCGCAGTGCCCCGGCCTGAAAGGTCGAATCCCCTCCGGGCTGCCAAACTAAAATCACTCATCGCAAGATGGGTGTTTTTAGTTTTGTTTGATGGAGCATTCCACTACAAGAGTTCATTAGTTGCGTACTAATACGCTCTTGGGCGGAGGTAGTAGGTACGGACCTACTACCTCGCTCCTGGTAGTCCTCCGCTGAGGGCTACCGGCCGGCTGTGGCTTCCGCCTCAGCCTTGGCAAGCAGCTTGGCGGCGTCATCGTTCAGGACGACGGCACCGTTTTCCCACTTACCGATGATACACTGCTCCGCCATCCCCTTGTTGTTGACGCCGAGGGCGTGAATGACGTCTTGTGGGTCGCGGATCATGATCCCCACCTGGGGTTGCTTTTCCAGGGGGCCACCGTCAGGCTCTGCGACCATCGCGAAGCACTTGATCGCTCTGTCTCGCCGGTTGGGACGGACCAGGCCGATGAGTTCCTTGTCGCGGAAGATGGCGAACAGTCGCTCACCTTTTCCTACGCCTGTCCAGACCACCACCCGACCATCCTCGCTCTTCAGCTCATCTGTCTTCCGGAATTGGGGATGTTTAGGCTGTGTGGCCTCTTCGGCAAGGAACTGCTTCCAGGCCTTCGGGCGGATCGCCTGGAGGTACGAAGTGATCTCCCCTTCGGGTTCTCCCGGCAGCGGATCGGTGTAGGCGAGCAGGTAGACTTTCTCGCCATGTTTCAGACCGCTCTGGGTGACCTGGGCGAAGCTCACCGGCACGTTCTTCTGGCCGGCGAATGCCACGACCGCATTGCCGGACTTGAGCTGGAGCGTCCCCTCCTTGCCGTAGACCGGCTTGAGGAGCTGGAAGAGCTGCCGACGGATCGGCTGCTGCAGCTCCGCGGGGATCTTGACGGTCACCCAGTCGCGTTTCGGCTGCTCTGCCGGCGCGGACGTGGCGGCGGGAGTGACGGGGGCCTGCGGACGGGATCCGCATCCACCCATGTTCATGAGGAGTCCAACCACCAAAAGGAGGGCGGCTCCGATGCACAACGACCTGTTACTTGGGTACATAATGTAACCCGTGCCGATTGCCGATCGGCGTTGACGATTCTTCTGCTTTGGCGGAGCAGAAGTTGAGGACCTTTGCCTCAGGAGATTGTGCTCTGACAACCTTACTGTGACAAGGGTCGACGAAGAAACAGCTTATTATATGCTTAACAGGTTAATTTGTCAATACTAATCTTGGTCATAATAAAACAAAAAGGCGCTCGGACCGTACTGGTCCGAGGCCTCTTTGTCAGTTACCGCCGAGCTGGCGGGCTGATCAGGTAGAAGCTGGCGCTCCTACCGGCGTGGTGAGAAGTGCCGCCTCTGGCCCTTCCTTGCGCTGCGTGATGTTGCGGAGGACGAACACGTTCACTTCGATGACCCAGCGCAGTTCATCGCCCGGGAGCGCGTCTCTCCACATGGCGAAGTCTGGGTCGCCCTCCCCCGCCTCATGGACCTTGGGATAGCGGAAGTCTGAGGCTTCGATTTGAACCCGTACCCCACCGGGGATGGACTTGGGGGCAGACTTGATTCGCCAGCCCGAAGCCTTCAGCTCGGTTTCAGGCAGTCGCCGGATGATAGGTTCTCGTTTCGGTTTGCTGGTACTTCCACTCGAACGCCGTTTGACGATCATCACGGCTACGCCAACCACTACGAGGAGCACGAAAGCGGCTCCGGCGACCAGATGTACGTTCTGCATCTCTCAGCTTCTCCTTCGGAGGAACGGCTGCACGTGTCAGTAAAGCTTCCGCACAGCGAATGTCGATATCTTATCTGGCACTTACTTGCCTGTCAATAAAGAACTCGTTATACTCCAGACATGAAAATACACATTGATCAAAAAATCTTTACCCAATTCCCCGAAGCGACGATCGGCGTTCTTATTGCCGAGAACATCGACAACAACTATCGAGATGGCCAAATCGAAGCGCTTCTTCGCCAGGTTGAGGTAGAAACTCGAACTCGTTTTGAAGGGCAAGTGCTCAGCGAACACCCAAGCATTCAAGCCTGGCGAAAAGCCTACAAAATCTTCAAAGCTGGCGACTACCGCTGCTCTGCTGAAAATCTGACAAAACGAGTCCTAAAGGGCGGCCAGATACCCGCTATTAACCCCCTCGTTGACCTCTACAATGCAATGTCCCTTAAATACACCTTCCCAATCGGCGGGGAGGACCTCGACTGTGTACGGGGCGATATTTGGCTTACAGAGGCTATCGGCAATGAAGAATTTATCCCCCTCGGCAGTACCGATAATGACTCGCCCGACAAGGGGGAGATCATTTATCGAGACGATGAGACGGTGCTGTGCCGAAAATGGAACTGGCGAGAGTCGGACAAGACGAAATTGATCCCACAGACAACCAGAGCCGTATTCTTTATCGAGGGATTACAGTCTACGGACCGACCGCAAATTGAAGCTGCCTTAGCTGACTATTCGACGCTTATTCATGATCATTGTGGTGCAACAAGCTCCTTTCAGGTTCTCGACTATCAGTCACCCACCTTAGATCTCGATTGATTTTAAAATAGGGTTAGAGGCTTGACCACAACAGGTTTATAATGATATCTTCTTGGTCGTTGCGAACTTGGGTGTTTCGCGGCGAACGTCTTTTTGTGCGCCTGTATGCGCACCTATGAACAGGGGGACTCGAAAAAATGGGACGTTTAGTGCACCTTTTGCTGCTTCTGGCGCTTGTTTTTGGTGCGGTGCCTCAGGCATGCGCCGAAGAGGCTCACACCGCGTCAAGCGCCGAGCACAAAGTCATTACTCGCTTCGACCTGTTGCCGGAGCGTGGCCCTGGCTACAGCATCGGCGTTGGCCTTGATCGCTTCTGGCTGTGGGGCTACGACCTCAACGGCGAGGAGCATCGCAGTATCGAGGCTGGGTACCTTTACCCGGCGCTTCGCACGCATGCACTGACTCTCGAAGTCGGCGCCTTTCTGGCTGATCTGGAGGACCACCTCTACGTTGAGCCGTGGATCGAATTCCACGGCGCTCACCACCGTCTTACCTACGATGGTGAAGTCGGCCTCTATGTGCCGATGAGCCACCACGGCCATCGGGCGCTCCACAGCCATGAATTATTTGCTGGCTACCGCGTGGATCACCGGTGGATATTGGGTCTCGCTACTGACTTCTACAAGCCAGACGGGGAGGAATTCCATCCCTCTGTCGGGCCGGAGGTCCGAATTCAGGCCAGTAAACACACCACGCTCGGCCTCCGCTGGCTGCATGGCAGCGAAGGTCATTCCGGCCGGCTCGAATTACGCCGGTCGTTCTAGGAGCAGTTCGCTCCCCATCTCTAAAAAAAGCAAAGGCCGCTCCCGGTGGGGAGCGGCCTCGCTGCTTTTATCCGTATCCTTATAAGTTTTTTTCGATGTCTTTAAGAAGTTTGACAAGCTTACTGGGTTCAGTTTCTACTTTAAAGAAGTAGCCGGCTGAACCAAAATGTTGAGCTTTCTGAATAGTTTCTTCGGGAATGTTGCTTAAGATATACACGGGAATGTGCTTGGTTTCCGGTGTGCTTTTGAAGCGCTTTAGCACATCGAGCCCATTCATTTTTGGCATAATGATGTCTAATAGGATCACGTCAGGTTGGGCCTTAATGGCAACCTGCAGTCCTTCTTCGCCATCTGGCGCTGTTACTACCTCAAAGCCCTCGCTCTTCAACTTGTCTTCGTATAGAGTTAGGAGTGCCTTCTCGTCGTCGATAACTAGTACTTTCATTATTACCTCACTTTCCCTTAGTTGTTTCATAGAGCGGGAGTCGTATCCTAAAGACTGTACCTTCATTTGGTATCGATGTAAAGCTGATCGAACCTTGATGGGATTCGAGAATTCGTTTAGCAATGTAGAGACCAAGGCCGGTGCCTCTCGTGTCCATAACTAAACTGTTGGTAGCCCGATAGAAACGTTGAAAGATCCTTGACTGCTCTTTTTCTGGGATGCCTACGCCGTTGTCGGCTACACTGACTACTACCTCTTTTTCTTTTCTACTGAGCTTTTCTATCGTAATACTTACCTCTTTTTGGTTCTTTTTTGAGTACTTTATAGCATTATCAATAAGATTGCTGAAAACCTGGGCAATTTGGACACTATTACCGCGAATCTTAATATCTTGCTCTGGTAGGTCAACAAATAAAGCAACGTCTTCGGCAATAGCTCGATTTTGTAGTGATTGTACACTTTCCTCGATTGCTGAGTTGAGTGACATTGGCCTATGGCTGCTATGTGCATTTTTATCAAGATGCGTAATACTCAAAAGATCAGCTACAATATTTGATAAACGTAAACTTCCATCACGAAGTTCCTTTACGTAGCGCTTCTGTTTTGGCGTAAGCTTGCCTGCGTCGCCTTCGTAAAGTGTAGCGGCATACCCACGAATAATTGAAAGTGGCGAGTTAAGTTGGTGTGCAGTCATGGCCACAAATCCACCTTCAATGGCCTCGACATCGTGAAGTTTCTGATCGACTTCCCGTAGTTTCTCCTCAAAAAAGGTTCGTTCTGTTTTTTCGTGTCTCAGTTGGATGGCCAAGGCACGAGCGAAGAAACTGACGAGAATCAAGAATGAGATCTGGAATGTTCCAATGTAGAGTGGATCCACTACCGCAAAGAAATGAGTATTCAAAATGAGATTGCCAGCAATAAACAAGCTAGCAAAGATGGCAATGATGAGTGAGTTTAAGATGTCGAGAGCGAAGGCTGCCGCGGCGATGGGTAAGATATAGAGTGTAAAGAAGTAGATATTATAGTCTTTAGCTAGCGTAGCGAGGATACCAATGAATATCACATCGGCAATATCTTTAATGTAGTGTCGCTGCCGGTCATTAAAGTAGCGGTAGATCACACTATAATAGAGTAGTGCAAAGGCAATAACGACGCCGGCAAGCCAGAGGGTGCTTTCTTCGTTGAAAACGCCGACGTGGAACCTACGAAGCACTATTATAATAGTAAGGACAACGATCCAAACGGTTGCTTCGGCTAAGCGAATGACCGTTTCTTGCCAGTGATACCGTCGATGCAGCTTCCCGAGTGCTGGGTGCTCGCTAGCAATGTGACTAGCCTCAACCTTTTTTAATAGTCCCATCTTCCCCTCTTTCACTTCATACTATAGCAGGAGTTGGACTTGATTCGCAATTGATTATATGTGTTACCAATGGAAAGCCAGAAATTATTGTTAAGCTTGGAGTCTGGGGAGGTAATGAGGTGCGACGAGAAATTACCGTCCGACTGCAGAAGGAACGTTTGATAACCTTGTTTAACTACTACGATGACTATGAGCACGGCTATTTTGCTAGGACATTTAGCTTATAAGGGCTAGTCGAAAGCTAGGGTATGCATAGCGACTATGTAACTTGATGCTGGTTATAGATATCGCTACCTACCGTCTCTTGAAGCAGTGTTATGCCCCCCCTCTTACTTCCTAAAAAACTAGGGCTTAAATGATCCAGTGCTGAGCTGGATATTGTATGCTACTTGCCATGCTTCATCGCAGCCAAGATAGTAGCTTGCTAATTCTTGATACTTATCGTATACGAGGCCTTTGCTTATGAATTGTGCTTGAGCGGCATCGTTTTTGCGTATGTAGTTCATGGTTAACAATAAGTTATCGTCACGAAGTGCAGCATGAAATGTGTCTCTGTTGCTAGGCTTAATCCTGGTGCTAATATAGCCAAAAAAGAGAAGTAAGCTGAGGCTTGGAGGCCCTAGGCTCCCGCTAGTTATCAACTGGACTTCATTTCTACTCTTTAATTGCAGTAGCAGCTGTTCTAATAAAGCTTTATCACTCTCTTCCTGGGAGATTATACTGTGGTTTAGTGCATCTATAGTATCGAAGCTACAGATATCATGCCTTGTAACTAATCCGTCAAGGACCTTCATAACCCGATCCGCGATTTTCTCAGCAGTTGTGAAACCCATAATTTTAGTAAGTATTGCCAGCTCGTCGTATGAATATTTTCCGTTCTCACCGCCATCGGCTAGTATAATCTCTTGCCCTGCAAAATCTACTTTGATCGCATCCTTATTAAAGATGGCTAGCCCAGGCTTGAGCTCGGAGATCCTCGTCCCGTTTGTAAAGGATCTAGAAAATAGCAAGAGAAGAGCCGTTCCGATCCCAGCGAACGCAGCTTTATGTATTAGAGGTAGATCTTCTATTGACTCGCCATGCGTGAACGGTACGTTGAAACCTAGGCCGCCGGTACCAGTAGTTCCTATATTTACATAATGAACGGGGTGCTTGATATTACTTAGCTCACTGAATAACCTTGAATAGAATCTAATTAACGAACTGTACCCAAGGCCAGATTTTTCTGAAAATATCGTAGCAGTATTTATTGCGTTGATTACTACGTTAGGCTGCGATTGCTGAAAAACTCTGCTTAATGATGAGTCGTCTCTTATGTCAAGAAAAACATCGTTAGTCATAACTGAGCCAGTAGAGCTCCTTATGTCAGCAGCTGTAACGTGATAACCACGCCCTATTAGATGTTTGCCTACTAATCGCCCAATTGATCC
This sequence comes from uncultured Candidatus Berkelbacteria bacterium, assembly GCA_966250865.1. Taxonomy (GTDB): domain Bacteria; phylum Patescibacteriota; class UBA1384; order CAYGGE01; family CAYGGE01; genus CAYGGE01. The sequence goes on from CBINIT010000010.1 coordinate 31,814, forward strand.
GTTTCCACCTAGAATCAGTGCCGATTTCATTAAGTATCCTTTTCGTATACCACTAAAAGCTAATTAGATGTCGTGACAGACTTGTATGCATAGTATACAATATACACATGCTGAAACACATACTCAGAGCCGGCAATTCCGCTAAGGGTAGGGACATTAGCGAAGGCTTTACTAATGCACTAAGTCTTTTTAAGGATGCCGCAAAGAATGTGCCAGCTTATCGTAGCTTCCTACTTCATAACGGTATTGATGCTTCAAAAATAAGAACCTTGGAAGACTTTGAGACTATCCCTCCAATAACTAAAGAGAATTACCTAAAGATGCATCAGTTTAAAGAACTGATTTGGAATGGAGACTTGGCTGATGCTAGGGTTATATCAATGAGTTCTGGCTCAAGTGGGAAGCCTACCTTTTGGCCACGAGGAACGCAGAGCATTGAGGACTCTGTTGACCTACTCGAAGATCTTTTTACAAATAGTTACAATACTAGAGAAAAAAATACACTAGCAATCGTTGCTTTTGCGATGGGCACCTGGATTGCAGGTACGTATATGTATTCTGCAATGCTGGGACTTGCAGATAAGGGACATAAAATTACAACCATAACTCCCAGTATCAACAAAGACGAGGTTCTGCGTATTATCGAAAGAATTGGTGGTGAGTTCGACCAGATTATATTGATGGGCTACCCACCACTAGTTAAGGATATTGTTGACGCAGCGGTTGAAGACGGAATGAACCTTAAATCATATAACCTCAAACTGCTTTTTGCAGGTGAGACGTTTTCTGAAAAATGGCGTGACTATGTATTGTCTAAAATAGGGAAAAAGAACGACTTGCATAACGCGCTGACCATATACGGTACTGCAGACGCCGGAATTATGGGGATAGAAACGCCCTTATCAGTTTATATTAGAAAGCTTTTGAATAAGGACAAGAAGCTTCTTAAATCTATTTTTCCCGAAGCTGAGATACCCCCATCACTCGTTCAGTACAATCCAGAGAAAAGATATACTGAGGAAGTGAGTGGCGAAATTCTCTTTACTGTCAGAAATAGCCTGCCGCTGATTCGTTACAATATCCTAGATCGGGGCAAGATTGTTACTTGGCAAGAGATGCATAAGACGTTGACTGATGCCGGCCATGAACTACCTAGAGAACTAACCGTCTCTAAGGCCTTGCCATTTATTGCTCTGTACGGTAGGCCAGATGTAGCGACTACGTTTTATGCATTGAATGTTTATCCTGAGAACATTAAGTATGGTCTTGAGATCTCCCAGCTCCAGGCATATATTACGGGTAAATTTGTTGTCAAAACAGTCTTTGACGATGAAAGTCAGGAGCAAAGTCTCCATATATTCATAGAGCTTAAGAATAGGGTTACGCCCAAGAAAGAACTTAAAGATATTATCTTTCACTCTGTTCTCACGAGCCTAAAAACCAACAACAGTGAATACCGTAAACTTCACGAAGAGCTTAAACATAAAGCTAATCCAGTCATCCATTTACTCGAGTTTAACGATCCAAATTTCCAATTTACAATCAAACACAAATGGAACAAAAAGACATGACGTTTTTTGATCTTATAGGGAAAATTGATGAGTCAGCTGACTCACCAAAGTTTTTTGATTTGTCAAAAGAACAAGATATAGAGGAACTTGAGCTACTCTATAGAAGCGGACGTATAGCCGAAGTTATTGATGCTGTTCCCGAGGCTATCGAAGACTTGTTTAAAATTGATTTTCCTTATATTGCTCCTAATTCGCCAGAGTACACTAAAACGTATAAAGTATTTCTAGCCAAGTTGTTAGGCTCTAAGGATATGAAGTATTTTGGGCTATGGGTTTATTACCCATGGAGAAATGCTCTCGTACACATGCCTAGTAATGAGCATTATCAGAAGCTACGCACAGCTCGTAATAAATACTTGATAACCCCCGAAGAACAAGAACTTTTCTACGGTGCTAAGATAGGTATCGCAGGTCTCAGTGTCGGCTCTTCTGCCTTAAACTCAATAGTACTTTCGGGAGGAAGCGGTTTTCTCAGAATTGCAGATAATGACACCTTGGCAATTACAAACCTAAATAGGCTTAATGCATCGGTTTGTGATTTGACTCGATCGAAAATCTCTGGAGCAGCAAGAAGGATATATGAGATTAACCCATATCAACATTTTGAACTCTTTAGGGAAGGCCTCAGTCAGGAGAATATCGCACAATTCTTTGGCGAAGGCGACAGTAAATTATCGCTATTCGTTGAAGAGATGGATGATATTAAGCTAAAAATTGACGCTCGTTTCGAAGCGAGAAAACGAAATATCCCCGTGGTGATGGCTACCGATAACGGTGATAATGTAATACTTGATGTGGAGAGGTTTGACCTTGAACCAGATAGGCCACT
>CBINIT010000011.1:0-31134 GCA_966250865.1 uncultured Candidatus Berkelbacteria bacterium
TTATTCACTTAGTAGGAACGCCAATATTTCAACGATGGACTGACTCAATAAAACAAGAGATCTACAAGAGTCGAATCCTTTCAACACGAAATATTGTGCGCTCGATTGAGCTTGCTAAAAAACGACCAACTGTTTTTATTACTGCCTCTGCTGTGGGCTATTATGGCGATACGGGCGAAACCATAGCGAGTGAGACTACCAAACCGGGAGACGATTTTCTTGCAAAGGTTTGTATCGATTGGGAAGTTGAAGCGAGACAGGCCGATAGCTTGGGTGTACGCACGATTCAAGTGCGTACCGCACCTGTATTGGGTAATCATGGGATACTTAAGCTTCTCAAGCCGTTATATCAATGGGGTCTTGGTGGTTTGCTTGGCACTGGTAATCAGTGGTTCCCCTGGATCCATATCGATGATGTTGTTGGCGTCTATCTGTTTGCGCTGACGAATACTGAGCTAGAAGGTCCAGTTAACGCTGTAGCGCCAGACCAGATTCGATATCGAAACTTTGTTGCAGACCTGGGTAAGCTCTGGTCTCGACCTACTGCGTTCAATCTATCTCGACCCTGGATTAAGCTGCTTTTCGGTGAGTTTGGTGAAGTAGCCTTAAACAGTCAGAGAGTTGAGCCGAGAAAGCTACTCGAGCATGGGTTTGTGTTTGCCTACCCCAAGATTGATGCTGCACTGCATGATCTCTTCCATTCCGTAAAAAAGTAGCATAATGTTAAGGAACCAAGCAATAAGGTAGGTGCTACTATGGAAAATAAACCGTCTATACCCTATGAACCACAGGCTCCTGAAGAGACTCTTGAAGAGATTGTTGAGCTTAGTCCCGATAAGGCTCAGCGGCTATTCTTCCTCTCATTTTATGTATCCCAAGGTTTGGTAACGCGCCAGGAACTTCTTTTTAAATGGTTGCATTACATGTATCCTCGTTACCGGATCCAACGCCAGACAATTGATGGAATAAAAGGTCCATTATTAACGCGAATTGCGCGCCATGTTGGCGCGGCTAATCCTTCCGGAGAGTTACTAGAGGTGGTGGACAGCAGGCCTTTGGAGCATGAAGATCGATCCTCAGGTGGCTCAATCGTCGACACTGCTACTGAGCTCCTGCACCGTTTTGAAGCGGAGCTTCAAAAGCCACGTACCAATGATGAAGCCGATAGATTAGAGATGCTGACACTTGTCGAGCGAAAGCTGGCCCGGGAGATCGTTATGGCCGATAAGAAATGGCTGATTGAGAAGGGTGGACGGCCGCGTAGTGGTAGCAACGGAGAAAGTCCTATGCGTGATCCCCACCTTAGTCAGATCTGTAGTTACGGCTTTCTCGGAAAACCAACAGGCTCAGAGGAATATGACACATTTTTTCGACATGCAGCAGAGTACTTGCGAACGAACTATGACAAGCTTGGGCCATATCGTGAAGCACTTGACGCAGTCATTAAGCAGCATAATGCTACCCACCCAAATGAGCAGATTGTCCTAGCTCACAATGATGAAACTGTCGATTCTCAGAATGTGTAATAGGTAAGCGGGTCAATCCAATCATCAAGTTCGCTTTGAGTTTGGACGTAGCCTTTAAGACTGACTGTCGAACCTTTGACGAACGCAAGATGAAGATGCTTTCTTTCGCCGTCGGTCTCGGTTGATTGATTGTCGCCCAAAGTGGCTATTTGCTCGCCTTTCTTTACGGTCGAGCCCTTTGGCTTTATAGATTTTGGATCCAGATGGCCATAGATCGCCAGAATATCTTTATCATCGATCTTGTGCTGAATTGCCAGAACGCCCCCATAGCCCGAAGCGGTGCCGGAGTAAACGACAGTGCCGTCAGCTACAGACTTTACTGGAACATCGGTTGAAACGTCGGTAAATTCGACGTCAACACCGGTGTGGTATCCAGAGAAACGCTCAGGCTGAACAGGGGAGTTAGCTTTAGTAATATACTGTCCAAACTTCTTCTTTGTAATACGGTCCTTGAAGTTATCGACTGGTGGAGTGGGCTGGATAGTAACTGTCTCGGCACTCAACGAGAAGGAATCGAGAAACTGTTGGTAGGCCGCCTCATTGAGGTCTGGCCGTTTGGCAATAACGTAAAAGACCGAAGGATTAGTATCGCTTATCCGTATGTCTGTTACGATATGCCGCTGGTTTCGCCAGCTTGGTTGATTAGGGAAGTCGGTAACACCTGATTTTTTCTCGATGTCATATTGAACGGCCGGCCGACCAGCTAAAGTGAGTTCTTTTCGGCTGTGAATAGTGACGGTACTTAAGGTGAGAAACTGGTTCGCGGAGAACTTGCGGATGAATACCTGCGATCGTTCAAGATTGTTACCACCGGTGGCACCCGGGTCATAGAGATTGATGGCGTCGATGGCGGTTACAGCTTCACCCCGCCAGTCCGTGGGTACAGTTGCAGAAAAGACATAGTCCCTATGTACGTTAGCTATTTCTTCGCTCTTTAGCTGTCTCGTAGAGGTGTTTGGTGAAGCCGTTGGAGAAATGCTTGGTACTGATGATGTACTGTGTATCGTAGAGCTTGGCTGTGCGTCAGGGGTCGGCTGTCTGGTCTTGAAATAGCTTAGCCCTATACCGCCCATGACAAGTACGAGCAGGACACCAGAGAGTAAAGTAACTTTTTTCATAGTTTTACTATACGATATGTAGCCATGGTAGCCAATGCTAGTACGTATGATCTCTTTCTCTCGTGCTATGATTAACCTATTGCGTAACTATGGGGTGGAATAATGACTGAAGTTGAATTTATCCTTAAAGAATTAGAGAAGCTTGGCAGCGAGAGGAATCGTGAGGGGATGAAGCGGTTTGGTATAACTGTCGAGAAGGCCTTTGGTATTTCGGTCAGTACCTTGAGGCGGCTGGCTAAACCATACCGAAAGAATCATGCCCTTGCGCTGGAACTTTGGCAAACAGGTTACCACGAAGCGCGAATTTTGGCGGCTATTATTGATGATCCTATCCAAGTGACACCGGAGCAGATGGATGAGTGGGTTAAGGACTTCAATAGTTGGGACCTTTGCGACCAGGCCTGTAGTCTCTTCGATAAAACCCCACATGCCGTGGCGAAGATTAAGGAATGGGTTACTCGCGAACCGGAGTTTGAAAAACGGGCGGGATTTGCGTTACTTGCAGAGTTGGCTTGGCATAGTAAAACAGAGCCTGACGAAACATTTATGGTATTGCTTCCACTTTTAGAGCAAGGGGCTGGCGATGGCCGGAACTTTGTCAAAAAGGCGGTGAACTGGGCCTTGCGAGAAATTGGCAAACGGAGCAGGCTGTTGAATACAGCGGCTATTAAAATGGCCCAGGTCATTGAAGCTCAAGGAACAAAATCTGCCAGATGGATTGCTAAGGATGCTCTTCGTGAGCTAACGAGTGACAAGGTTCAGGATCGACTCCTTAGGTAATTTTACAGTACAAGCTAGTGGCTTATATGGTATAAATAAGCTATGTCAGATACGGTTCTTCTTATAGTCTTTGGTGCGCTACTCTTGCCTGGTATTGCTGGTGCGGTCATGCCAGTCTTGCCGAGCACGCCTTACATGTTTATCGTGGCGCTTATCTATGGCTTTGTAGTTGGTTTTAGTGCACTTACGGGAACTGAGCTTGCGATACTAGCGGCCCTAGCGCTAGTATCCCTGCTTATTGACTATCTCTCAGGAGTTCTTGGCGCGAAGTATGGCGGCGCTGCAGCCCGAAGTTTAGGGGTTGGTATGCTCGGTCTTATCATGGGACTTATTCTCTTTCCGCCACTTGGCGGGATTATCGGACTTTTTATCGGAATATTCATTGCTGAATACTATCGACATAACAATCAGGAACGGGCGGTACGAGCAGCAACGAGTGGCCTTATTGGTTCGCTGGTCGGTATTGGCATCAATTTACTTATTGCTGTAGCCTTTTTTGCTCTTTTCCTCTATTTTGTGCTCCGCTAGTAACTCTATCTTGCATTGACAAATGACCCTGCTATAAGGTAGAATCTGGCTAAGGAAGGGTTGTTCTTATGGGAGATATCCAGCAATTGATTGAACAGGCACGCTCGCATATGACGTGTCCCGTATGTGGTCGAAACTTTGAAGCGAAAGAAATTAGCTTCAAGGGTTATTTAGATCACACCTTTATATTGCAAACGAGTTGTGCGAATAACCACTCGCAGGTATATACGACCTGGATAACCTCAACGGTTCCAACGAAATTCAATACCGCAGCACCGTTGGACGGCGATGATGTCATAGCGCTTCACCAGGCGCTCAAGTCCTTTAATGGTGATTTTAAGGCCCTATGGGGCAAGAAAGGTGTCTAATGGGAACGCAGATTAGTGCAACGACCCGCGAGGTCGTAGGAAAGAAAGTTAAGACGCTTCGACAGGCAGGCCAACTGCCGGTTGTTTTGTATGGTAATACCAAGGAGAACCTCCATCTTACCGTTGATGCCAAAACGTTTGGTAAAGTTTACGACGTTGCTGGTTCAAGCACCTTGGTTGACCTCGACATCGCTGGTAAGCAGCCGGTAAAGGTACTTATCCACGATGTTCAGATGGATCCCATGACTGGCCAGTACCTTCATGCCGATCTTTTCCAAGTGAAGCTTGATGAAAAAATTCAAACCGAAATTCCACTTACCTTCGTTGGTGAATCAGCTGCCGTAAAGGATCTTGGTGGTAACCTTCTTACTCCTAAAACGGTTGTTAATGTAGAAGCCTTCCCGCAAGACCTCGTTGCCGAGATTGAAGTTGATATTAGTTCACTTGCTACCTTTGATGACAAACTGACCGTGGCCAGCATCAAGGCGCCTAAGGGTGTTACCATCCTCGATGACGCTGAAGAAGCCATCGCCGTGGTAACTGAGCCACGAAGCGAAGAAGAGCTTGAAGCTGAACTCGCGCCAACGACCGAAGAAGCTGAGGCTGCTGCTATCGCTGCAACTGAAGAGGCTTCAACTGAGAAGCCAGCTGAAGATGCTGAAGCATCTGCTGAGTAATTACACTCCGAGACTAAAACAAAAGATCCGCCTAGGCGGATCTTTTGTTTTGGGATAAAAAGTCGAAGCGTAAGACAAGTGTTGGCAAGGGGCAAATATAGAGCGTTTTACTCTTTGTATCCCAGTATGCACCTATCCAGAGATCGTACCACTTCCATTCAATTCTGAACTTCATAGCTAGTCCACAAGGATGAACGAACCGTCGTGAATGAACTGTTCGATAGTCAGGCTTCCGAGCTCGCCGGCATCGCGCGAACGGACGGCAACATGGCCTGATTCGATCTCTTTTTCACCAATGACAAGGATGTAGGGTACCTTCTGCTTGGTTGCGTTACGAATTTTTTTACCGACTGATTCGTTGGCATCGTCAAGTTCAGCTCGGATTCCGTAGCCAAGGAGTGGTTCAAGCACGTGTTCGGTAGCATAGGCATTAAACTTATCGGAAACAGGAATAATGGTTACTTGAACTGGAGAAAGCCAGGCCGGAAAAGCGCCAGCATGATGCTCAATGAGAATAGACAGAAAGCGATCGATCGAACCCATAATTGCGGCATGGATCATGGTGACTCGCTCTTCCTCACCCTTCTCGTTGATACAGAACAGGTCGAAGCGCTCTGGTTGGTTAAAGTCGAGCTGGATCGTTGCTACCTGCCACTGTCGGCCGATAGCGTCGCGAGCAATAAAGTCGATCTTCGGACCGTAGAAGGCAGCTTCGCCTACACCATCCACGTACTCTTTGTCATGTGAAGTAATAATCTCTCGAAGGGCATCTTCTGCCTTATTCCAATCCTCTGGATTGCCAAGATACTTTTCAGGCTGGTCGGGGTCGCGGCGGGAGAGCCGAATCGTCAGTTCAGAAAAACCGACTGTTTTATAAAACTGTTCTACGATATCCCAGATAGCATTTACCTCGTCTTTAATTTGGCTCGTACGGCAGAAGACGTGGGCATCGTCTTGGGCAAACGCCCGAACACGCGATAGCCCAGCAAGCTCACCCGTTTGTTCATCGCGGTAGCACATGGTGGTATTGGCATAGCGAACGGGCATCTCGCGGTAGCTATGGGGCTTACGAGCAAAAATCTGCGTGTGATGCGGGCAGTTCATAGGCTTCATCGCAAACTCGTGACCCTCCCGAGTTTTGATGCGGAAGAGTTCTTCAGAAAATTTGTGCCAGTGACCGCTCTTTTCGTACAAATCTTTCTTGGTGATGTGAGGAATCTCAACTTTTTGGTAGCCTTTCTTTTTGCGAAGCGACCAAACGTAGTCATCGAGTAAGTTACGAAGAATAGCGCCTTTAGGAGTCCAGAGTGGTAAACCGGCACCGACTAAATCAGAGAAGGCAAAAAGGTCAAGCTCTTTACCTAAACGCTTGTGGTCTCGCAGCTCTGCTTCTTCGAGCTGTTTTACATACGCTTCAAGCTCTTCTTTGGTGTCAAAGAGTACTCCATAGATACGCTGGAGCATTGGGCGATTTTCATCACCACGCCAATAGGCGCCGGCAACCTTCATGAGCTTTAAACCGTCAGGGTTAATTTCTTTTGTTGACTCTACGTGCCCACCACGGCAGAGATCGGTAAATGTGCCAGTCGTATAAAGACTTACTGATGTATGATCGTCCTTTTCTAGATCGGCAATAAGCTCAATCTTGTATGGTTGGCTATCGAAGTGCTTAGTGGCTTCTGCTATGCCTAATTCGCTACGCTCAAAACCTAGACCTTCACTTATCAATCGTTTCATGGTCTTTTCGAGTTCTGGCAAGACCTCGGCTGAGATGCTTTCTGGTAGATCAAAGTCATAGTAAAAGCCATTCTCGATTGCCGGACCTATGCCAAGTTTGGCGTGTGGATACTTTTCAAGCACCGCCATAGCAAGGAGATGAGCGGCAGAGTGCCGTTGTTTTTCGATAGGTGAGAGTTCATTGTGTGACATAGAAACCGCCTTTCCCATATCTTAACCAATTCCTATCGAGAAGTCGAGACTGTTCAAGGTAGTGGAAAACGGGTACGATACGGCTAAGGATTAATGGCTGGTACTATGTCCTAGCCAGAAGCGGAGAAGCTTATGATCCAAAAAATGATGGTAGCTCTCGGTCGTCAAACAATGTATCGGCAGATGATGTACTTTTTGATCGTACACCTTGGACTGGCTTTCGTGCTTGCATTGATCGGCGTTATCAGTATTGACCCTTGGCAGTTGGTCGTAAATAATCTCTACCTTGTAGCGACTTGTCTCATCTTTAACCGACTATTTGCCAAGCTTTTTCGTGTGACGCCCAATCTCGAGTCACAGTACATCACGGCACATATTTTAACGCTCATCGTCGGCCCTGTTGCCTTGCTATCCAACCTTGGTTTTCTTACTTTTTTGTCGTTCGTCGCCATGGGGTCGAAGTATCTGTTGGCGCCGAAGGCTCGGCATATCTTTAACCCAGCTGCTTTTGCGGTGGTCTTGTCCGCGGTTGTTTTGCATCAAGGCGCGAGCTGGTGGGTTGGTCAGTTGCCGTTGCTTCCGCTCACCATTCTTGGTGGCTGGTTTATTATCAGTCGTATACGTCGTTTGTCAGTTGTTCTAAGCTTTTTAATAACGTACTTGAGTCTCATGGCGATTCAACTTGCTGTCTCTGGCGTTTCTATCATCGATACTCTTGTGAGTCTTTGGGCCATCCTTACCACTACCGCCATTATCTTCTTTAGTCTTATTATGCTTCCCGAACCGCTTACTACGCCGGCACGGAATAATCATCGGGTGATGTATGGCGTACTGGTTGGAGTGCTTCTTTTCGTTTCACAGACCATCTTTTCCGCTATTCCCTATACTCTTGAACTCGCTCTTTTGGGTGGCAATATCTTTGCTTGGCTTACCCAAATGAGCTCACGCTACCGAATAACCTTACTCAAGCAGGAAGAACTTGCTCCTCATATTTATGCATTCACATTTGAGAAACCAGAAGAATTCAATTACAAGGCAGGCCAGTATCTTGAGTGGATGTTACCTCATCATCCTGAAGATACACGAGGAACCCGCCGCTACTTTACCATAGCTTCATCACCGACCGAAAAACATCTACTACTCGTTACAAAAATAGCCGAACAGCCAAGCTCATTTAAGCGAGCACTGCTCAAACTTAAAAAAGGTGACGGTATTATGGTTAGCCATCTCGAAGGAGATTTCGTCTTGCCCTTGGTTTCCGCTAAATCAATCGTACTGATTGCAGGTGGCATTGGTATCACGCCATACCGGAGTATGATTGCTCATGCTGTTGAGACAAAATCACCATTGGGCATCACACTCGTCTACAGTGCTCGAACTGATGCGGAACTGGTCTTTACTGATCTCTTTAAGCGAGCAGAGAAGACTATTGGGCTCACCAGTTACTATCTTGTGCAGGAAAAGACTGGCAAGGTTCCTTCGGCCAGTATTGCTACTATCGAAGCTGGATGGATAAAACATAACCTCATAGACTACAAATCAAAAGCATATTATATTTCCGGTCCTGAGCCGATGGTCCAGGCAACTGTTAAGCAACTTCACATGCTTGGTATCCCACGTTCTGAGATCTACCGCGATGATTTCCCAGGATACTAAAAATGCCTCCATAAGGAGGCATTTTATTTATTCAACTACAACTGTTCCAGTGTGGTTCGGGATGGAGTGATTATGATAGGTCCAATTTCCAGCCTTAGTAAATGTAAACTGATAGGATTGGCCTGGTGCGATATTTTTATCACTATCGAAGGCGGAGAGTTTTGTATGGATCGGGTGAGGATCTGAGGCGGTCCACATGTTTGACGTGCTTTCATTTTTGAAGGTAACGGTAGTTCCAGCGGGTACGGTAATTGTTTTTGGCTCGTAGCCAGTGTTTGTATACCGTACTACTATCGCCTCAGTAGCGGTGTCGGCATTGGTAGGTAATGTACTGCTTGTGTCGGTTGGAGTCTCGCCGGCCGTTAGTTGTGTATTTCCACTTGCATCTTCGGCAGGTGTATTTGTAGTATCCTTCGTATTGTTCCGACTACCGAAGACAAAAACTAGGCCTAGGGCAATAAGCATAACAATAACAGCTATAAGTACCGGTCTATTCATCGTGGCTCCTTTTAATTATTCATGTATTATCGTCTCCGACAGGTCTAACAGCTTTAAGCCTGTTTCGCTATCTGGCAACCGTCTTACGGTGGTTTGATAGGTGGTTACAAAAATCTCCATTGTGCCAGAGACCGTAGCTGAATGGAGATGTCCCGCCTTTGCCTCAAGTGTATCTATGCCAATTACTACGTGAATGTGGCAAAATGGTTCATTATCAACGAGACTTACATTCCCAGTGAACGACGCAATTTCTACACTCTCGGGATACGCCTTCTGTTCATACTGCTTTGTCTCTAGATTATACGAGCTTAATACTACATTTTCGGCGGCACCGATACCTCGAAACTCAGCCAAAGTAACGGTGTTGGCCTTACACCACGTAGTTACTGTCTGGATAATTTCTTCACCACGTTCGATACGGAGAAGGTAGTGATGCGTTGTGATTTCTTGTTGTTGCATGAGAACGAATCATCCTTTCGCTTATTATCGCACGAATCAAACCTACGGCAAGGCCAAAGGCAAAGCCGCCGACGTGCGCAAACCAGGCGACTCCACTTTTAAGCTCTAGGGCGTTGGCACTGATGACAGCATAGCCGTTAAAAAATTGGGTAAAGAACCAGATGACAAGCGCTGCGGTAGCGGGGATAGTGATGATAGGGAAGACAAGAAAGAGGGGTAGAACCGTGATGATCTTGTTTTTAGGGAACAGAACGAGGTAGGCACCTAGTACGGCGGCCACTGCCCCGGATGCGCCAATAACTGGGATAGAACCGTCTGGCATGGTGAGGTACTGGATGACGTTGCCAATGATGCCACCGATAATGAAAACAGGAAGAAACCACGTGCCCAGCGCAGCCTCTACATTGTCACCAAAAATCCACAGAAACCACATGTTCAACGCAACATGAATAAAGCTGCCGTGGATAAAGATAGCCGTGATAAACGGTAGAAGGCTTGATGATTCAGCGAGTTGTACGTTTGATGGGATAAGGCCAAAGACCGAAAAGATCTCCATCGGCGTACTTGATCGTAGCTCAAAATAAAAAACTGCAGCACAAAAGAAAATGAGCGTTAGGGTCTGAACAGGGAAGCGACCGCTTCGTTTGTCGTCGCGTAATGGAATCACCTTGCTCCTTATGGATCTTATGCTAGCAAGGTATTTGTTTGCGAGCTTTAGGAGAAGTTACAAATGCCGGTATTGCACTGCTTCGGTAATGTGCCGTGTTTGTATCGTTTCCGCAGCGTCGAGATCGGCAATGGTTTGGGCGACTTTGATGAGACGAAAGAACGACCGGGCAGATAGTTTATATGTCTCCAGGATCTGTTTAAGCACTGTGTGCGTAGCGCTGTCAAAATGGCAAAATTGTTTTATCTGCTGGTTACGCATTTCAGCGTTCGCATAGATTTGAGCCGATTTGAAACGTTCGCGTTGTTTTTTCCTGGCTTGTTCAACTCGGTTACGGATAGCTGTTGAACTTTCCGCATCTGCTTTATCGGTGAGCTCTGCTGTAGTGACTTTAGGAACGGAGAGATGGAGGTCGATTCGGTCGAGAAGGGGGCCAGAAAGTTTTTTTTGATACCGCAAAACTTGGGTCGGTGTGCAGACGCACGGTCGGTCGGGATCGTTTAAGAACCCACAGGGGCATGGATTGCAGGCCGCAATAAACATAAAGTCGGCAGGGAAGCGGAGATTGCCAGCTGCTCGAGAGATGGTGACGTTTCTGTCTTCCAATGGCTGTCGTAAGACCTCAAGGACAGATTTTGGGAATTCAGGGAGCTCATCGAGGAACAGGATGCCTCGGTGTGCTAATGAGATCTCTCCAGGACGAGGCGTGCTGCCTCCGCCAATAATCGCAATGGCACTGGCGGTATGGTGTGGTGAGCGGAACGGTCGGGTCGTGATGAGTGATGCCTGTTCAGGGAGGAGTCCGGCAACTGAGTAAAGCTTGGTAACGTCGAGTGCTTCCTCAACGGTTAAGCGAGGCAGAATCGTTGGCAAGGTCTTGGCCAGGAGTGTCTTACCTGATCCGGGTGGTCCGGACATGAGAACGTTATGCCCGCCAGCGGCAGCAATCTCTAGACATCGCTTAGCCTGCGCCTGACCTTTAATGAAAGCAAAATCGATGAGCGTGTCTTGTTCAGCTGCGAGATAGTCTTCTACCACTGTTGGTTTGGCTGGCTGAATTAGCTCTTCCTCACGCAGGTGCTTAATCAGCTGCTCAAGACTTCGGACAGGGTAGATAGTCGTCTCGTTGCTCGCAGCGATTGCTGCCTCTTTTACATTTCCTTCTGGTATATAGAGCTCAGTATAACCGTTTTTTACTGCATCGAGGGCAATAGCTAGGATACCAGTTACCTCACGAACGCTACCGTCGAGTGAAAGCTCGCCACAGTAGAGGCGTGATTTTGACTGAGCAGGAATCATCTCGTTGGCGGCTAAAATACCTACGGCAATCGGTAAGTCGTAAAGCACACCATCTTTTTTTAAGTGGGCCGGGGCAAGATTAACAGTGATACGATGGGTCGGGAAACTATACTTACTGTTTCGAACGGCACTGCGGACCCGTTCCCTCGCTTCTTGAATGGCCGTGTCTGGCAAGCCAACAATAGTAAATGAGGGTAAACCAACCCCAATATCAACCTCGACCGCTACAGGGTAACTGTCTAAACCGATTAAACTTGCGGTTGAGACAGTCGAGAGCATAGCAGCAGGCTAGCGAATATTAAGTAGGTCGTACAGTAGGGTACCGGTTGAGCCGGTCCAGTTATAACGGACGTTGAGATATGAGGCGACAATAAGCAGGATGAGTAACCCTCCACTAGTAAGGAGCGAGAGCCTTAGCTCGGCAAGCGTATGGCTACTTGAGCCTGTGGTTGCGACTTCAGGTTCCGATACTGAAATCTCTGGGCTAGAATGAGTCGCCACTCGTTGTTCGCGGTTCTTATGTCGATGTCGTCTTGCCATATGCACCTCTTACTACTAGTATTCTATAGTATATATTAAATTAATCTTAACTCATATGCGAAGCGTTACGCTAACTAACAGGTTAGAAAACTCCTCTGTGTTCTTTACATCTGTTGTACCATTTGCTATAGTATGGGAGCAAGTTTTAAACAACTACTTGTTTAAAACGTACTTTTATAGACGAAGACTAATGCGGGTGTAGTTCAGCGGTAGAACGTCTCCTTGCCATGGAGAAGGCCGTGGGTTCGAGTCCCATCACCCGCTCCAGATTGGCGATACTGAATAGATCAGTGTCGGCAACCTGGAGAGCATATTCAGTTGCCCGCAGCTGAAAGTGTTTTTGTGGGTTGCCTCTGACACTTCCGCATAGACAATTGGTAGAACTCTGGCGTGGTAGCCAAGTGGTAAGGCAGAGGTCTGCAAAACCTTTATTCGCGGGTTCGATTCCCGCCCACGCCTCCAATCCATAAGGAGCAGTATGCAACTTGTGATTACTGTAGCAACTATTGTTATCTCAGCTATTTTAACGCTTATTATCCTTCTTCAGCAGCGAAGTGCCGGCATTGGCCAGGCCTTCGGTGGCGGTAGTGCCGTTTACCGTTCTCGTCGAGGGGTTGAGCGTGTATTATTTAATCTTACGATAGCCTTAGCTATCATCTATATTGTTCTCGCGGTCGCCAACATCCTTGCCTCTTAATCGAGGAGCTCATGAGTACTTTGCAGCGCTTTGCGCACGGTTTGCTCAATTTATCAAAGATCTTGACTCGATATGAAAAAATAGTGCTTATCGGACTGTTAGCGCTTATTATTGCTACGTCCGGTTTGTGGTATCAGTCATTTACGGCACATTGGACAGTCCAGCCGGTTAAAGGCGGGACGTATGCCGAAGGTATTGCCAGTACCGAATCAACAGATATTGATCAAGTTATCGCAAAACTGACAAAGATTGGACTAACTTATATTGATCACGAAAATACTATTAAAGGTGCCTTGGCAGAGCGTTGGGAAGTTACGGAAGACGGAAAGGTCTACACCTTCCATCTCCATCCTTCGGTAGATGCGAAGCGGATTGCTGATGAGTATATTTCAAGCCCTGGCTGGCAAAATATTACTATCGAAACAGGTGAGAATAATACGCTCATCATGCGACTTAAGCAGCCATTCTCCCTGTTACTTTCGTTTACGAGCGACCCCATTATTAGCCAGGGTCCGTTTATCATTGAAAAGCAAACAAATAATGAAATAGTGTTGACCGCCAACCCAGATTTTGTTTTAGGCGAGCCCAATTTACAGCGGTTAGTGTTGAGCTTCTATCAAGACGACCGTTCGCTCAAGGCTGCCCTGCAGCGTCAGGAGATTATGGGTGCTGATCGCGCAATTGATCAAATCGGTGGGACGCGTATCCGTAAGCTGCAATTAACGAAGCAAGATGTCTTACTCTTCAACCTTGAACGCGAGGTATTTAAGGATAAGACCCTGCGTGAAAAGGTTATTAAGAATCAAAAGCTCGATAAGCCGCTTTCCGTCACCCTTGCTACCAGTCAAGAACCTGATCATCTCGAGATCGCAAACGATTTTGCCAAACGCGCTAAGAAGTTAAACCTTAATGTCTCGATCAAGAGCTTGAACGAAATTGCCTTGGCTCGTGACGTTCTAGCAACTGATGACTATGATCTATTGGTTACTACCTTCAATTACGGCTACGATGAAGATCCGTATCCCTATTGGCACTCCTCTCAGATTATTGAGCCAGGAAAGAACTATGCTGGCTACAACAGTAAAGAGGCCGATAAGCTAATTGAGCAATCGCGACAAAGTCTTGACGAGGTAACTCGCCAGCAAAAGCTAAAAGAGTTCTGGGACATTCTAGCTAAAGATAATGTTGCTATTTTCTACCCTAAGCAGGTCTTTAAGTATACTGTTTCTGACCGCCTTAAAGGGCAAAGCGAAGGCATTGGTGCTGTCCCTGCCGATCGATACGCGGAAGTTTGGAAGTGGTATCTGAAGGCAAAGAAGCAGAAGAGCAGCGAAAGTTAATTGACATAAACCTGTTGATACCGTAAAGTCATAAATTAGTGTGCCGCAGTGGCGGAATGGCAGACGCGCTAGCTTCAGGTGCTAGTGTAGGCAACTACGTGGAGGTTCGACTCCTCTCTGCGGCACCAGTTACAGGACAAGAAGCCGACCGCAAGGCCGGTTTTTTAGTTACCCCCATTTGACATGATAGTATGATGCTGTATGATAACGTAAGAATTAAGACATAAAGGAAGCACAACACATGGAACGAGAACGGCTGACTATCACTCTTCGACCGGATGTCATTCACTATTTAGATTCGCAGATTGACGGCGTAACTGTCCGTAATCGATCTCACGCCATCGAGACGATCATTAGTAAAGCCATGACCCCTGGGATTACCCAGGCGGTTATTTTGGCGGCTGGTCAGGGTATTAAGATGCGTCCGTACACTTACGAGATTCCGAAGCCGATGTTGCCAGTAAAGGGTCGACCTATTCTTGAGTATATCGTTGAACAGCTACGTTCGACTGATATCCGAGATATTGTGATGGTTATTGGCTATCTCGGCGATCAGATTAGAACGCACTTTGGCGATGGCTCAAAGTTTGGGATGAAGATTCGCTACATTGAGGAAGAGAAGCCGACTGGTACGGCTGGTCCACTACGCATTGCCAAGCAAATTCTTGAAGAGAAACCGTTTCTCATGGTTTACGGTGACGTCTTGGCTGATATTAACCTTCGTGAGTTTATCGATTACCATCTCCAGTTTGGCCAAGTCGCTACCCTTGCTTTGACTTCAGTGCCGGATCCTTCTGCCTATGGGGCGGTTCGTATGAGTGGTCAGAAGGTTGTTGAATTAGTTGAGAAGCCGAAGAATAGTGACTCGGTTTCCCGAGTAGTCACCGCCGGGGTGCAAATTCTTACCCCAGCGATTTATAGTCATGTCCCATCGGGTGGTTTTTCCATGCTCGAGGAAGATGTCTTTCCGGCACTTGCTCAAGACGGAAAGCTCACCGGCTACCTATTTGAAGGAAAGTGGTTTGATATCGGTTCGCCCGATGTCTATGAGCGTGCCTTAAAAGAGTGGAAGTAGTTTTGTTTTGAGAGCACAACAGTGCACATTGGTGTAGTGTCGTGCTCTCAATTTGTATGGTGCATATGGGATGCTCCGTTCAATCTTGAGAGCCGATCGTCGGCTGATCGCTATGGGGAAGAAAAGATGAGTGCCAGAAGAGTGCCGCAAATCGGTATCATCATGAGCAGCGAAAAGGATCTGCAGCTCATGGAGCAGGTTGCTGCAACATTGAAGGAAGTGGGTGTGCCGTTCGAGATGACGGCGA
This sequence comes from uncultured Candidatus Berkelbacteria bacterium, assembly GCA_966250865.1. Lineage (GTDB taxonomy): Bacteria > Patescibacteriota > UBA1384 > CAYGGE01 > CAYGGE01 > CAYGGE01. Next base: position 15,405 of record CBINIT010000011.1, read on the forward strand.
TCTCGCCCTACCGGACTCCCGACGCTGTACGCGAGTACGCACAGGGAGCGGAGTCCAAAGGATTCGAGGTGATCGTGGCCGGAAGCGGTGGCACTAATGAGCTGGCGTGTATGGTGTCGTCGTACACCTGTCTGCCGGTCATCGGTCTGCCTCTACGCTCGTCGGGTGAGCACTCTGCTACCGCGGAGTTCGCTGCCCTGCTTTCGACGCTGGAAACCGCGCCCGGCGTTCCTGTGGCGACGGTAGGCTTCAACGACGCCGAGAACGCGGCCACGCTGGCTGTACAGATTCTCGGTACGAAGGATCGCCGCGTACGGCGCCTTATCGAAAAGCGCCGGTCAGAAGCCGTTAAGAAGGCGACTGAGGCCCGGTCGCGCGTCGAAGCACGTTCGCAGGAGCTCCAAGGCTCCTAGTAGTCATCGGGCTGATGCCCTAGATCGGATACAAGAAGTGAGTAAGGAGATAGTAGAAGATCCGTCAGTGCACAATGAGTCACCCACAGAAGTGCTCGACGGAATGGACGATTACTACGCTGATCGCGCTCGGCAGACTGCCGAAGCACGTGCTCAGCGAGTGAGATCGCCGGAAGTCAAGGCAGACGCTGAGACAATAGGCCACACCGCTTAAATCAATAAAAACATTCGCGAGAGCGACAACATAACAAAGAACCCCGGTACCTGATGGACCGGGGTTCGATGCGTTTATAGGGTACTAGTTAGGCCGTAGCTGGCTTGAGCACCGGCTTCTCAGCTGCATTCAAGTTAGAAAGCTGGAAAACTGAGAAGAGCAGGAGGGCCATGCCAACCAACTGCATGGGACTCAAGAAGGCGTTGAGGAAGATGGCGTTGATGATAACTGAGGCAAGCGGAAAGCCAAGTTCTAACAATGTAGCAACTGAAGCCTTAGTAAACTGGAGACCGCGGTAGTAGATAAAGAGTGAGACAACACCCGAGGCAATAGCTACAATGGTGATGTACAGCACATCCTTTCCAGTCATGGTGTTGATGGCCTGGATGTTGTTATTCGCAATATTCCAGATGAGCAAGAATAAGAAGGCAATGGTAAAACGAAGTGAGGTCATCATCTTAAAATCGACAGCGCTTAACATGTAGCGACCCATAACGGTCGAGGCTCCCCAGAGGGCAGCGGCGACTAGCGCAAGAATGATGCCGAGGAAGTTTGGATTAAACTGTTCTCCAGCGTATACCTGAGGAATAATGTTAGGGAACGAGATAACGTAGGCGCCGACAAGAGCCAAGACGGCCCAGCTCCAAAAGTATTTATTAGTTTTCTCCTGAAGAAGACTTGCAGCAAGGCTGATGGCAATGAGGGGCTGAAGCTTTTGAAGCAAGATGGCAATCGATGGGTTTACCAGTGTGAATGCTTGAGTGAAGGCAAAGGTCGCCAGCGCCGAACCGCCAATAGCGATAACCAACACAGCGAGCCACTGCTTTACCTTGAGTCCGGCAAGCTTTCGGTAATTTATGAGAAGGAAGGGAACAACAACCAGGACATCAACAAAGTGTTCGGCAAGTACAATAAAGCTGCTCGGTAGGTCCTTGGTAAGGTGGACGCGAAATGGGGCATCGGTTGCCCAGAGCATGGCGGCAAGGAAGATAAGATATGGCCCAAATTTGGCCAAACGGCTATCTTTCACGACGTGATCCTTTCAGCTTAATGACTGTTTTGATTAGCCCCACTGTAACTGCTCTGTTCTTATCTGTCAAACATTTGACGGGAAGCTGAAAATAGGGTAAAATTATCTCGTTAACCACTATTCTTTTTAATCCGCCGCGGTGCTGGAATGGTAGACAGGCTAGCTTGAGGTGCTAGTGTCCGCAAGGGCGTGGAGGTTCGACTCCTCTCCGCGGCACCAAAGAATAGGGTATCTGCCTGGGTAGCTCAGTGGTAGAGCAGGGGCCTGAAGAGCCTCGTGTCGTCAGTTCGATTCTGACCCTAGGCACCATGGACGTTTAGCTCAGCTGGCCAGAGCGCCTCGTTTACACCGAGGATGTCGGGGGTTCGAATCCCTCAACGTCCACCAGACGTAGGTTACTAACTGTCAATTTGGTGGCGTACGTCTGGGGAACTAACTAAGTGGGTTCGAAGGGCGCGAGCAAGCGCAGCGCCCCGGCCCAGAGGGCGAATCCCTCAACGTCCACCAGAATTTTACAGCCATGATAGATTTCCAGCGTCTCATTGATTTCCAATACTTGCTTGATCCACGACCGACCTATAACTTTGAGTTTACTTGGCCGGTATTGATCATCTTTGGTATCATCTTTCTTGCTGGTATTATCCTGGCTACGCCGATTGGTAAGCGATTTGTTTGGTCGAATCGGATCGGACAATGGCTGCGTTGGTTAGGTTTCCTTGGGCTTGTTCTCCTGTTCTTCCGCTATCAAGGTATTCCTTTCCTTTCGATTCGTATCTACTATTATGTCCTGGTGCTTGCGTTTCTCGCCTGGCTCAGTGTCATCATCCGCGACCTTAAACAGGTCAAGGTGAAGCACAGCGAGGAAATCAAACGTCAGGAAACGTATGACAAATACTTGCCTCGTCCCAAGCGTAAACGCGTGTAAGCCGAGAGCCTAAACAAAGTCCCGGAACACCCGGGCAGGAGTCCACACAATGGCTGATACTGCCACCGTTACCACTATGGACGAACTCGTCCAAGAAGAAGGGGTTGACCTCGTTCCCTTTAAAGCAGGTCAAGTTATCGAGGCTGAGGTTATCTCAGTTTCACGAAACAAAATTTTGGTCGATCTCGGCGGCTTGACCGTCGGCATGGTCCCTGGTCGTGAATTTTCGACCGATGCCCATGAAATGAAGCCAGGTGATAAGGCCTTGGTGTACATTATCACGCTCGAGAATGAAGACGGGTATGCCGTACTCTCTATGCGACGTGCTGACCGTGAGCGAATTTGGCGAACGGTTAAAGACAAGCTTGATGGCGGCGAAATTGTTGCGGTTAAGATTGTTGATGCCAACAAGGGCGGTCTTCTGGTTGACTATTCAGGCCTTGAAGGCTTCATCCCTACCTCTCAGCTTTCAGCAACTCACTATCCAAAAGTACCCGAAGGTGATCGCGACCAGATCGTTACCCAGCTTCGTGAGCTCGTTGGCAAGAACCTTTCAGTAAAAATTCTCAGTTTTGATCAAGCTACCAATAAGCTTATCTTCTCAGAGAAGGCAGCTGGTAACGTTGAAATGGTTGAAAAGGCGAAGGATCTTCCAGTTGGTCAAAAGCTTACCGGTGAAGTAACCGGTGTTGTTGATTTCGGCGTCTTTGTCCGAATCGATGACATTGAAGGCCTTGTTCATATCTCCGAAGTTTCTTGGGAGAAGGTAGACAACCTTAAAGAGCGCTACAAACCCGGCGATAAGGTTGATGTTGTCGTTATCGGTGTTGAAGGCAGCCGCGTCTCTCTTTCCATCAAGCGTCTTCTCGAAGACCCATGGAAGAAGAAAGTGGCTGAACTCGCTGTCGGCAGCAAGATTGAAGGCGAAGTTACCCGTGTTACCCCATTTGGTGCCTTTGTCCGCATTTCAGATGGTGTAGACGGTCTCGTCCACATCTCAGAGCTTGGTGACAAGCTTACCGATCCACATGAAGCTGTCACTGTCGGTAAGAGCTACTCTTTCGAGATTCTGTCGATTGAACCAGATACCCATCGTATCTCTCTCCGACTGGTTAAGTAATTATTAGCCAAACAAGAAGGCGCTCCCTGTGAGCGCTTTTTTGTTTTAACCTTTTACTTTCTTGAACTCCAGGTTCAGATATGGGATAATTGAATCTACCGTTAAGGTGCTCTGAGGAGGCATGATGACGATTACGCATCAAGGACAAGGTCAATTCACCGTTAAGAGTAAAGATGCAACGATCAAGTTTGGTCCAGTATTGGCAGTCGGCGATCGAACCATTCCTGGCCCCGGCGAATATGACTTGAGCGGCGTTGAAATTGAAGGTATTGAGGGTGGTTTGTATCTTGTTCGAACGGAAGAGATCTTTCTACTCTACCTCGATCGTCTGAATCGCACATTGACGGACAAGGAGCTTGAGGCGGTAGAACTGGCCGACATCTTATTCGTCCCTGTCGGTGGCAATGAGACGGACGTGCCTGACCTCACTGTACTGAGTCCAGAAGCGGCGCTTAAAGCCATTAACCAGATTGATCCTCGGATTGTCATTCCCATGTACTACACTTCACTTGAACCCTTCCGAAAAGTTGAGGGTCGTCCCCTGGAGATGGTTAAAGAGCTCAAGGTGACGCGATCAACCTTGCCACAGGAAGATCGAGTGACCTACGTCCTCGAGTAAGCCATGATGCACTATGCGAAATTGATCGATCTTATCGATCGCTTTGAGTCATTCGTGCTTATTATGCATGAACGACCCGATGGCGATACGATTGCCTGTAGCCTGGCTTTCGCGGAAGCGCTGAAGCAGCTAGATAAACAGGTGACCTGTGTGTCGCGAGATGCCATCCCTAAGCCATTCCTTTTTCTGCCCGGCATTCAGTCGATTCAGTCTGATTTTCTTGCTGGCGATTATGACGTTATGATTGTCTTGGACTGCGGGGACTTACGACGTACCGGTTTCCCGGACCGGGTTCGAGAGTTCGCCTTGCACCAGAAGCGAGTGGTTCATATTGATCATCATCAGAAGAGCGATTTGTATAAGCTGGCCAATATCAAGATTTTCGATGGCACGGCAGCGGCTACCGGTGAAATCTTATTTGAACTTTTCCAACAGCTTCCGGTAACGATTACGCCGAACATGGCGACCTGCTTGCTTACGAGTCTCTACTACGATACTGGTGCGTTTAAACATGCCAATACCGGTGACTCTGTGCTAAAGATTGCTGCCCAACTTATGCACCTTGGGGCGCGACTACGGGACATTACTGAGCATGTAGAATTGACAAAATCGGTTCCAGCCCTTAAATTGTGGGGTATAGCCTTAGCGCGCTCCACCCGACACGCAAAGTATGGCATGGTCACTAGCCTACTCACGCAGGCTGACTTAGCTGAGTGTGGAGCAAGCGAAGAAGACGTGGCAGGCATTGTCAATTTACTGAACACGGTTCCGGGTAGCCGAGCAGCAATGTTGCTTTACGAGACGCACGATGGCCAAATCCGGGCAAGTTTGCGAACTGAGCAAGACAGTGTCGATGTGTCTGCTTTAGCGGGTGCCTTGGGTGGTGGTGGGCTTCGCCGAGCAAGTGGCTTCGCCCTTCCTGGAAAAATTGTACAAATTGGTGATCGTTGGCATGTTAAGCTAACAGCGACAGAATAATCTTTTGCCGAGGTGGTGGAATGGTATACACGGCGGACTTAAAATCCGCTGCCCTCAACCGGCTTGCGGGTTCGAGTCCCGCCCTCGGCACCAAATGAGACGCTCTTTTTCTGAAGATTCAAAATACTCTGATAAAATGGGCTGATTGGGGTGTTCGAATAGCCTTTATAGTCCCAAACCAATCCTTGAGGGTTAATCGAACACAACAATACTTTCTTCTGGTCTAACGTTGACTCTTCGTACGTTTTTGCCAGATCAATAAACTTTTCGTTGAGAAACGCTGCAATTGCCTCCAGATTATATTTCTCAATCATCCCGTCACTCTTAGCTAATTGAAGATCCTTAATCTTTTCTTCAATAGCTTCATTCTGTTCTCTAAATACATCATCAGAGTAAATGCCGGCAATATTCTTTTCGATTAGTGCTTGGCGAAACTGGTAGAGCTTCTTTAGCTCTTCTTCTGCATGCTCTCGTCGTTTCTGTAGCGTTTTGATCCGTTCAAAATACGTCCTTCTTATATATGCGTTGAGTAACTCTATAGTCTTTGGCTTTAGGCTAATGTGACTCAGCCTTTCTAGTGTCGCCTGCTCTATGACCTCTACGGGCACAGAGGGGCCTGTGCCGCATCTTTTTGGACAAAAGTAGTAACTATAGTGTTTTCGTTTACCTTTGCTTTTTGCACCCGTAAAGGACGCTCCGCAGCCCGAGCAGGATACGAGTCGTCGCAAAGGAAACTCAGGATTGTCTTTTATTCGTCTGGCTACCGATTTAGTTATATTCGTATTTCGTCCGTCTAGGATGGTTTGCACACGATAAAATTGCTCTTCAGTAACCATGGGAGTATGTTGACCTCGAATCTCTTGCTGATACTTCTTGGATGTCACATAACCGGCGTAAAACTTATTCCGAAACAAGCGATTAAGAGCCTGTTGACGTAAGTGACCTCCCTTGTGACGTTGTCTTACTCCCTTTTCATGTAAGATTTCCGTCATTTGTCGTAACGATATAGTACCGGTGGCCATCAAGTCCCATGCTTCTTTGAGCTTATCAAATGTTGCCGGGTCTTTAGCGGCGTAACCATTTTTATTAACATAGCCAACTGGTACATATCCCGTGAGGCCTGTCAAAAACCGTGCGCGTAAACCGTTGCGGCTTCGCTCGCTTTTGACGTCGTTATCCATTTGCGCAAAACCGGCCAACATAGTTTCAATAAATTTCTCGGTTGGGGTATTCCCTGTAGGTTCCGTTGCCGAAATAAGTAGGATCTCACATTCCGCTAACTTCTTACGAATAGCAAGATAATCTGCTGTTTGACGAGAAATACGATCAAGACGATACACGATTACTGCGTCGACATCTCGGCGATGTTTACGACAATATTCCAACATCTCGATAAGAGCAGGTCGACCTTTTATGTTCTTGGCTGATCTACCTTCTTCGCGAAAAATCTCTAATACCTTTATATTCCGTCTCTCCGCTTCTTTCTTACAGATATCCTCTTGTGTCGCAAGAGAGTAGTTATCAACTTGCTCCTCACTAGAAACCCTAAGATAGATAACGGCTGATTGCGGTTTGGTTGCTTTATCTTGGTACATGGCTATTCCTCCTTTAGTACTTGCAAAAGTGTTTTGTTGTCGAAGACCGTTTTCTCAAACTCATCAAGCCAATTTGTTAGTAAGAACTGAAATTGGGTAAGCGCAGCGCGAAGTTCTTCATCGGAAAGGTTACTAATTTCTTGGCCCATGATTCGTCGCGCTTTTAGTAGTTCTGTTTCCTCGTGCTTCTCTGGGAAAAGAGACGAAAGTGCAGCTTCCAAGGGTTGATTAGGTGAGTTAGTGCGAGCGGTTATATTGGATTCATCCAATGTTTTTAGTGCGAAGTGTTCGATGATTGTGGGCTGATATCCATCAATCACAGCGCTGCCAGCTACTTGGTTAAATGACCCGTTTTGCCCTAGTTCCATGTATCCTCCTTTGTGTTTATAGTACTAATTTATAGTGTATATATACACAATGTCAATAGGTTATTTTCCACAACGAATTATTTGTTCGAGACCATTAATTCACCACTGGCTGATTAAAAATTCAGAACAATTTTCACCCATTCAGTGGCGAGTTGACGCTCTCTTCTAATGGTTGACGAATTAACTCTTAGAGGGAATGCTTCTGGCGAAAAAGAAAACGACCGCGGTATTTCTACCGCGGTCAGCTATCTCACCTGAGATGTTTGTCTAATTAGCAGCTTTGCGTGCCGCCTCTTGCTTGAGACGTGCTTGCTCATACTGCGCCAGCATGAAGTTGATGAGCCAGGCCGGGTATCCGGTGAGCTCGACCGGGGATGTCGTGCTCGTTGCCGGTAACGGGGATGCGTCAACTGCGGCTCGGTGCTGTCCATATACCTCAGCTCCGAGCCAGTAACGATGTTGCTCGAGTAGTTGTATGGCCTGTTCCTTCGAATAGAAGACCGTGTAACTCTCGCCGTTGCCTTTGACTCCCATCATGCCATCCGTTGCCTCGGTTCCCGGAGCCGGTACGCGGAAGATAACGAGTGAACCTTCTTCGGTACCAACTTGAATCGGGATCATCCGGCCGTTGAGCTGCGCAAGTAGCAGACCAACGAAGGATGCAGCCGTACCTTCGAACGAAAGGTTTGGCCGCGTTTCATCAGTCGTGAGCCGACCTTGTACCAGCCGTGGCCTCCAGTAATTCATCTCGTCGCTCGAGACACCGGCTTCACGCATTGCCTCCAGGCATCGTGCTACCGAGTAGAAGACAACGAGATGCCAGTTGTCCGCGAGTTGGATGGCCATAATGCCTTCGCGGATATTCGCTTCACTCAGAGCGAGGAATCGAACCGTTGCCATTGGTAACTCCTTTTGCCAGGTATCGCCCGGCGACCAGATATTACTTGATGATCTCCTCAACTAACATCTGCCCCAGTTCGGTCAGGTGCCACCCCTCCTGGCTGGTCGTAGCAAGACCTGCTTGTTGGAGCTGGAGGAGAAGGTTCACGATAGGGTTTGGTACTTCCTCACCGAAGCGAGCTTCGGAGTTGGCTAGCGATACTCCGAAGCGGGACTTGAGTTGGAAGAAAACCCAGCGTAGTGCCTGTTCGGTTTCGTCGTAGATAGCGCCTCCTTGGATGGGGAGCCGTTGCTCTTGGATTGCTCTCCGGTGTGCTCCCATCTCCTTCAGGTTGTAAAACTCGTACGTCGAGGAGTAGGAATAGGTGTGCCAGCCCAGACCGAAGAGGGGAATCTGGTCGGTCCACCTGTCGTGGTAGACTTGGGGCGATGATCCCGACAGAGTAAACCACCCTGACGGCCCTTCGACATATCCCGCCTCTGTCAGTACTTGTTTGGCGAGATATTGCATGCCGTACAGGGATTCGAGACCAGGGAAGATCTCGGGACTACGAGCGAACTCAATTGCCGTTGCCGTTTTCATCTCGTCGTCTCGATGGACTCGAAGACGATAGATGGTGATGGCACTCGGGTTAAGGTGAATCGCCCACTGGAGATCGTCGTAGAACTGCTCAAACGACTGTCCCGGGAAACCGTAGATCAGGTCCACATTTACATGAGGGATGTCAGCCTGTACCAGCCGCTTAACGGCGTCTTCTGACTGAACAGTCGTGTGGTGGCGGTTTTGAAGCGCCAAAATGCCGTCGTTGGTTGTTTGGACGCCGACACTTACCCTAGTGATCCCAAGTTCCCGAAGGAGGGTGATTTTCTCCGGCGTGTAGGTTTCGGGAGTGCCTTCGATACTGATCTCCGTCTGGTTCGTGATACCGAACTGCTGAGAAAGTTGAGCGATAAGCATACAGAGGTCGTGTTCGCTCATTAACATAGGCGTGCCACCGCCTAGATAGAGTGAGGAAACCTCTTTCTCCGGAAGGATGGGAAAGTGAGCGCCGAGGATGGAGGCTTCGTCAATCAACCTTCCCACGAAATTACTGACCTTGGCCGCTGAACGATCCCGGTTAGCCTCGACTACTACTGGATAGTGGCAGAACCGGCAACGGTACTTACAGATCGGCATGTGGGCGTAGAGGCTGATGCGTTGCTCGGCGGAAAGTCGCTCAGCAACCGCGGCCTGTATCTCTTCTACGCTTGCAGCGTGAGAGCCGTGATATTTCACACGATGCTCGCAGTCTGCTCTGTTGATTAGAAAAGCGCCATGACCCCCAAGAAAGGGCATGACTACCTGAGACGCGAAGCGTTGAGCCTCTTGAATCGCCCGTTCTCTGGACATCCTGGTTTTCTCCGTTGTGAAGAACACAAAAGAAGAACTCTTTTGCTACGCAGAGTCTATTCTAAACCTGATAGAAAGTCAATAATACCAGTTATGAAGGTTTAACCTTTTAGCATGGATAATGAGAGGTGCAGTTAGTGATTATCACAAGCGCTTGTTCATTTAACTGGTAAGACATATAATTCATAGGAGACAACCTAGTAGGCTACCGGAAGGGTGGCAAGGAAAATTCAATGAGTCAAAATTCATCTGGATCAGAGTGGAGGAAATGGGACCTCCATATTCATCCGCCATTCACAAAACTCAATAATGCCTACTCTATCCCCTCAAATACATCGGGGGCAGAGGACAATATTGAGGCTGTGTGGGGAAAATATTGCCAAACTCTTGAAGAGTCTGACGTAGAGGTATTTGGTATTACCGACTACTTTTCTCTTGAAGGCTATAAGCAGTTTATTACTAAACATCAATGCCTTTATCCCAACAGTAGCAAGGTGTTTTTCCCAAACATAGAGCTACGTCTCAGTTATAGTGTGAATAATGAAACGCAAAATATTCATTGTCATATAATTTTTAACAACGATGCTGAAACGCTTCTAAGAGCTGATCAGTTTATTGCGAATCTACCGACGACTACTACAGATAACCGAGGAGCACACATTACCTGTGGTCAACTCACAGGCAGTAGTCAGTATCAGGCGGTCTGCATTGATTTACGAGATCTAAAGAGAGCGCTAGAAGAGAAGTTTGGGACTAAAACTAAACCATACTTAATCGTTGTGGCATGTAATGGCTATGGAAGTAACCGGGCGAGCGGATCGCAGCGTAACGCATGGCTTGCTGATGAGGTCGATAAGTTTGCAGACATGTTTTTCGGGTCAAAAGACAATGTCGACTTCTGCTTAAAGAAGGACCGATATGAAGTTCAGGGCAATGAGGCTATCCCTAAAGCCGTTTTGTGCGGGTCAGACTGCCACTCTTTTAGCGATCTAGAACAGAATCTTAGCCAACAGTTCTCCTGGATTAAGGGCGACAAAACGTTTGACGGCCTGTCTCAAGTTCTTTTCTTACCTAATCCGGCAGACCGTACAGAGATCAAGGAGACACCACCCGTTCAACCGGTAATTAAAATTAGCGATGTATCTCTAAACGTTCCCGACAACGCGAAAATAAAGTCGATAAGTACCGAGACGCGACGAACCGAAGTTAAGCCTTTCTTTTTTGCCGGAAAGCAATGGACCTTTACTCTAAGCCCGTACTTTAACTGTTTCATTGGGGGACGTGGCGTTGGTAAGAGTACCTTGCTTAACCTTATTGATGAGCGCTTAAACGCTAAAAACAAATTTTTTCAGGAAAATGCTCCAGCTGACTTTAGTGTCACAGCATCACTCTCTATAGACAGCGGCGAAGAGAAATATGTTGAATTTTTTGGACAAAATGAGATCGAACAATACGCCAAAGATGCTGCAAGCCTAACCAAAACAGTTTATACCAGGATCCGAAGTAATGCACCTGAGGATGTCGAAAGCGCTGAAGAACACCTTGAGAAACAGCTCGATATAATAGACGAGCTTATTGAGTTGATTTTTCAACAGAACGAACTTTCTGCATCCCTAGCTCAGTTGACAAAAGACCTGGGTGCCAAGCAGAACTTGCAGAAGGTAGTACAAAGTGAGGAGTATAAAAATTATTCCCAGCAGGTAAAAGAAATTCGTGAAAAGAAGACACTTATCGAGCAAGCAGACCAAAGCTTCAGTGCCTTGCAGGGTCAATTAGTTGTAATTCAAGACTCACTTACACCTTTTAGTGAGGAAGAAATAGAACGACTTGGAGGTCAGTCAGGCATACTAACAGAATATAATGCGATCGCAGAAAAAGTGTCTAATCTTCAGGAAGAATTACAGCAGATTATTGAAGCTTCGACACCGGCAGACACCATTAAGTCTATTGATGCACAATTACAGAAAGTTTACGACGAAGTCCAAGGTTACCTTGCGGGCCTTGGTTATTCCGCTGAAAACATCAAGGATATGCGTAACGCGGTAAGTGACATACAGAACATCGAAAAACAACTGAAGACAAAAAATGAGCAGATTGAACGGATTAAGCAACGAGTTAGAGCATATACCTATGGTGAGCTTGATGCAGCACTTCATAGCTACGAGGATAACATCAAAGCAGCGCTCGAACCGATCCAACGAGCACTTAGCACTTTCGTAGCAAATAATCCGAATAACGTCGCCGCAATCTCAATCGATTACATACCTCACGACATCGAACTTGTGAAAAAATCGATTGAAAATGAGTTTAAAGATCATTTTTCAGATACACTTAATGGTGTAAGCCGCTCAGATTTAATCAAGGATGCTCTTTTTAAGATCGAGCCATCGGATTTGCTTAGTGAAGTGAAAACACAAGGAGATTTGCTTGGTGCGCTTGATAGCTCGGCGACCGCTTACGAGAAAGCAATCAAGCAAATATTGACCGACAAAAACAACTATGAAGCATATTTAATGATCATTAAGAAATGCTTCAGTAACCCCATGAAGCATCAGCGGTTTAGTATTAAATACGATGACAAACCTCTAGATCAGCTTTCTTTTGGTCAGCGCTGTACTGCCGCAATCATCTTGATACTTGCAACTGGAAACAAGCCGATTATTATTGATGAACCTGAGGCACATCTTGACAGTGGCTTGATCGCTGATACTCTTGTTGACCTCATTAAGGTGCAAAAAGCCAATCGGCAGATTATATTTGCCACGCACAACGCGAACTTTGTGATTAATGCAGATGCAGAGAAGATATTTATTCTTGAAGAGGGCGAGAACGGTGTATCAATAACCGAAACGACTATCGAAAACTCCACCTACCGGGATAAGTTGATGAGACTAGAGGGTGGTAAGGAAGCACTAGATAAACGGTTTCATCGCTATAATATTTCGACGTTATAGACTTGTTGGCTCTAAAACTTAGAGAAGCAAAGATATGGCTATTTGAGAATCAGGGTGTTACACTCTCCCTGTACAGGAGATATTATGGACGAACAAATTATTAAAGAAGTAATAATCAACCCATATTATGCGATCACTATCGCACCAATGCTTGCCACAGACCATGATCCCATGATTTCAAAAGAACAGTGGGTTCAAGCAAACATGAGATTAATTGAAGAGCTGGGAGCTGAAGCGTGGCTCAAACAGCTACTGGAAGTTCTCGCAAATGGTGGTCCAACATCTGATGATGTCGAGGTGGCGGAATAGCATCAATAATCTACACTGGAATAATCCTTCCTAATCTGGTATAGTCCACCATATGAATGATGAGTATAAAACAGTAAGAAAAGAGCTTGGCGAGCGGCTCCGAACAATTCGCGAACGAGCCAGACTCACCCAGGCTGAAGTCGCTTCCCAGGCGGGAGTTGACCATAATTACTATGCTCGTATTGAGCGTGGCATGGCCAATCCCTCGCTTGAAAAGCTTTATCGAATCATGAAGGTTTTGAAGATTAAGTCGCTTGTCATTCGTTAACCTGTCCGTTAGAATTATCTGAGTCATACGCTCTACGCAATTCATCGAGCCAACCGAGAAGGTGTTCGAACTGAAGTGCATTTAGGGCACCACAATACATACACAGCGTCGGCTGTGTTTTTTTATGCTCGTATTTTTCAGCTTGTCTGTGCTACGATAGAGCTATGTTGCTAAACAAGCTACATCTTAGTCGTAAAGGTATTGCTACTGTCCTCGTAGGTCTAGTGGTATTAGGCGGAGCGGCCGGTGTATACCTGTATCAGCCAAGAGCAGATGTAGCGACTACCCTTACTTGTCCTATTATTAAACCTACGGTAAGTGCAAAGTTCTCGAATCGAGCAATGTTTGAAGAGGGGAGACAGGTAGACTACCTTAACTTTACTCGTACTGGCAGTCTTGCCGGAGCTCTCACGGTTAAGATATCTTTCAATGGCAATACTCCAGGATCGGCCGACTACCCGCAAGATCTCCGACTGGTCGGTGAAGGTGCCTATCGAGCCGATAATTCTCCAGTGCCAAACACGAACCTCAATACGCTTGCGGCAGCTGATGGTACATCGGTGACTTTTCCCGCTGGAGCAAAGCGAATTCAGTTTAAAGCTACGCCAATTGACGACTCAATCGTTGAAGAGACTGGCACGGTACGACTTCTTATCGTGCCAAGTGACACGAACGCATATCTCATAGATAACGGCACTGGGGGAATCCCCTCATCTGAAATCTACGATAACGACGGTGATCTTGTGACTATCCATGCGACTGACGATAGCGCTAATGAGGATGGAGATCAGGCGACAATGACTGTTTCTCGAAGTCATCAAGACATCAGTCAGCCGCTTATTGTGGCACTATCTTTGCAAAATATAACTACGTCAGCTGTTGCCGGTGAAGACTATCGTCTCGAGGACGCTGAAACGCACAATACGATTACTAACACTGTAACGCTGGGAAGAAATCAACGCAGTAAAGACATTCTTGTTAAGGCTACGGACGATACTCTAGAAGAGAGCGACGAAACCTTCAAAATAAAGGTAGAATCTGGACTTGGCTACAGAGTTGCTCGGACTCTTGGTGACCAGCAGGCTACAGTTACCATAAAAGATAACGATAGCGTTGTGATTACAGTTTCTCGACTCTCTCAGGAGCCGTATAATAGCTGGCCGGGGTTTGTTATAACTAGTAGCGTAAGATCCCATCGCGCGGTGACTGTTAACTTTGAGCTGAGCGGAACTGGGATAGAAGGCACTGACTACAATCTCTACGATCTTAGTACACCGGAAGGTCGCTTTGGATTAAAGACGACAGCTCGTAGTACTATTTCTGTCGGTGGAAACAATACGGTTACCCTCGGACAGGATAAGTTCGCCCCGACGAGTCGAAAGACTGTAATGTTGACGTTAAAGCCAGGAGCTGGCTATCGTCTCGGTAATCCTAGCCAAGCTACAGAAACTATTGGCCAAACAACGATAAGCTATAATTTTAGCAATACACTGTCTACGACCCAGGAACTATTAATCGATAAAGCGATGGCAGCAGGTGAGTGCCCTGATACGGTAACTGTCCAGTGGCAGAGATATAATTGGTTAGGTAGCACTTTGGCGCTCACGGTACCAAAACCGCTGCCGGCTGTGCCAGTAAAGCTCATCTGCAGTACTGCTGAGGCTTCGCCACTTATCGTTTTGACTGATCCAAATGGTCAGGTAAATTTACCTGGTCAAACAAGTTGCAAATTCCCCATTGTAGCAGAACTGATGAACCCAACTGAAGATAGCTCATTACTTCAGCACTTTGACTTCGCAACTACACGTGTAACAGTTGCCAATGGTACCGCTGGTGTTTTGACCGGTATTCTGCCAACAGTATCTGGTCGTATTACTAGAGGTGGCGGCAACCCTCCTGCGGCTCGCAATGTTTGTATCTCAATTAATGATGCGATTATTACCGGGCTACTGGCTAGCAACCAGCTCGCTCAGACCGATCTTAATGAATGTGGCACAACAAAAGGGCTGACTACCGCTGTACCGGGTCTTACCGAAACACTCCTATCGGGTACGTCTGATGCAAGCGGATATTACTCGATCCCAGTTTCAGCCAAGGATATACGTAAGTATAGTGGGATTGATTGGCAACTTGCCGTTACTCAATGTGTCGACGCATTTCATACATTTACGACTAACCTTCTTTCCATAAAACCACAGGAGAGCAATCGCAATGATGCTCAAGAAATACCTAACCCAAACAAGTAGCGTTCTTCTCTTGATCGGTGCCATACTCCTGAGCCCAACAAGTGCCTGGGCCCAGTCGAGCGAGACATCACTTCATGCACCTGAAGTAGGCGCATGGGTCAGTGGACCGAATCTTCCGACTGATGTGCAAGGCGAGACGGCAAGTGACTTTAACTCTGATCGATGGAAAGATGTCCATACCGTATTTGTTGTTAGCATTAATCCTTTTGATACAATCGGGAAAGATACTAGCACCTTGAACCCTGAGGACTTTTACGGAATGATCGCCGAAAAGGCTAATTGTGGAGCTGATACGCAGGTGCGCCCAGAGGATGATCAGTTTAAAATTGTTAATGAAGTCGATTTACCAGATCGAGAAAATGATCCAGCTTGGGCAGATTCAGAATCCTATGACCCAACCG
>CBINIT010000012.1:0-27894 GCA_966250865.1 uncultured Candidatus Berkelbacteria bacterium
TTTAGACATGCCGCGCTACTTCACAGGGGACGGCGTCTACGAGCATGGTAAGACAGGACGCGATCGTTCGATCCCCTTTCTTGCCTTTACTAAGGCAGTTTTTGAAACGATGAAAGCGCTCGACTGGCAGCCAAGCGTCGTCCACTGTCACGACTGGCATGTAGCCATGGGTTCAAAATGGCTGCATACTATCTATAAAGATGATCCCTTTTTCGCGAAGACTGCTAGCGTAGTAACCATTCATAATCTCGCCTTCCAGGGAGATGTGGGCTGGCACATGACCAAGTTTCTCGGCTTAAAACGCAATGACTTCTTCGTTGAGCGTCAGTATGCAAATTTTCGAGGTATAAAAATTCTGGCAACCGGCATTGAAGCAGCCGACATGGTAAATACAGTCAGCCCAACCTATGCTAAAGAGGTGATGACCGAGCGTTATGGGGCCGGCCTCCACCGATTAATGCGAACCAAAAAGAAGCGACTCTCTGGGATCCTGAACGGTATTGACTACACCGTCTTTGACCCTACTCAAGATACTTCACTTGTTACCCGCTACTCAGTCAAAACGCTCGAGCGAAAAGTGGAAAACAAGCTCGAATTGCAGCGACGATTAGGGCTACCGATATCGCCAGACATTCCTCTCGTCTGCATCATTTCTCGACTTACCCAACAGAAAGGCATCGATCTTGTGGACGATGCAATTCCCGAACTTATGAAACAGGGAGCCCAGTTTGTCATCCTTGGTAGCGGTCCAAAGAAAATCGAGCGTATTTTCATTAAAGCGGAAGATAAGTACCCCGAACAGGTAGCTACGCACCTGGAGTTTGACGCAGAGCTTGCTCAGTTTATTTACGCCGGTTCTGACATGTTGCTCATGCCTAGTCGTTTCGAACCCATGGGACTTTCGCAGGTTATCGCTATGCGTTTTGGCACAATCCCTATCGTTCGAAAAACTGGTGGTTTAGCCGATACCGTTATCGATGGAAAAACTGGCTTCGTTTTTAACCATTACGACAGCAACGCCCTCGTCTGGGCGATCCGCAGAGCCCTTGACCTCTGGTACAACCATAGAGAGATATGGATGGCTATGCAAAAGCGCGTCATGAAGAAGGACTTTTCTTGGAAGTACTCAGCTAAGAAATATGTCGCGCTCTATCGAAAAGCCATTCGCTATCACTCTGCAGGACATCCGAGACAATAGCTCGTTCTTGGTATTTGGTATATAGTGTGAGTAGTATATTCTTAAAGTTAAGTGTGGAGCAGCCGCATGGTTGGATCGATCCGAGGAGCCATTGTTCATCGAGCCGATAGCTGGGTCATTATTGAGACGAAAGATGGCGTAGGCTACCGCATATTTACCGGAAACCAGTCGCTGCCAGAAGCGGAAGTCATGCTATTTACGTATCATCACGTCCGAGAGGATGTGAGTGATCTCTATGGGTTTCTGTCATACCCGGAGCTCGCGATGTTTGAAACATTGCTCGGCGTTTCAGGAGTTGGTCCCAAGATGTCTGCAAATATCCTCACCCATCTCGGCAGAGATACCATTATTGATGCCATCAGTACGAATCAACCGGCTATTTTTAAATCAGTAAGTGGCGTTGGTCAAAGGGTCGCCGAAAAGATCATTGTTGAGCTCAAGTCTAAAATAGGCCAGGTAAGTGTAGGGACTGGTTCAGGAACCGATAGCAGTGACATCATCGAGGCCCTCACTAACCTTGGCTACCACCAAACAGAGATTATTAGTGTCATTAAACAGCTGGATGCTTCAGCCGATACCAGTGAGCGACTCAAACAAGCCCTCAAACTTCTCGTACGCTAGCTACTGCATGATCCGTCGGATCAACAGGGCAAGGTAGATCTGTACTGCCTCCTGGAAATAGCGAGGATCAAGGCTAATAATGCTCTCAATTTTATCAAGTCGATAAATAAGCGTATTACGATGGATGCCTAGCGCATCAGCGGTATCCGTTAGATTAAGATTGTGCTTGAAAAACTCGTCCATCGTACGAACTAATTCTTTGTGTGGCAGGAGCGGACCCAAAAGCCGGTCGGCAAAGTCAAGTTTTTTCTCAGTACTCGACTCAGCCAGAAGGCCAGGGATGCCAAGGTTGTTGATATGATACACGTGGTTCTGTCCCCACATGCGCTCACCAAGCTCGAGAGCAAGCACCGACTCTTTATACGACTCGCGCAAACCGACAACACCATCGTGATAGCTCCCTACACCCCAGCCAATGTTGCGGATCGTCGTATTCTTAATCTGGTCCATGATCGTGATGTAGTTCTTCTTAAGGAGCTCAATGAACTTCTCTTCGCTCGTACCTGAGATGTCCTTGAGAATCACAAAGGCATCATCACCAAGATAGGTAACGATATTGTCAGGAGAACTCGTGAAAAAACTGTTCAACGCCTGCTCAATCTTACTCCGAAAACGAGTGATATTAGCCTCACGAGACTCCGCGCCATCCTCACCCTTAAAAAAAGTCTGCCAAAAGTTCTCTAAATGAATGGTTAAGGCTACCCGAGGTCGATCGAGATCAAAACCAGCTCGCTCCGCTTCGGCTTTGAGCTCAGAAAGTTGATCTAGGTTTTCTGTGTGAAGCAGTCGATAAATAATACCATCACGGGACTGCTCAGGTGGCGTCTGCAGCTCAAGGTACCGTTCACCAAGCAGTTCTGCCAAGCTCTTAACCAGTCGAATATGGTCTTGCCATGTCTCGTCGTTGTAAATTACCAAACTGCCACCATGTTGACCTTTAAAATAGAGCGGCGCCACCACGGACATTTCGCTGCCTTCACGAACAACTTTTGGCTGGTCGCTCGAAAGGTCAACTGACTCAGTAAAAATACTCCCGACTTTTTCGGGGTAGGAACTCGCAAGGATCGTCCCTTGCGTATCACAGATGGAGATATTTTTCGACAGTAATTGGTTTACTTGATCAACTATCTGTTGAGAAAGCTCATGCCGTAAGGGCGATTCAGTCATTAATTCCTCCTAGTTACCTATCTGTGTCTACTATAGAGCACAAAGCAACCGAGGGATTTGTGTAATGTTACAAAAGAAACTCTGATTGCATAGAATCGTTTTAGGAGAGATTCTAGACACATTATATAACCAAGAGAGTCACCTCAGTTATAAGGAAAGATTGGGGTTTTGTCCAGCTCTGTGCGGCTTATTACATTCTAAAACTAGCGGTTTACACCAATGTCAGACGTTACACACTACGAAATAATACGATTATGCGAAAACTCCATCTTGCGTTAGCCATTTTCATGATAACCGTAGGCTTCGTCAGCCTATTGCTCAATCCTGCCTTTTCGGAGATTCATTATCCTAAAATTAGCAGCAATTATATGACGAAGGTTCCGAAAACAACCATCATCACTGACCGCAAAGGCGAGCCGCTTTACTACTACTATAAAGATGAGAATCGTATCGTTGTTCCCAGTGAAGCCATATCTGAAGCAGCGAAAAATGCGGTTATTGCCGCAGAAGATGAGCGCTTCTATCACCATGCCGGATTCGATCTTGCCTCTACCTTCCGTGCTCTCGTCGCCAATGCTAAGGCACACGGTATTGTTTCGGGCGGCAGCACACTAACCATGCAGCTCGTAAAGAACGTTACCGGCAACGATGAGCGCTCATTTAAACGAAAGATCTCTGAGATCTATCTTGCGATGTCACTTGAGCAACGAGTAAGTAAGGAACAGATTCTGACCGATTACCTTAATATAGTCTCCTATGGCGGTAACATTTCAGGGATAGAAACAGCGAGTCGGCTCTATTTTAAGAAACCCGCAAAAACACTTACTGCTCCCGAGGCTGCAACGCTTATCGCCCTTATTAGCTCACCTAACTACTATATTGAAAATCCGTCGGAACTGAAGATACGACGTGACTATGTACTTTCACGCATGCGCGCTACCAGAAAGCTTACGCAGCAAGAATACGAAGAAGCAAAGAGCAAGGAAACGCCCTTAAGTTCACCGGACTACCCGCTATATGCACCACACTTTACCTTTGAGGTCATTAATCAACTCGAAAAAGAGTACGGCGACTCATTGGCAACCCGCGGCTTAACCATTAAAACAACGCTCGATCGATCGATTCAGTCAATGGCAGAAGATGCCGTCCGCGACAATAGCCGAACCCTTGGCATCGTTAACGCCGACACCGCAGGACTTGTCGCAACCGATCCACGAACAGGCGAGATCCTAGCGCTCGTTGGCAGCCCTGATTTTAACAACAAGGATAGGAAAGGCGAAGTCAACGTAGCCACAGCTCCCTATTCGTTTGGTTCTACGCTCAAGCCGCTTATCTATAGCCTTCTCTTAGAAAAAGAGCATTGGAGCCCTGGGGCAATAGTCTGGGACGTACGAACGCAGTTCCCGCTTACCGGCCAAGCACCCTACATACCCAAGAACTATGACAATAAGTACTACGGGCCAATGACCCTCCGGGAGGCATTAGCAACCAGTCGCAACGTACCTGCCATCAAAGCGATTCAGATGGTCGGATTAGGCGAGACCGTAAAGAAACTCAAAGAGCTTGGAGCCAGCTCACTGAAAGAACCAACGGACTACGGCCCGTCGCTAGCCGTTGGTGGCGCGGGTATTCCACTCGTAGAAATGACCAGCCTTTATACTCCCCTTGCCAATAACGGCAAAGCAAATAAAGCAAGCTACGTACAGTCAGTCACCGATAGCAATGGCAAAGTGCTTAAAGAATATCGACCAGAGAATAAAGAGGTGCTACGACCGGAAGTTGCCTACGAAATCGCCGATATCCTGCAAGACAATGAAGCACGTCGCCGGGTCTTTGGTCCTCGAAGCCCCTTGGTAATCGACGGTCACACTGTAGCCGCTAAAACGGGAACGAGCGAAGACTATCGAACAGCGTTAACGATCGGCTTTACGCCTGAGCTGGTTGTTGGCGTCATCGTCGCCAACAACGACTACTCACCACTTCGCATGGGTGCAGCAGGAGCCATGGCCGCCGCACCAATCTTCAATACCTTTATGAATGACTTCGTTAAGAACAAACCTAACTATTGGTTTGAGCAACCCAACAGTATTAAGCGTGAAGAATTTAATACCATAATCGGTAAGAAAAAAGACCTCATTGCACCATGGCAATCACCAACTGACCGCTTCACCAAATATGTCGCGGAAATAGACGACCCTCTCTGGAACCGAGCAGTTATCAGCACAAGAAAGCCTGCGGAAAAGAAAGAGAACGAAACAACCGTTACAGTCGTTCAGGCAGCTCAATAGCGGGTTAGTCTTAAGGAGTGATGACCGTTGACGCAGGCCGCAGTATGGTTTGAACTAAAGGATCGATGCCAAATTCTTTCAGATAATTACAGTGCGTGCAGGCATCACCATCAGGACAGGACCAGGCCTCGCGTTCCGAGCTATGCGGCATCGACTGTACAATCTGTTCAACTTGAGCAATCGTCCAGGCCTCGCGGGCAGGATTGGCCGGAACTGAAAGCCATGTTCCTGTTTCGAGAAAGAGATAAGAAAGACGAGCAACCGGCTTATTGAAGAACCGTTTTGCCATGGCTGCATACATTGGTAGCTGCCATCTATCTTCTCGCTCCTCTTTACTGGTTTTATAGTCAATAATATGCAAACCGTCAGATTCTTCATCGACACGGTCAATCTTCCCCATAAAGCTGAGCGTCTCGCTGACTCCGGTAGTGATGAGCTTATCGCTCGCCCAAAGTGGACGGATCGTCATGTCTTCACGGTCGAAGAAGGCAGAGAGCATACGCTGAGCTCGTTCTTTATAGTCCCGCTCTTCCTCCGCCGTCCGGAAGCCACCCGCCGGCCCATGCCGTTTCTGCCACTGGAATTCAAGCATGCCGAGCAGCATCTGTTTGGTTCGCTTTTCCGGAAGAATCCCCATGAAATGCTTGAGCGCATTATGGACATGATCTCCCATGGTGAAGTACCCACGAAGCGGCTGGAGACTCTTCGTCTCGGCATTGATATAATTCCACCAATAGTGACGAGGACACTCAAGATAAAGATTGAGTTTGTAGGGTGAGATGGTAAACATGTCTATCTAGCGTAGCGATCGATCGGTAGACTGTCAATGGAGCTTAAAACAGCGTTGCTTTTTTAGAGTCGCTATGGTTACATAGGTGTACGAAAGGTGGTATATGGATAAAACAACCGGTCTCATTATTGGTGTTACCGTTCTCGTCTTTGTAGCAATCGTTGCCGGGTCTGTACAAACGAATAAAAATTTTACGCCAGCCGCTCAATGCGTTCAGCACAGTACCAGCCTCTCAATGCATATTCACCCCGTTCTTGAAGTCTATCTTGAAGGACAAAAGGTACCTATTCCCGCAAATATTGGCATTGACCCATCATGTATGAAAGCTCTCCATACGCACGACGATACCGGAACAATTCACATTGAGTACCCACAGCAACATGACTTTGTCCTCGGTGACTTTTTCGAAAACTGGGGCATGGCCTTCTCGAAAGACAAGTTAATCGATAAAACCGCCGACGACACACATACCATTACCATGACGGTTGACGGTCAGCCGAGCGACGAATACGAAAACCTTGTCATGAAAGATGCTCAGAAAATCGTCATCCGCTACGAAGCAAAACAACCATAATGGCCGATAGCATTCATCTTGGACCCATCATTGTCTACTACTATAGCCTTACATTAGCCGTAGCTGTTTGGGTCGCCTACTTCTTTGCACAACAACGTGCAAAGCAAGCCAATCTCGGTAAAAACCAAGTTACTGACCTCATTGTACTGCTCTTTGTCAGTGGCATCATCGGGGCACGCATCGGCTTTGTCCTACAAAATATCCCCTATTTTACACTGCATCGAGAAGAAATTATTTCGCTCAGTACCAGCGGGCTCTCAGTCCACGGGGGCCTTGTCAGCGGCCTGCTGACTCTCTACTGGTATGCCAAAAAATATACTCTTCCCTTTCTCAACTTAACCGATCTCTTCGCCTTGCCACTACTTCTTGGTCAAACGGTCGGTCGACTGGGTAACTATTTTAACCAAGAACTCTTTGGGTATCCGACCTCGCTACCCTGGAAGATTTTTATTGATCAAAACCATCGACCAGCCGAGTATCTTTTCTCCTCATTTTTCCACCCCGTATTTGCCTATGAAATGCTGCTCAACTTTGTTGGCTTCATCATTCTCTTGCGCATCCCACATAAAAAAGTTGGCCAGCTGACCGCTGGCTATCTCATTGTTTTTTCGATCGCTCGCTTTATTACAGAGATCTTCCGGATATCTGACCGTATTGTTGCCGATCTTTCATTGGCTCAGCTTATCAGCTTAGCTCTCTTACTAGTTGGGATAGGTATGTGGTTTAAAACCTCAATCCCTGCAAAAAGACCTCAATTATCACCTTCCAAATAAGCGAAAATCCGAGGACGATCCAACCATGGCGCCGGAGCTCTTTTTCAGATAAGTAGAGAATACCAATAATAAGTCCAGCAAACACTGGGTTGAGTGTGGCAATAAGCAAACCAACCAATAACCATTTTGGACTAGACACTCCTCTCATACGCCTTAAGCCTTCCCAATAATATACTTCAGAAATTCAAGAAGACCCGTTCCAATTTTTGAGATGATAGGGATTGATGCTGGGACAAAGACCAGAAGAAGCACCAGCCAAAGCAGACTCTTCTTGATCAGATGATAAAGACCAATAACAATAACCGCCAGAACACCGATTGAGATAAACCCTTGATACTCATTTGGGAAATTTGAAATAAAGAGATCGTAGGCATGAAACAACCAATCCATAGCGCCTCCTTTACGCAGTATAGCAAAACCACACTTGCTCCACTACAGCAAAACGTATGATATAGTATGATAATACACCAAAGGAGTAAGCATGGAACATATCGCACCCCTTAAAGAACTAGCTAAACGTCTTCGGCATAACAGCGTTCTCTCGACCAGCACTGCCGGATCTGGTCACCCAAGCTCGTCACTCTCCGCCGCCGATCTCATGTCCGCCCTCTGCTTTGGCGGTTTTTTTAAAGCTCGCCTCCATGAACCTGAATTTGCTTACAATGATCGACTTATCTCCTCAAAGGGCCACGCATCTCCCCTCTTCTATGCCCTCTATGAAGTTGCCGGTGCAATAAGTACAGACGAGCTCAAAGATCTTCGCAAGTTTTCGAGCAACCTCGAAGGCCATCCGACCATGCGGTTCCCCTACACTGAAGCAGCCACTGGTTCGCTTGGTCAAGGACTATCAGTTGGAGTCGGCATGGCTCTTAATGCAAAACTTTTTGATAAACTTCCATATAAAACGTTTGTGCTGCTGGGCGATAGTGAAATGGCGGAAGGTTCCGTTTGGGAAGCAATCCAGCTCGCCAGTCATTATAACCTGAGTAACCTCATAGCTATCCTCGACGTCAACCGACTCGGACAACGGGGCGAGACGATGATCGGTCACGATACGGGAGCATATGCTAACCGCGTGGCGAGTTTCGGCTGGACTACCATAACGATTGACGGCCATGACATGACCGCCATCGTTGACGCTTTCGAAGAAGCAACCAAGAGTCAGCGACCAGTTATGATTATTGCAAAAACGATTAAAGGCAAAGGCATCAGCTTCATCGAGGATCAAGACGGCTGGCACGGAAAAGCCATCCCCCAAGACCAACTTGAGGCAGCTCTTACCGAGATTGGTGATGTTGACTATAGCGTGTCAGGGCAGTTCGCCGAACCAGAGAATCTCCAGCCAGCAGACCGGAAGTCACAAACGGTCAAGGCGGTCTCATACGAATTTAATGAGCTCGTTGCTACACGTAAAGCGTATGGCAACGCACTGCGACGCTTAGCACCAGCATATCCCGAACTCGTCGTCCTTGACGCTGAAGTAAGTAATTCAACCTTTGCCGATGGAATGAAGACGGTTGATTCAGATCGGTTTATCGAAGTTTTTATTGCTGAACAGAACATGGTGAGTATCGCCCTCGGCCTTTCGCGACGAAACAAGAAGCCGTTTATCTCCACCTTTGCTGCCTTTTTCACCCGAGCGTCAGACCAGATTCGAATGAGCCAGTACTCTGATGCCAAAATCACCTTCGTTGGGTCACACGCTGGCGTTTCTATTGGCGAAGATGGCGCATCGCAGATGGGGCTGGAAGATATTTCGCTCTTCCGCTGTCTCAACGAAAGCACTGTCCTTTACCCTTCTGACGCCCTATCGGCTGAGAAGCTCATCGAAGCCTCAGTCTTCAATAAAGGAATAACCTATGTTCGTACGACCAGACAAGATACGCCGGTCATCTACAAAAATGAGGATCTATTCCCTATCGGTGGCAGTAAAACTATTAAACAGAGCGCTAAAGATATGGTAACGGTTATTGGCGCTGGCATCACCCTTCACGAAGCACTAGCAGCCTATAAGGAATTAGCCGAAGAAAACATTATGATCCGGGTCATCGATCTGTACAGTATTAAACCGATTGATAGTGCTACGCTCCATCGAGCCGCTAAGGAAACTCAGGCCGTATTGACCGTTGAGGACCACCGACCGGAAGGTGGATTGGGTGAGGCCGTTATGGCAGCCCTCGCTAGTCAGCCAACGCCCGTATACTCTCTAGCGGTAACCAAATTGCCTCGCAGTGGTAAGCCAGCAGAGTTGCTCGCATATGAGGAAATTGATGCCCAAGCAATCATTGCCAAAGTAAAGGAGCTACTATGAAACCAGTCGGTCTTCATTCAAAGATTTATCTTGATAGCGGTGATCCCAAAGAGACAGAGGAAGCACTTGAACTTCTTGGCTTCTTGGATGGACAGACTACGAACCCTAGCCTGATCGCAAAGAACCCTGCAGTTCAAGAGCGCATTGCTCATGGCCAAAAATTTACCCAACAAGAAATTCTCGAAATGTATAAATCAATTATTCAAGAGATTGCCGATATTATGCCAGACCGGTCGATCTCTATCGAAGTATATGCCGATACAACTACGAGCACGGAGACAATGTTGGCCCAAGCCCGTGAAATGTTCAGCTGGACACCAAAAGCCCAAATAAAGTTTCCTATTCTGGCGTCTGGAATTGCGGCAGCTGAGCAGGCTATAGCCGAGAATCTGCGAGTCAATATGACCCTGTGCTTCAGTCAAGAACAAGGCGCTGCTGTGTATAGTGCACCAAAAGGCGCCCAAAAAGGCGCTGTCTACCTCTCACCATTGATCGGGCGATTCGACGACCGTGGCATGAATGGTATGGACATCGTTGCACATTCACTAAAAATGCTTGCCAAAGGCGATGGACACGTTGAAGTGGTAGCTTCCAGCGTTCGAACCCTCGACCATTTTCTGGCCTCAATTCAGCTGGGAGCAGATATTGTGACTACACCACTTAAAGTATTACGAGAGTGGGTGGAGCACGGTATGATTCTTCCAGATAGTACCTGGCAGTACCCAGTCAAAGATCTATCGCCTATCGAATATGGACAAGTTGAATTGGGAAAACCCTGGAAGAGTTACGATCTCAATCACCCAATCACCGCAGAGGGTATCGAACGATTCGTTAAAGACTGGAATGCGCTGATCACGTAGCTAGTGCTTGAGCATCTCTAAGAAGACAGTAGTCGGAACCTCTACCTTCCCGAGCATCTTCATCTTCTTCTTTCCTTTTTTCTGTTTATCGAGAAGTTTATTTTTTCGTGTAACGTCACCACCGTAAAGCTTAGCCGTCACATCTTTTCGCAAAGCGGAAATTCTTTCTGAAGCGATAACTTTACCACCAACAGCAGCTTGAATTTTAATCTCAAAGTTCTGTTTGGGGATGAGTTCTTTCAATCGCTCAACGATCTCCTTGGCCCGTCGCTCCAGTTTTGAACGGTGAATAACTTGTCGAAACGCTTCAACGGGCTCCTCTGCGACAAGCACATCCATATCAACAAGATCACCTTCTCGCCAATCAAGGATTTGATAGTTCATTGAGGCATAGCCGGAAGATACCGACTTGAGCTCATCATAGAAGTTAACAATAATTTCAGCCAACGGCACTTCATAATGCAAGATAACTCGATCCCCGACATGCTCCATCGTACCGAAAATACCTCGGTGCGACTGAACAAGTTCCATGATGCCGCCGAGATATTCATTGGGCGTAATAAGTTCAAGCGATACGAACGGCTCTCGAATCTTTTCTTTTGCACCGTCTCGTAGACGTTCATAATGAACCGTTGGAGTCGTAACTACAAGGCTAAGATTATATTCACGCTCGAGACGCTCAGTGACAATCTCAAGGTGAAGTAAACCGAGAAAACCACAACGGAATCCAAAGCCAAAGGCCTTCGAAGTTTCAGGTTCGTAAACGAGCGATGAGTCGTTGAGCTTTAATTTGCCTAACGCATCACGTAACAATGGATAATCATCACCACTCGTCGTAAAGAGACCAGCATAGACCATAGGCACAACTTGGCGGTAGCCAGGAAGTGGTTCGTGGGCAAGTTGAGCAGTCTTTGTTACGGTATCACCAACTCGAGCCTCTGAAACTTCTTTGAGTCCGGTAATAACATATCCAATCTCTCCGGCAGTCAGCTCGGGTGCAGCCTTATAGGTTCCTACACCAAACGATCCCACCTCAAGAACCTCTGTCTCTTTTCCGGTTGCCATCAGGCGAATTCGATCACCACGACGCATCGACCCTTCTGCAACCCGAGAATAAGAGACAACGCCGCGGTAGGTGTCGTAAACACTGTCAAAAATAAGTGCTCGAAGCGGTGCTGATTCAGGTTCCTGAACGGGGGCGGGAACACGTCGGACGACTGTCTCGAGCAATTCAGCAACTCCTTGACCAGTTTTTCCTGATGCAAAGAGAATGGTGTCAGGATCGATATCTAAGAGCTCTGCAATTTCCAGCGCAGTGCGCTCGGGTTCTGCGGCTGGCAAGTCGATCTTGTTAACTACTGGCACAATAGTAAGACCATGTTCAGTGGCAAGGTGAAGGTTGGCCAAGGTTTGTGCCTGAATTCCTTGCGTTGCATCAACCAGCAAGACGGCTCCTTCAACGGCAGCCAGGGACCGAGATACTTCATATTGGAAGTCGACATGACCTGGGGTATCAATCAAGTTAAGTATATACTCTTGAGCATCAATAGTATATTTCATTCGAACAGGCTGCAACTTGATAGTGATACCACGTTCACGTTCGAGATCCATGGTGTCGAGACTTTGCTCTCTTGCCTGCTCTACCGTTCCGGTAACTTCAAGCATACGGTCAGCCAAAGTTGACTTACCGTGATCAATATGCGCGATAATACAAAAGTTTCGAATATATTGGGCATTCATGGAGGGCCTAACGTTAGGTGTGGTACTGCCTGCGATTATACCTTATTTGTTATGATTTAGGAAGAGTACGCAGCCTCTTAGGGGTTTGGTGAAATGCCTATAACCGTCCCGGTCACCGTCATCGATCCCTCTTCAAGAGCAACCGACTTAACTGCTATCGACTCAAGCTTTAATTCTCGAGTAAGAGCTTCGTTCGCCTGTTTAGACAGCATCTCAGTTACCGCGGAAGGCACTGTCAACGTACCAGCTTGAATCTTAGCCACGTCAAGTCGGACCTTACCATCCACCACCTTTGGCAAGATAGTCAGCGCTAGACTGCTGTTAAGAATCTTGGTTGCTACGCCAGAAACAATAATTCCGTCGGGGTTGATTTCGGCTTGCAGCTCCCGGAACGGGATCGCACCATTTTGGCTAACTCCTTGAACCATGAGCGAGGTAAGCTCCCGTTCAGTAATAGTAAGACTTGTCGAGGCGCCGGGCCTTAGATCGAGATGAGATACCTTTTGCTCAAGCTGTTGACGGTCTTGGTCGCTAGACACTACTTGACGATCAGGAAGGACAGCTGTTTTTACTTTAGCGACGCCCCAAGCGACCATAGCAGCAACCCCAATAGCGATCAGAACCAAACCAATAAGCAAAGTCTGGCAAGTGCAATACGATCGTTTCTTATGTGTATCTAATTCGTGGTAAAAATTTTCTTTTTCTTCCATAAAAACTCCACTTCTTCAAGACGAAGGATGAAAGCTAGGCCAAGGTAGGTTGCAGCACCAACGATCAGTCCAACAATACCCTGAAGAAGTACATTCACACCATAGCGAAGGTCGGCAACCGTACCAATATATGTCTTGGCCAGCTGAATAGCGACGCCCATAATTAACGTTAAAACAAAGTAGGTTAGTAGGGAGTGGGCTAAGTCTCGTTCGATCGTAAGCGGCATCTTCTTTCGCAGTAGGACATATAAAAGTAAGAGCTGCAGGATATTAGAAAGTGAAAAAGCAAGCGCCAGTCCACCGATACCCCAATCAGTTGATGAGGCCAACCCATAACCCAGTCCAATCGCGATGATAGTCCCGGGAATTGCAATGAGCATCGGCGTTTTTGTATCTTGCATGGCGAAGAAAGCCCGTGAGTAAAGTGGAATAAGGCCAAGAGCCGCTAAACCAATCGCATACATACCTAGTGCATCAGCTGTCATGATCGTTTGGTCCCAACCAAAATGCCCGCTCCCCAAGACGAGCCGTACCAGCTGAACACGTAGCAAATAAAGTCCCACTGCCGATGGCAATAAAAAGAAAAGTGCTGCTTTGGTTGCTCGACCAAGGTAACGATTAAAGTTTTCATGCTTCGCGCTTGAAAAAGCTTCGGACAAATACGGAAAGCTAGCTAAGGCAAAAGCGTTACCGAAGATGACTGTCGGTACCGTTTGAATATTGTCGGCATACCCTAACCCACTCGCCGAGCCCACTGGCAGTTGAGCTGCCACTCGTGCAAAGCTCAGAAGAATGAGCTGCATAAGAAGAAGCTGAACCGTACGGGGTATCATAAGCTGGAGAATTTGCTTTAAGCCTGGCTGGCGCCAATCGATAACTGGCTGATAGCGATAGCCCAAAACAAAGAGCGTAGGGACCTGGATGAGGAAGTGAAGCAATGCACCACCCAGTACACCGTAGACAACTCCTTGAACTCCATAAGTTGGCGACAAATATATGATGCTTAAAATAATTGCGGCGTTGTAAACGAGCGGTGCTACTGCATAGGCCGCAAAACGTTTAAATGAATTAAGTACTCCCCCAGCAATATAGGAGAGACCGAAGATGAAAGGCTGGAAGATCAGCATCCGAGCAAGAGTGACTGTTTGCTCGACACGCTGCGGTTCATTAAAAGGTGAAATATACGGAATAATGATCGGGATTAAGAAGTACAAAATAGCCAACGAGATTAAGAGGACTATGGCACCAAGGTTAATAACGGTATTCGCAAGGCGCCAAGCCTCGCTGTCCTTACCTTTCTTGAACAGGTAGTCAGTAAAGACGGGAATGAAGGCCGTGGTTACCGCACCAAGGATGAGAACATGAAATACTAAATCAGGAAGACGAAAAGCATTGAAATATGTATCAACCTCGGCAGCCGGAATCTTCTGGGCTAAGAAGCGATCGCGCAGAAAACCGAGGATATTGCTCAAAAAAAGCGTCACCATGAGCATACCAGTGGCGCCTTTAATTGAACTTTCCCCGTGGAATAGAGCTTTGAGCTTTGCAACCATAGAGTAATAATACCAAAAATTATTAGGTTCGAACATTAAAGCCCGCCGAAGCGGGCCCTAATACGCAACACTTACTATAAGTTACTGATGTGCTTGGCTAAATATACCATTACAGGTAATCTCGTCCTCGGTGAGGGCTGGAGCCAGGATTTTCTCTACATCTTTGACAATAAGATATCGCATACCAAGATTAGATCGTTTGGCCTTCAAAGTAACAAGATTCTTATAACCATAGGCGCCGTTCGCATTATCCTGAATAGGACCAACTATCGCCTGAAGAGTATCCTGAATAACTTTAACTTCAGCGGCGTTAGATGCATTGCGGTTCGCCTTTTCTACCCCAGCAACTACACCATGCCATGGCTGCCAAGGATATCCACTACACATGTGCCGCACAAGACTGAAGTCTGCCCAGGCGTTAACTTGTGGTACTCCGATATAGCCAGTATGAGTCTCATAATAGTCAATTCCTTCTGCCTCAATACTCTCAACTGACAAGCGTCGCATAGTTACTTTTGGTTTGGTGGGATCACCGCCAACGATAACCTCTGGACCGAGCTTACCCTTCAGCGTGACATAGTACGGCTCACGGGGCCCATAGCCAATACTGTAAGCACGATTACCACCTGGATCGGGATGATTCATATACATCGCACGCAACCGCTCAGCAATCGCTCTGTCAGCATCATTCTTGGGCATCGATAGTGGGAAAGATTGACTGTTGGCAAGATAGAACTTTCCACCACCCCCAGCGTAAGCTTCATCGTCAATCGTTAAAGCCAGTGGCCACACGATCGTTGAGTTAGGATAGTACATTCCCTCAGTAAGTACCCCTGTATAAGAGCGGGCTTGCTTATCGGCAGGAAAGTGCGCACACTCCATATAATCGATATCGATAAAGATCGTGCCTTCATCGTGCTGATCGCCAGTCATTTGCTGCAAAGACTTCGGTGCGATTACGATCTTTGCCTTCTTGCCTTTTGGCTTCACAAAATCGTTCGGTATGGTGAAGTTCATCTCTGGGCAGTATCGTTGGCCATCAAAGACAAGTCGGTACTCTTCGCCTGGCTTCACCTTAGTCAACAGGGAGCCAGCATAGCCTTTCTTGTTATACGAGGGAAAGAGTTGGTTCATTTCCGCAAAGGACATTACTAAACCTGACTGAATATCTCGATCAACGATTCGAGTAGTATTGTCGTCAATCACTCGATAAAGCGAAAGATAGCTTGCTCCATTACTAATATCCACCGAGCCGTCGTAAGCAACTCCCTCACGAATATAGAGCCAGGCGTTACCTTCAGACAACCCAATGCCTAAACCGCTCGCCTGTGGCTGCTTGCCTTGGCTAACCAATGCAGCTAGCACAGTCAGAGCTACAATTAAAATCGCTACGAGTGTCAATAGTTTATGAGTACGCTTCATAGGACCCCTCCGCTAACCGGTTATCCTCCAATAGATATGTCTAGCATAATCTAGGCGAGACATAAAATGCAAGCACACCGACCTAAAATATGTCTTCACGTCGTACTTGTCTCCAATGTCCTTCTGGGATATCGGTCAACTTCAGTTTTGCCATTCGGGTTCGAACAAGATCAACTACATCAAGCCCGACGGCACTACACATTCTTCGTACCTGACGATTCCTTCCCTCATGAAGAGTAACTCGAAACCGTATCTGACTGCCCTGGCGGTGCACATCACTCACTTTCACTGGCTGCGTTACACCGTCATCTAACATCACTCCTTGCTCAAGTCGCGTTAAACGTTGAGAAAGCTCTGGCCCCTGATTGATTGTGGCCGTCACTGAGTACTCTTTTTCGTGCTCGCGAGAAGGATGAGTTAACTCATAGCAGAGCGAGCCGTCATTCGTTAAAATAACTAGACCTCTACTTGCTGCATCTAACCGACCGCACGCAACCACTCGAAACGCCTTAGGGATAAAGTCCAGGACGGTCTGACGGCCCTTTTCATCACTACTCGTCGTGATCACACCTTTTGGCTTATTGAGTGCATAGTAAACAAACTGCTCCTGCGGCTTTACTGGCTTACCATCAAAGGTCACTTTATCATTTTCGAGTACTACCGTGCCCAACTGCTTAACGACTCGACCATTCAGGGAAACGCGACCCGCTAAAATATATTCTTCTGCCTTACGTCGACTCGCTACACCGCAGCGGGCAAGATACTTTTGTAGACGTTCCTGCATATATCCCCTTTCATCATGTTCTCTATTATACCAAGTATCGACAATAAATAGACGATCATGCAACGTTCATCAATCCCTGCTTTTGCTGTTATAATAAAGACATGTTTAGTTTCCGAAGTCCACGAGAGAAAATTGTCGTTATTGCCGTTTTTGCAGTAGCTATGTTCAGTGCAGCTACAGTAGCCTACGACCAAAAGACTCGTGGGGTTCGAGCCGATACTATCTCGACTGCTGATCCGAAGAACGTTAACCCCATAAAGCGCCTCGCCCTTGCCGATGAGAAGCTCACCTCGCAGCCAGTTACCACAGAAATAGCAGTTTCCCCTAGCTCATCCATAACCGCTGCCCCAACCATAAGCCCCGAGCTCGTAGATCAGCCCTCAGCGCTTCAGTCTGTACAGCCGCCTGAATCAACTGGCACAACAAGCGATACCGACCTTAGCCGCTGTGGCTCCACCGGCACTCGATGTACCTCCCTAGGACTAGACGCCACACCTTCACCATCAGAAACGAATCCCCTCGACACAGCATCGCCACGAGACGAAATAATCCCTACAACCAATTCCACAGAACCCACCAGTGCCAAGACAAAGCCATTTTATACCGACCTTCGGTATCTTCTGCTCATTTTTAATGGAGTCATTTTGTTCAGTCTCGCAGTAACTCTGATTGTTCGAGTTGCCAGCAAGTTATTTACTCAGCCTGGTATGCAGCAGCCCATAGACCTTAGTCATAAGCCGACTGAACCCATCACCGTTGATCAGCTTGACGTTGATATCCCGCTCTAACGCTATAGGTTTTCCACAATGATTTTCGGTTTTTGTTCGGTATACTGGTCTTATGACCAGCGATCGGGCAAACCGAAAAATTTTATTTCTCGACATGAACTCTTTTTTTGCTTCGGTAGAGCAGGCAGAGAACGCTAAGCTTCATGGTAGGCCAGTTATCGTTGTTCCAACGGAAGGAAGTTGTGCTCTTTCAGCAAGTTATGAGGCTAAGGCATATGGCGTTAAGACTGGCACCCTGGAGCGAGAGGCTCGCCGGATGTGCCCTGGACTAGTCAGTGTCAGAGCGAAGCCCAAGCTCTACATGGCCTATCATCACCGCCTGGTAGCACTTCTACAAAATATCTCCCCTCGAGTCACCATGCGTAGCGTAGACGAAGGATCGCTTCGATTATTTAACAATGAGAACCCCTGGGAGTTAGCCTCTCAGATCAAGCAAGAAATCTGGAAAGAGCTGAGCCCCGTTGTACATTGCTCGGTGGGCATCGCCCCAAACGTCTTCTTGGCCAAGCTCGCCACCGAGCTACAAAAGCCGAACGGGCTGGTAGAGATTACCTTAGACTCCCTAGAAAGTACATTTCAAAGGGTTCATCTTCGCGATCTGTGTGGTATTAATCGAGGAATGGAGCGCAAGCTTCACGGCCTTGGTATCTATAGCCCTTTCGAGTTCTACCGGGCCTCACCCGAGTATTTACGTGACCACTTGGGTATCGTGGGTCATCGATGGTGGCTTAAGCTTCACGGCTACGATATCGACGAGCACTATACCGAACGTCGAACGTTAAGCCATTCACATGTTCTCCCACCGCAGTACCGGTCACCAAGACACGCCTATATGACGCTGCAGCGAATTATCACAAAAGTTGGTCGGCGGTTACGCAAAAACCAATCGATGGCTCGACATATCGCCTTAGTCGTCAGATACACCGACCGCACATTTTTCTTTGATCATTTTCAAGTCGGTCCATGCGCCGACACATTAACACTAGCCGATCACGTCAGACGACTTTGGTTAAAAGCAGCACCCGATCGTCCAGTGCTTCAGCTAGCGCTTTGGACCAGCAATCTCGTCCCCGAACAAGGCGTTCCCTTTCCCTTATTCCCTGAAGAGCGGAAACGACTTTCGCTTGCCCAAGCTATCGATACAATTAACGATCAATTCGGCACTGATACCGTTCACTTTGCCGTTAATCAAACCGAGGGGTCCAGAGCCCCCGATCGTATCTCGTTTACCGCGCTGTTCGACATTGAGCACGAGTAAACCCCGAGAACAGCCACTGGGCAAGGAGCGATTGGTACTCTATTTAAGATAATTTGTCTGCAGCGCTCGCTGTTTTTGATGTCGTGCTATCGCAAGCGTAATCAATCGATCAATCAACTCTGCATATGAGATGCCTGTTGCCTCCCAAAGTTTTGGGTACATACTGATCTTCGTAAAGCCTGGAATGGTGTTGATTTCATTCAAATAGAGCTTGCCCTGCTTGGAGAGAAAGAAGTCGACACGAGCCAGACCGGCGCATTCTAGTACCTTAAAGGCATGGGTAGCGACGGTCCTGATCTCTTCGATCTGGTCATTGGTCAGGTCCTTAGCCGGAATAGCCGTAGTAGCAGCATTAGCATCAATATATTTCGCTTCGTACGAATAGAACTCGCTATTCAAAATGATCTCTCCTGGGACTGAAGCGACGGGCTCATCGTTCCCCAGGATAGAGCACTCAATCTCCCGCCCAACGATCGCTTCTTCAACCAGAACTTTTGTATCGAACGAAAATGCTTCCCGGATCGCTACTTGAAATTCTTCTGCATTCCGCACCTTGCTTACGCCCACCGAAGAGCCGGCATTAGCAGGCTTAACGAAAACGGGCAGCCCAAGTTCGGATTGAACAGTCGCAAAGTCAGCCTCCTCAGGATGACGATACGTAACAAATCGAGCAACTGGCACTCCAGCGTCTCGTAGCAGCCGCTTCGCTACGTCCTTATCCATACCAATCGCAGAACCGAGGATATCGGCACCCACAAACGCAACGTCCGCCAGTTTAAGTAGCCCCTGCACCGAGCCATCCTCTCCATAAGTACCATGAAGCACCGGGAAAACCACATCAACAGAAGTAATCGACGATCCGGTTTGTGTATCAACTACACTCCCATTAGACCATCCAGGTAAAAGCGCGACAGTAACATTCGATGCATTGAGTTTGATGAGTTCGGGATTCGTTTCATTTAGTACATAGTTCGCCTGATCGTTAAGGTGCCACTTACCCTGTTTATCGATCCCAATCAGAACGGGTTCGTATTTTTCTTTATCCAGTGCTTCAATAATGTTCTTAGCCGACTGAAGTGAAACCTCATGTTCGCTTGAACGTCCACCAAAGAGAATGCCGACCCGGATCTTCTGCTGCATACGAATCCTTTCTGTTTCTAAACATCACGAGTATAGCAAGCAGCCCTTGAATTACCAAGTGAGATTTCTCAATATCCGTTATTTTTCGTGGTCGAGCGCACCGTTACGAACAAGCATGGAGAGGATAATCGGCGTCAGAATAGTCGTAAGTATTACAACAATAACCACCATCGAGAACACAGATGAAGAGATGACACCAAGACCCTTTCCCATCGAGGCGAAGATGAGCTGAACCTCGCCGCGAGGCACCATGCCCCAGCCTACAACCCACTTCGATTTTGATTTTGCAGCTAGACCAGCGGCCAACTTACCAACAATAGCAATAGCCGTAAAGCCCAAGGCACCAAGTAGAATTGGACCATTGACGAGTAGTCGCAGATCAACGTTCATACCATTTAGAATAAAGAACAATGGCACAAGAACGATAGCTAAGGGCTCGACAATTTCATCAATATTATGATCAGCATGATGTGAAACTACAGACTGAAGTTTTTCTTTTTGTGCATCAGGCATCGTATCGGCAACGGTACGAATTTCATCGACGATGGCCGGGTCCTTGAAGTCGCGGAAGTGAACAGCATCGAGTACAAGGCCGGCCGCAAAGGCGCCAATAATCGGGGCCAATTCGATTTGCTTAGCGAGATAGGCGAAAATCAACCCAAAGCTCAGTGCTAAAGTGAGCTTCATACCGGTACCTGAGTGAACTTTTGAAAGTAGTCGGCCGATCCGCGGCGCGAGAAATTGACCAATAAGGATAGCCCCAACAAGAAAAGCAACAGCTTTTATAAAGATCACTGCAACCCCTAGAACATCAACATCGCCAGACGTAACCATTGCAGACAGCACAGCCAAGATGATCAAACCAATAATGTCGTCGATAACTGCAGACCCTAGAACAAGCTGAGCCGTTGCCGTCTTAAGCTTCCCAAGGTCGCGAAAAACCCTTGCACTAATACCAACCGAAGTTGAGGTAAACATCCCAGCCATAAAGAGATAGGCAACCTGAGAAAGGCCTGGTGCAAGCAGCGGGATCAAAAAGTAACCAAGAAGAAACGTCACAATCACACCAGTCAAGGCAACGAGCAGCGCATTAGTACCGATTTTCCGCATTGATTGGATATTAGACTCAAGCCCAATCTGAAAGAGTAAAATCACTACCCCCAATTCAGCAAGAAAGGCAATAATACTATCTGTTTTGACTGGCTCAAAAAAATGCAGCCCCACCAGCACAAGGTTACCTAGCAACGCACCACTCAAAATCTCGCCCAGAACAGCAGGCAAACCATACCTCTCAACAAATGAGGAGAGCTTACCGATAAGCAACATGACTGCAACCCACAGGAAGATAAGCGCTGAGTTATGAGTTACTTCTCCACCAGTATTTGCTGATACGGTGGCGGTATTTATCAGTACAACAACTAACGCAACCACAAGCACGAGCGGTCCTCGTACTGCCGTATTAAACGAACGTAGTATTTTTGATAGACCAGCTACCACCATATTGCTCATGTTCAGCATAGTAAACTCCTTCTCTAACAAAGCTTAAAATAAACAAACCTGCAAAATACATTACAGGTAGAGGGGGGAGAAAATCAAGGGTGTAAGACTTACTAAGATTAGCAATTAGTGCGAATGGTGATGGTCGCTCTCATCACTAACAGGACTACCGGAGAGAAAATGGGCAGCTAAGAATGTAGCGATTGGCACCGCTAAAATTAATGCTGTACTTCCGACTAAGGTTCGAACTACCTCTTCGGCAACAAATTCACTATTCAGCACGGCCCAAAGTGGCTGCTGAGTATTTAAGCTAAATAGTAAGAAAAGTGGAAACGAGGCACCGGCATAAGCTAAGACTAGCGTGTTAATTAACGACGCAATATGCTCGCGACCAACCGATAGGCCACGGCTGTAGAGCTCATGGAAAGAAAGGCTCGGATTAGCCCGACGAATCTCGTCGACAGTCGCCACCTGGCTTGTTGTCACATCATCAAGCACGCCTAAGACACCAATGATGATACCCGCCAAGAGTAGTCCTTTAAGGTTTAGATCACCGGCTGGCGAGAGCTGTAGGAATGCCGCCTCTTCGCTACCAAGACCCGAGAGTTTTGCTAAACTGACAAACAACCATGCCAGAAGTGAAGCAAGGACAAGCGTGATAAGTGTTGCGCCAAGTGCAATAGTAATGCGTCGATTAAAGCCATGCGCCACGTACAGCGACAGCACCGCGATTACTACAGCGCCGATTAGCCCGATAAGCACGGGGTTGTTACCAGCAAGAATTTGCGGAACAACAAACTTCACAAGAATCAAGAGGCTAAGCAAGAGGCCAGCAACCGCCATGATGCCCTTGGACCGAGCGAAAACGACACCTAAGACAAGGAATAGACCCAAGATAAAGATGAAAGGATATAAGCGGTATTTGTCAGCAATGTAAAACAACTCTTGCTCATATCCCTGCTGCTTTATGACAACCACTGTCTCGCCTACCGAGACTTTTTGTTCCTTGCGCAGCACAATATGATCAGCCAGAACAACTTCCTTCCCCTTGTCTTTGCCTGATGTAAATCGAGCTCGTACCGATTGGACCTGCTGTTTTTGACCAGCAAAGTCACGGCTCTCTTCTTTAGTGATAGCAGTTACTTTTGCCAAAAAATAGTCTTGTGTTGGTCGGAAATTAGCTACTTCGTCCGCCTGTTCAATGTCTGGCGAGACTGACGCTACCGACTGCTCTTGCGCGAACGCCAATAACGGCATACTTACCAGCACGATAAAAAGCAGTAGTTGGCCCAAGTAATATCGCGTGAAATGAGAGTGGTCCTTCATAGTACCTCCACGGTATGGATCCGCTATGCATCACTAGTATATCGTATTCCTACCCAATCCCCTATCAATAAGAAGAGGAGTGTTAGCGATGCGGATACTCATAATTGAAGATGACGAC
Source organism: uncultured Candidatus Berkelbacteria bacterium (assembly GCA_966250865.1). Classification (GTDB taxonomy): domain Bacteria; phylum Patescibacteriota; class UBA1384; order CAYGGE01; family CAYGGE01; genus CAYGGE01. The sequence continues at coordinate 22,919 of CBINIT010000012.1, forward strand.
TTAATGAGCAAGGCACTGAAGGAAAGACTTGGAAGCTCGTATGCTATTGACCTGGCCCCTACGGGCAAACGCGGGCTTGAGCTTTCTCAAGTGACAGATTACGACTTGATCCTCCTTGATCTCTGCCTTCCCGATATTCATGGCAGGACGGTTTGTGAATTAATTCGAAAAGACGGTCTTGCGGTCCCAGTGTTGATACTTACCGCCCAATCGACAAGCCAGGACGTGGTCACTTTACTCGATACCGGAGCAGACGATTACATAATAAAGCCTTTTAACCTAGCGGAGCTAGAGGCTCGGATACGTGCACTGCTTCGTCGTCCTACCCACACCTATTTGTCAGAGAAACTCAACATAAGCGATCTTTTGATCAACACCGAGACAAGAGTGGCCGAACGCAATCGAGAGACATTAGCATTGAGACGCAAAGAGTTTGATATCTTAGCCTACCTCGTCAGGAATAAAGGTAGGGTAGTCACTCGAGAAATGCTCATTGAACATGTATGGGACGAGACAGTTGACCCGTTTACCAACGTAGTTGATGTTCATATAAAACATCTACGGGATAAGGTTGATAAACCGTTTAGCACTAAGCTCATCCAAACCGTTCATGGTCTTGGGTACAAGATAGGAGAGTAGGCTATGGAAAAAATGAACGTTACGCAATTACTGCACGATATCCGAAACACCCTTGCCTGTCTCAAAGTTAATCTTCAGATTGCTGAGTCCGAACAATCAACTTCAGCATTAAAGCGCGCTACGCTAGCTATGAGCAGCATCGAGCAACAGCTACAAAGTATGGTGAGCACAGGAGGAGAAAAAACGCCACCATCTTTTTCCCCGGTACTACTTATCATGGAAGCGATCGACCTTTTCGCTGGACGAGCGAAGAATAAAGATATTCAAATTGTTCTTATGAGCGAAGTACGTATCCAGCTCAGCGGGAGCAGCTATCAATTTAACCGTATTATCTCCAACCTGCTCAGCAATGCGATTGACGCATGTCCAAGTCATTCAGGGCTGATCTGGATCAATCTTAAATATCAAGGAGATACACTTCTTCTCAATATCGCCGATAACGGCTGTGGAATCGAGTACAGGGATCTTCAAAAACTATACAACCCGGACTACACCACAAAGGAACCCAAGGCCTCTAGAGGGGCAGGTCTCTTTATAACGAAAAATCTTGTTCGCCACGAATTTAGCGGCAGCATCACCGCCAAAAGTTTTGTCGGGCTTGGCACGACATTTAGCGTGGAACTGCCTCTGCTACCTTAAAGATAGTTCAATGGGACAGCATCTGAGACCGATTCTTGATCAGGATACCTTTGACGAAGTAATTCAATGTCTTGAGTTTCCATCGTCCAACCAAAAGCACCAAGATTTTCTTTCAAATGCTCTCTTGTACTTGTTTTGGCTAAAGTGACGACGTGGTCTTGGCTGATAAGCCAGTTAAGTGCAATCTGAGCTGCAGTTTTTCCATACTTATCCATCATCTGCTTAAGTGCATCAGGAGGATTGTCGAGCAGCATGCCCTTCTGCAAGGGACGCCAAGCAGTAAACAGTACGTCGTTGTCCTGACAATACTTCAGCAGCCCTAGAAGCTCAGCCTCTCGATATTTCAGATTAAGATGGAGTTGATTCGTCACAATTTTATGTGAGGTTGCCGATTGCGCTAGCCTAAACCGCTCAACAGTAAAATTACTCACACCTATCGCTCGCACAAGCCCTTCGCTCAATAGTTCGTCTAACGCCCGCATAGTATCTTCGATCGGAATGTTGGGATTGAAGCGGTGCAACAGGTATAGATCGAGATAGTCAGTCCCTAATCGTTCGAGACTTTGTTTAGCTGCCGTTAACAGGTCATAGTAGCCTAAATGGTCGTAGTGAGCTTTCGAGACAATCTGGAGAGAGGCGCGATCGTGGCCACGGATCGCCTGACCGATAAGCTCCTCTGCTTTGCCTTCGGCATAGCTTTCTGCGGTATCAAGATGTGTTACTCCGTGCTCAATCGCCAACTGAATCGCTGCAATATCGGCCGCGTCATCGTTTTCCGGGTCTCGATGATGATGGCCGCCCATCCCCCAAGTTCCTAACCCGTAGACCGGCAGGCTGAATCCGTTTTTCAGTTGTTTGGTCGGAATCGTTTGCATACTAAGACTCTACATCACGACGAATAGAAATGCTATCTGAACCTTGAAATTTGACCTTTTTTATGATAGAGTAAATCTGCCTTATGGAATCAGGCTGATCACTCCGAGCAATCGGGGAGGAAAGTCCTGGCACGATAGAGTAGCGTACCCGCTAGATTCCGATGTCTCGTCGGGAAGAAGTGGGCCGTCGAAAGGCGAGGGAATAGTACAACAGAAAGTATACCGCCGATGTTCCGCAAGGAGCAGGCAAGGTTGAAATCGCGAGGTAAGAGCTCACGCTTTCTGCCAGCAATGGCAGTCTGTGAAAACCCTGCGTCGTGCAAGTCCAGTGGACCCGATCATCACATACCGTTACTCGCGGGGTGTCCCCGGGTCTGGACGCATAGAGAGATGTCAGCTAGAACAGAACCAGGCTTACTCGGTTCCATAAGGTCTAATAACATAATCCGGGATCGTCTAACGGCAGGACACCACCCTTTGGAGGTGGCTATCTTGGTTCGAATCCAAGTCCCGGAGCCAAAAGAAATATAGTCACCGTAAGGTGGCTGTTTTTCTTTTGGCTCCATCTGTAGTAAAACTAGGATATGAAGAACAATGCACTCCTCTATTTTATCTGGTCTATTGCGATCATTGGCACTCTTGGCAGTCTCTACTTTAGCGAAGTCATGCACCTACCGCCATGCGTCCTTTGCTGGTACCAACGAATCTGCCTTTACCCGCTTGCGGTCATCATCGGCATTGGCATATACCGAAAAGATCAGCATCTACCGTACTACGTTCTGCCACTTTCGATTGTCGGTTTCTGTATCGCTCTGTACCACAACTTGCTCTATTACCGCATCTTGCCTGAATCGGCAGCCCCGTGCAGTGCTGGCGTTTCCTGCACGATTAAACTTATCGAATGGTTTGGGTTCATAACGATTCCGCTGCTATCTCTCATCGCCTTTACCCTTATTACCTTATTGATCTTTATCTACCTCAAGGAAAGGAAGAATCGTGAATAATGAAGGAAAAGTAGTTATCGGTATTGGCATCCTGACGCTTGCTATTTTTATTGCTATTGTCGCCTTCGGCAGCAATAGCCGGCCGACTAAGATTGAGCCAAAGGCCGTCGAAAGTCCCTCGATCACCCGTGACGATAGTCATAAGACCGGTAGCGGCACTGTTACTGTCACCGAGTTTGGTGACTTTCAGTGTCCCGCCTGCGGTGCGGCTTTTCCCGTTCTCGAACAGGCTAGACAAGCATATGCTGGGAAGATTACTTTTGTCTTTCGTAATCTACCGCTCATGAGCATCCACCCCAACGCATTGCTGGCAGCTCAAGCCGCTGAGGCGGCAGCGAAGCAGGGAAAGTTCTGGGAAATGCACGATAAACTTTTCCTTAATCAAGACAATTGGTCATCGAGCTTAAATCCAGAATCGACTTTCACGAGCTACGCCTCAGAATTAAAACTCGACACTAAGCAATTCAAAAAAGACTTAGGAAGCTCCAGCATTGCCGACCGGATAGCCCTCGATCTCGGTGACGCTGAGGCGCTTGGACTGAGCAGTACACCAAGTATTTTCGTTAATGGCAAAGCAATCGATGCGAGCCAATCCCTACCCGATGCACTGCACACTGCAATTGAAGCGGAACTGGCATCATGATTAGCGTGTTCATAACCACCGCCTTCGCTCATGAAGGCGAGCACCTCCCCACTCAGCCTGAGATTAGCTATGCATCATTTGGTACGGGCGCCCAAATTGCAACTGCCGTTATCCTTGTTCTGATTGTTGTTATCGGTGCCTTGGTGATCATCTACAATAAGAACGCCCATAAGGCGAAGTAACTACCGACACCTCCCCCTGAAACAATAACCAGTCGACGGCCTCGCTCAGCTTTCTAACTAGAGGTTGCCAGCCTATTTGACAAGATCAATAAAAAGGGTATTCTATGAAAAAGGAGCCATGTGAAATACGGTGATATTTTTGATTTATATCTAACTTTCGACGACGTTCTCATCAAGCCCAATATTTCGAGCGTTAAGCCAAGTCAAGTCGACATTGGCTCTTTTGTAACAAAAAAGATCCGGTTAGAGCTGCCTATCTTATCTGCTGCAATGGACCGTGTAACGGAAGCAGATATGGCTATTGCCCTCGGAAAACTTGGCGGGCTTGGCGTTCTGCATCGAAATAATACTACCGAAGCCCAAGTGGCTATGGTAAAGAAAGTTAAAGCGGCAGGCGTCATCACTGCAGCCGCGTGCGGTCCAACCGACATCGACCGAGCCAAGCAACTCGATGAAGCAGGGTGTGACATCATTGTCCTCGACTCTGCCCACGGTCACAATATTCATGTCGTAGAAGGTGCAAGGCAGATCAAGAAAGCAGTGAAGGCACAGATTATCGTTGGCAATGTTGCTACGGCTGAAAGCGCTAAACCGATTGCTGAGTTTGCAGACGGTATAAAAGTTGGCATCGGGCCAGGATCAATCTGTACGACTCGGGTTGTCTCAGGTGTGGGTGTGCCCCAAATTTCAGCGATCCTTGAAGTTGCCCAAGTCGCCAAACGCTACGGCGTTCCAGTGATTGCCGATGGCGGCATGCATTACCCTGGCGACGGCGCTAAGGCCTTGGCCGCTGGCGCTGATGCCCTTATGTTCGGCAGCGTTCTTGCCGGAACCACTGAAGCGCCAGGAAAAATCGTTACCAAAGACGGCAAAAAACTTAAGGAATACCGTGGCATGGGTTCAGTTGCCGTCATGGCCGAGAACCAAAGCAGTGATCGATATCTTCAGAAAGACAGTAAGAAAAAGACTGCCGAGGGAATTGAAGCATACGTCC
>CBINIT010000013.1:0-26506 GCA_966250865.1 uncultured Candidatus Berkelbacteria bacterium
AATCATGTGGAGGGGCGCATCCATGTGAGTGCCAATGTGCATGGCAGTTTCGATACGATGATCGGTAAAACCGTCTTTTGCGACAGTCGCAATTTGCTCAAGCGTAGGGCTTGGGTCGCCAGGGTAGACGGGCGTTGGGGTGATAAATGGCTGAGTGAGGTCAATGTATGACATAGATTGCTCCTAGTTTGTTGGTGCCGATAACGGCTAGGCACGTAAGATCTTTTCCATTGGCTTGCCTTGGGCGATCTCATCGACAAGCTTATCCAGATAGCGAATAGCCTGCATAGTTGGCTCTTTGATATCTTCGACCCTGACGCCACAAATCACACCCTTGATGAGGAATCGCGCCGGATTCAGGTGAGGAGCTTGGGCAAAGAAGGTTTCGAAGTCAGTTTCTTTCTCCCAGTGCATCGCTAGCTCTTCTTTACTATAACCAGTTAACCAGCGGATAGCTTCGTCCACCTCATCCTTAGTCCTATCTTTTCGTTCGACTTTGGCAATATACAAGCGGTAGACACTGACGACGCTCATAGTGTAGATGCGATGTTTCTTGGTGCTATTTTGCTGCATCGATCCTGCTCGTTTCACATTCAACTAATAAGTAGTAACACTATACTGGTTCAGACTATAAGATACAACTGGGAACAAAAAAGACGATTCCCAACCCGCAGATTCTCAAAAAGAGAATATACGAGTTGAAAATCGTCCCTATTGGCGGAGAGTCAGGGATTCGAACCCTGGAGGGGCTTGCGCCCCAACCTGCTTTCCAAGCAAGCGCCATAGGCCGCTAGGCGAACTCTCCACAGAAGGGATTGTATCAGGTTTGGCGGGAAATATCTAGATTATGGCAAAACAAAAGGCGCCCTGCAGCATCGTGCAGCGCGCCTTCGTCTCACCGGGATCAATCGATACCCAGTGCCTCTTTCACTTACTGGTGACGCTTTTCGTCGTCACCGGTCCAAAGGACCATCGGTTTCCTCCTCCCTTTGCCCGCCTCGTGCGGGCGTCCGGCGTTGGTTGCGTTGCGGCTTTGGCCGCTTGGTTAGGCGGCGCGACGCCGCCGGCGCGAGCGTCTCGTTGGACGCTCGCTATGGTGTTGCCGCCCAGAGCTCGACTGCTTCGGCTCGGGCGGCAGAAGGCGTGAGAGGAGGATGACCTCCTCGGTCCTATGTGGACCCGCGACAAACGCGTGGTCGCAGCCGTGACCGAGAACGACTACCGGCATTTCAGCGCTATCCACCCAATTCGCGATGAGGCGAAGGCCGCCCCAGACGATAGCGCCGAGGAAGAAGTAGATTGCCCAACTCACGGTCCCGACAATCTGTGCTTCCGTAATGATATTCGGGGCGAGGTACGCGATGATACCGACGACCCAGTAGATCAAAACGGCCAGTCCAGCAGCGGCCATGGCGAGATTGTCGCCGATATTTTTCCAGTTCCGCATCAATTCCCTCCGGTGAGAGTGGGCCGGGAGGCCCGAGTTGTTCGATCGTATGAAGTTGGATGAATGCCTCTGATTAAAATCAAAGGATTTCATCCAACGGCTTTTAACGTACAGACAGTGGACTATACCATAAATAAGCCCTTCTGTCAAGGTATCGACAGTGTTGATACATCTGACTATACCGTAACTAGTGCGTTTCGTGAAGTTCGTTTAAGGCATGATCAAGGAGGAGTCGCTGTTCAGCTGAAGCAATGAGATGGCGCATACTTGTGATATCACTCGAAGGAACGGTTACGGCTGTTGCTCCCATGCGAACCAACTGAGTGACCATCTCAGGGTCGTTTTCAATTGACTCGCCGATTACATTCGTAGCGACGCCATGATGATGGCAGAGCTCGAGACAGTGCTTAAGGCTGATGAGCACCGCATCGTCCTTTGCGCTGTAGCTCTGGCCAAGCTCATGATTACGATCCGCACCAAGGGTAAGCTCAGCCAGGGTGTCCAGATCGATGGTTACATAGTGGATGCCGCCTTCATGAATAAACTGTTCTAGCATGATTACGTTGGCGGGCGTTTGGCAGAGTAGGCCGATACTCAAATCTGAGCTCTGAGCGAGATCGTGTTGAGCAAGGAAGCTGAATAATCGGTGGAATTCAGCGATCGTACGAACAAAAGGCAGGGAAAGATAGATATTGGTCACCCCAGCCTCTTGTGCTTGGCGAATCGCCTCTAGCTCAATCTGTAGCCTCTCGGGTTCAAGAAGGTGGCGACTTGCTCCTCGGTAGCCGAGTAGCCGATGGCTGGCGCTAGCTTCGTCTGCTATGTGGTCCGTTAAGGAAAGGTAGACTGGCTTCGGATCCACTATCTTAGCAAATTGTTGAATGGCCATACTCAAGGCGCTTACCTCGAAAGTACCGTGTGCCATATCGTTGCCGATCATCGGGTGGCTCAACAGACTGTCGAGAGAAAGATGGCCAATGCCGTCACTATCAGCAGCTGCAAGGTCATGGGCAGTGTCGCTCTTGTGGACTGAAGTATAGACCTTTGTGCCTGTGATGAGCGATGGCTTAACTGTGAAAGAAGGTGTATGCTCAGTAGCCTTGCCGATAGACACCACACCATGATCGCCATCAACCGTTACCAGAATGCCATTACGTAGTTTGTGGGTGGCGCCACGTACACCGTAGAGGTAAGGAATACCATGCTCTCTCGCAGCAGTGGCGAGCTTACTATCGATTCGTCCCGTCTCGGTAATGATACCTCGAATTTTGGTGAGTAAAGGAATAATTGCGTGATCGGCGAGCTCGGTAACGAGAATCGCTCCTGAATCAACATGATCGGTCAAGCGGCGGGTTACAATTCGAGCCGGGCCAGTTGCTCTGCCTCGGGTTGCTATAATGCCCTGCAGTTTGCCTGCTGCGCTTTCTAGTGCCTCTTCTGTTTGCTGTTCTTCTTTTGGTGTAATGTAATGCAGCCAAATCTTACCGCGGATATCGGTTGACCAATAGAGTGTCACGTCATCGCCACACACTGAAAAAGCTTCTCGACTCATATCGGCCAAGGTAGCCAAGGTGCTTTCACTCGCCTTTGCCGAAGATTGGTGTCTCGGACTGATATTTTTATGGGACAGTGAAGTTGCTTGACGAACAAGTTGCCAGGTTTGTTTGTTGATGTCACGAGAAAGAACAGTTCCTGTCTCACGGTCGAGACGGTAGTGGTCGCCCGTAAGGCGCCCCTCAAGGAGTGGTGTGACTTCGCCGACAATGACCTCAATTGCTAGCGTATCTTGGCTTATAACTTGTATTGTGCCGCTTGTTTCAACGGTAAGCGCTGGCTGAACGAGGAGCCATGAATGATGGCCGCTGTGGTTGGTAAGATTTGTAATGAGATGCTGAAGCTCATTGATGTCCTTAGCGAAATGGCGACTGAGCTTGTGCGTACAGGCTGTTTGCTCATCACACACGACGGTAATGCTACAGGTAAGGTCTGATTGATTGAGCCGTGTCTTAAGCTCATGGTAGGCGTTTTCGATTTCCTTGGCGTCGGGCAAGGTAACAATAAATCCGGGGAGAACCGGGAGACCGAGGCTGGCCAGTGTGGCAAGGTGAGCAACAGAAGAAGCTCCCGATGAAGTATCGGTTTGTTCAAGCTCTTCAAGCCATCTCACTGCCGGATTGCTCATACCCCTCCCTTATCGACCTCAATAGTTCTGGTTGTCTGGCGGAAAATCGTTTTGACTGTGGCTATAATCAGCGTTGCTCATCAGGACTTCGCGTGGTTTAGCGCCATCGGCCGAGCCGATAACGCCCTGATCCTCAAGAAGGTCGAGGAGCCTGGCAGCTCTAGCGTAACCAACCCGAAGACGTCGCTGGAGCAATGAAGCAGAAGCCTTGCCAGCCTGCATAACCAGCTCTTTCGCCTCTTCATACATATCGTCATCCACTGCGCCACCACCCTCACCAGCACCTCGATTGGCACTTGGTGCACGGTAGGTGAGAACTTCTTCATTGTAGTCGGCTGGACCGGCATCGCGTAGGAAGTTGGCCACAGCCTCAACTTCTTTACTTTTAACATATACGCCCTGGACACGTCGGGGCTGGGGACTGTCGGAGCCAAGGTAGAGCATGTCTCCATTGCCGAGCAGTCGTTCTGCGCCACCTTGGTCGAGAATCGTTCGAGAGTCAATTTGGCTGGCAACGGCAAAACCAATACGGGTCGTAATGTTCGCTTTGATCAACCCAGTGATGACATCAACGCTCGGTCGTTGCGTTGCCACAATGAGGTGGATGCCCACGGCACGGGCCATCTGGGCCAAGCGAACGATGGCACCTTCAACGTCATTAGCGGCTTGGGCCATCAGGTCAGCCAACTCATCGATCACGATGACAATGTAGGGCATATGCTGGTCTGGGTTGGCGGTATTGTACTCGCTGATGTTGCGCTTACCTTGCTGTGAGAGAACATCGTAGCGACGTTCCATCTCTGCGACCGCCCACTTCAGGGCACTAATCGTCTTATCGACTTCCGTGATAACGGGACAGATCAAATGAGGAATGTTGTTGTAGGGAGAAAATTCGACGCGTTTCGGGTCAACAAGAAGAAGACGAAGATCGGCTGGCGCGTTTTGGTAGAGGAGGCTTAAGAGCACTGAATTAATTCCTACTGATTTTCCTGAGCCGGTAGCACCAGCAACAAGCATGTGTGGTGCTTTGGCAAGGTCGACAACAACTGGCTCACCGGCCACGTCGCGGCCGAGAGCCAGAGCGAGGTTCGATTTTTCTTTCTTATACTGTTCGGATTCGAGAATTTCCTTAAGTGAAACAATAGCTTTTTCTTTGTTTGGAATTTCCACGCCAACCGCGGCCTTTCCAGGAATCGGCGCTTCAATGCGGATAGGGTGGGCGGCAAGAGCAAGAGCTAGATCGTTAGAACGGGCGGTAATTTGGTTCAGCTTTACGCCCTCGGCGGGTTTGAGAGTGTATTGCGTGACGGTTGGGCCGACATTGACTTCACCCATGGTAACAGCAATGCCAAAGTCTTTTAATGTCTTTTCGATCGACTTTACATTTTTCTTAATGTCGCCACCGTCAGCACGGGTGGTACTAATCTCGAGCAGGTCAAGTGAAGGCATGATCCAACTACGGTCGCGAGTTTTAGCCGCAGTGACTGGAACGACTTTTGGCGGAGCCACAACTGGGGCCTTGGCTTCTTTCTTTTCTCCAAAACCAATGCGAAACCCTTTTTTCGCTGCTTCAAAGATAGGAACGCTTTGACTCGATTGGTTAATCTTGATGTCGTCGAGCTCGTCTTTCTCTTCTTCCTTTGGTGTATCCTTGCCAAGGAGTTTCAGAATCGAAGTGTTAGCCGCAACGAGCAATGCAGCGGCTGATAAGGCGAAGACAATGAGAAAGCTGGCAATGGGTCCGACCGCTTCACGTAGCGGAGCACCAACAAGACTTCCGAGAAAGCCGCCGAAGGGGTGGATGATTGCCGGAACAAAGATGAAAGAAAGGATGAGACCAATGATTTGTACGGGGCTAAATGAGAGACGTTTAAGGAGGAGTCCCCCACCAAGAAAGATAAAGACAAGGGCAATGATAAAGCCCAAAATACCAAACAGGTAGCGCAGAATTTGGAGTAAGGCCGTGCCGAAGTTGCCAGCTAAATTGAACAGCGAAAGGAGAAAAAGAATACCGAGAACTAAGAGAAAGATCGAAATAATCTCTCGTACAGTATCGGGATTAACCGACCAATCAAGTGATGAATGTTCAGTAGCGTCTTTCTTCTTTTTCCGACGTTTAGGCATGCCGCTCCTTTTCGGTTCATTACGCAAAACAAGACAAACAGACGTTCTCTTTTACATTACATCAATCAACACCTCGAGACAAGGAGGAGTAAAGTGTTTATTGTTCGACTGGGATAAGGGCAACGGGTAAGAGTTCTTTTTCGATATCGTAGGTCACTTTGACGGTGTTGGTGACGTAGTAAAGGCTCAGTTCGTTGGGTTTTTCGGGATTGAGGGCAGAAAAGTAACGGTCCATTTTGTAGCCAGGAGCGTATATTTTAGGTTTTTTATAGATCAGGTCGGCACTAATCACCACCTCACCTTGCTCATTGGTCGTTACACGAACTGGGGAGTCGGCTTCACAATGAAGTTTAGTCGTTTCACATTCGCTGCTAGGAACAAAGGTTACTTCTTGGCTCTTAATTGGCGCATCGGTTTTTTGGTCGTAAAGGCGGAGTCGTACTGCTAGGTTGGTCGGCGTAGGGCTTGGGGCGACTGTTACTGAGGATGTGGCGATGACTGTGATGTTTTGTGCCTGAATCTTAGCCTTCGCTGCGAAGGTTCCGCAGACAAAAAGAAAAAGGGCAAGACTAAACATGCCTAGTCGCCACTGTGCCTCGTCGCGAGCCTTTCCCGGATAACGCATTTCTACCCCTCCACTCTCTTAAGTATAGCATTAGGAGGGCGAATCGTCTTCCTACGGTTACTTGTGTAATGTATAAGATTATTGGTTCAATCAGCTTCGTATGCTATCGTTACTGTGTAAGAGAAAGGATGTCATGAAGTTTGGTGCACATATCGCTGGCGGAGGTGGTTTGACGGGAACACTTGAAAAGGCGAAATTGTTAGGCGTTGAGAGTATGGCCATGTTCGCCACGCCACCTTCCAACTGGAATAAGGCCAATCGAACCGATGAAGATATGGCGACGTTTAAGCAAGGTCTTGCCGATGCGCAAATTAGCCCAAATTTTTTTCATGCGATCTATTTATTAAATTTCGGTTCGGACAACCCTGAGCTACTGCGCAAGTCGATTGACTCACTGAGCTATTACCTTCAGATAGCGCCCAAGATGGGCATGGTTGGTGCAGTTTTTCACACTGGTTCGCACAAAGGCCTTGGTTTCGATGCGGTTAAAAAACAAGTTTCTGAGGCCTTTAACTCAGTACTCGATAATTCACCCAAGGACAGTTATTTAATTATTGAGAATAACGCTGGTCAGGGCAACTTGATCAGTCGGAATGCTCAAGAGATTGCTGAACTGATTGATGGCGTGAAGCAGAAAGATCGAGTCGCAGTTTGCATTGACACCTGCCACGCCTTTGCGAACGGAGTCGACTGGCGAGTTGATGGTGCTGTAGATGACTTTGTGGCGGAGTACGACAAGTACGTTGGTTGGGAGCGAATCGTGGCGGTTCATGCGAACGATTCGAAGTTTGAGGTCGGGCTGAATAAGGATCGGCATGAAAATATCGGCGAAGGGTTTATTGGTGAAAGAGGCTTTAGAAATATTTTAAAACATGACAAGTTCCAACATTTGCCATTTATTATTGAAACGCCCGGTTTTGACGACAATGGTCCGGACGCAAAGAACCTAGAACGCTTACGACAGTACGCGGTGTAAATCTGGCAGTTTTGCTCTAGATTTATCTCAAGGAGAGCGATATGATGGGCTCGTCTACCAACTAACAAAGGAGTACTCATGTACGAAGCACTACAATTTGACGCCTTGACAGCAGAGATGGACGGTATCTCCAAGCAGACTATGGAGAGTCACTACAAGTTGTATGAAGGTTACGTTAAAAAGGCCAATGAGATTCTCGAAAAGCTTGAATCAGTTGATCGAGATGCGACAAAGGCTAATCAGACCTTCAGTGAGATCCGCGAGTTGAAACTCGAATTGTCATTTGCACTTGGCGGTATCAAGAACCATGTCAACTATTTCTCGATTCTTGGTGGCAAGGGTGGTAAGCCGGAAGGTGCGCTCCTTGAGCAGATTGAAAAAGATTTTGGTTCGTTTGATGCTTGGGCGGCGGATTTAAAGGCAACTGGTATTGCTGCCCGTGGTTGGGTGTGGTTGGCCTATGATTGGGACTCGGGAAAGTTATTTAACTATCTTGGCGATGCACAGAATACCTTTCCTATCTGGAATGCTTCGATGCTCTTAGCGCTCGATACCTACGAACACGCCTACTGGCTCGACTACCAGCAGAATCGAGCAGCATATATCGACGCCTTTATGAAGAACTTGAACTGGAAGCCGGTTGAAACGCTCTGGAGCAACCTCAGTAAGATGATGTAGCCTTCCTGGCAAGGGGCCACTGTTACATAAGGAACCTGATGGAACGTTGTTCAAAATGCAGCGGCGTAATGCTGCTCATGAAAGCAAAAAAGACCCTTCTCTCTTCAGACGTCGAGCGAAAGCAAATTTTTCGTTGCTCGCGCTGCGGCTTCTATCTCGAGAAACAGCAGCTTTATAGTACTGTCGATAAGGATGAGCGCGATGGTACGCTTTACCCGCCGTACGGAGGAAGGAAGTAATCCTTTTGGGTAGTTTATCTCTTGCAATGCCTGTATCGCTAGAGTAGAAAGAAAACATGTATACATTTCACTCTTGGCAACTTCGTTACCTTGGTCACGATAGTTTCCAGCTTACTGACGGCAAAGTTGTAATCTATATTGATCCATTCAAGGTTACTCAGGGCTCAAAGGCTGATTATATTCTCATTACCCACGAGCATTATGATCATTTCGATCCTGAGTCGGTGGCGGCACTTCGAAAGATCAATAGTGTGTTCATTGGACCTCAGTCGGTAGCCAGTCAGCTTGATGAAATGGCAATTATGTTACGACCCGGCGAGGCGCACGAAGCACAGCATCTGGCGGTTCGTGCGGTACCGGCGTATAACACCAATAAACAATTTCACCCGGAAGAAAGCGATGGGCTCGGCTTTGTTCTTGAGCTCGACGGTACGCGCTTGTATCACGCCGGAGATACGGACCGAATTCCTGAAATGAAGAACTTTGGATCGATCGATATCGCCCTTTTGCCAGTGAGCGGTACCTATGTGATGACAGCCGAAGAAGCGGCAGATGCGGTGGAAGATATTCAGCCAAAAGTGGCAATTCCGATGCACTATGGAAGTATTATTGGCTCAATTGAAGATGCAGAACGTTTTAAGAAATCAGCGAGCGACAAGACACAGGTGATGCTGCTTGACGTCGAAGGCCCGCAGTAATGAACGAGGAGTTATGATGGAAGAGTGTACAATCGATGATGTAAAGAAACTCGATCTACGTGTAGCAACGGTACTCAGTGCTGAAGCAGTGGAGGGGAGTGAGAAGCTGTTAAAGATGCAGCTCGATCTCGGCGAAGAAAAGCGGCAGGTACTTTCTGGTATCGCAAAGATGTACGGACCTGAAGAGATGGTCGGCAAACAAGTCGTATTTATTGCTAATCTTGCACCACGAACCATGATGGGTTTTGAAAGCCAGGGAATGGTCTTCTGTGCGAATAGCGAAACAGGCCCTGTCTTGCTTCTTCCGGAACGTCAGGTCGCTCCAGGTGCTACAATCCAATAGTTTTGGAGAATCTTACAAATATTGTCTATCTCAGCCATTTTTTGGTTGATTTTTTTGTATAAATTCCTACCTTTGTCTTTGGGGCGATCGGGTATAATGACTCTAGCGTGGCAATTGGGCCTGCTGTACCTGGAAAATAACGAATGTGGATGGGTAGGGTATTACCCCCGAAAGGAACGCGACAGCTCGAGGGACTCTATCCGTTAACTCGAGTTGTTCCTCCAGTTCAGAGCCTTCGGAGTGGCAAAGCGACTGTCCGTCAGCAAGTCTTGGCGTGGTCGGCACTGGCCCTAAGGGAGCAGTATCTGGATCTTCTCTACGACGGGATCGAGGAAGATCTCGTTATCATCGTTCTCCCTGGTCCGTTCCAAGGCGGGAAGTCGACCGTGGTTGAGGCCGCCATGCTGGCGACCGAAGGCGACGAAGTTACGGCGATCCAACGTCCTTCGCAAGACAGGGACTACGAAGTAAGTGTCCTTCTCCTAGATACGGACAGAGGAAAGCGAAAGGAGGAAGAGGAGAAAGCGGTTCAGGCCAAGGGGAAAGTGCATCAGCACCGCTACCTTGATCCTGAAGCGATGCGGGAATTCCTTACGGAGGACTTTAATCGTTCTCCAGGAAAGCGAGAGATTTCCTGGTACGAGCGTGTCTCCTATCGAAATTATATCCTGCGTCGTAGTGAGCTTATTGACGCATTCACGCCGCGTTATGCTCCGAGTGGAGAAAGGAAGAAACGTGTCGTCCTCTTGCCGGCTACTCCAGTTTTAGCGGGAGCCCTCAAGATGGCCTTTCCTGAATTGGTCATCTCGTATGGGCTATATCCGGCCTGGAGTTTCACCTCTTGGTACCCGCCAAAGCGGGAGGGTGTGGCAGACATTGTCTGGGAGTGGCGGAAACGTCACGATCAGCAGGTAGTCCGGAAGATCGTCCAACCACTTCTCAATTGGAAGTTAAAAAACCCACGGCTTTACCGATCGACGGCTTTGCTCGACTTTTTGGCAGTTCCTATGTCTTGGAATGAAAGCGACTTCCCCAATACGGAGCTCGATGCCTACAAGACAGCGTTAGGGGCTGAGCAGTGGATCACGCTTTTCACTCTCTTCCGGGTGGCTACGGGGAGGATGGAGGCGCTTCGCTCGCTCGATAAGCTCCTTGACGAGCCGAGTATCGAGGCAGTCAGATTTCTGCCTCACTATCGGTGGGAACTTCAGCGGGCACGGAAAGCAGAGCCCGCCTGGTTACGCCAACAAGGACGTGACTGGCTTGCTCGCGGTCACGATCTTAATAACAAAGTAAACTCATTAAAATTGCCCGACCACTACAAGTGGTATTTGGGCCACCGGGAACTCCCGGAGCACTGGGACGTTCCCGAAGGAGCGTAATGCTTCATCCCCCGGTCTTGCCAGCCGGGGGAGACCCCTTTATTATTGCCTCATTATGCCTATTCACTGTTTAAACTGTAAGTCAAATCAAATTAAAGAGATCGTTGAAGAAAACAACGTCTATTATCTGTGTGAAAAATGTTCTCAGAAATCTGGTAAGGCGCTGATTATCGATGGGAAGATTCGAGTTCTCAATACGAGTCGAGGGATAAAACATATTGGGATTGTAGCCGTAGTAGTCCGAAACAATAAAATTCTGCTTACGCTTCGTCGTACCTATCCCTTTGGCCTTGAACTTCCAGGCGGTCATGTTGAGTATGGCGAGACGCTTGAAGAGGCGCTTCGTCGCGAAGTGTTTGAAGAGGTAGGTATTAAAGTCAGTGGCCAGACACTTCTCGTGCAAATAGAGCAACCAGTCTCTTACTGTCGCTACGGCTCGGATATTGAAGAGTGGACGCTCTTCTCGGTTGAGTATAGCGACGGTGAGCCGTTTGTAAATAATAGTGAGTCAGAGGCGGTGCGTTGGGTAGATGTTGATAGAATACCCGTAAAAGACTTGGCGCCGATGACTGCATATGCACTCTTTCGACTCGGCTACGTTAATGAATATCTTAGTGCACAGCCGAAGTAATGCATAACGTATGAAGCAGACTATTAACCCCACCACTTTGAAGAAGGTTGACCGCCGATTCTCTGATGCGGCACTATTACTCGAGTCAATCGATGTGCCGGCCGCTATCTTCAATGGCACTATATTCCAACCTAACCAGTCACTGAAGGATCTTTTATCTCAGCAGATACTGCAAGAATTGCCGGTGCATGAAAAGATTGCTCAGGTCATCCATGAGCTCGCTATCCTTAAAAGTGGAGTTTCGTTTGATCTTGCACTAGAGGATAAGACCTACCACTGTCTTGCGAGTCCACTTGGTTCCGGTGCTTTAATCTTTTTCGAGGATATCTCTACCACGTTCCAAAGTGAGAAAGAGAATGCATTACTTTATCGATTGACTCTCTTGTTCACCGAGAACCAGCGACCCGTTCGAGAGCTACTCCAGATGGCGGTCGATCAGATACTGTTTGAGCTTACTATCTTTGATTGTTCAATTTTACTTTTCGATAAGAAGACGGGCCTCCTCCATTCGGTCGCATGGGGGACTACGAATCTTACTTCCTCAATGGACGGAAAACAGTCCTTTGAACTTGGGCAAGGAATTGCCGGTCAAGTTGCGTTACAACGAAAACCACTTGTCATCCCCAACATACTCAAGGATCCTCGATTCTTTCGTCGGTCCACCGACACTGATGCGTTGGCGCTCTTGACGGTACCATTGCTTCACGAGTCAGAGCTTGTTGGTGTTATGTCGTTAACCCGTTTGCCCGGCCAAACATTTAGTGATAAAGAAGTTCAATTTTTTGTAACATTAGCTAGTCGACTTTCCTTGGCCATTCAAGCTGATCGATTGAAGCGACGCGAGCAGAGACAGTATGAATTAGTTCGGGAGATGGATATATTGCCTAATCTTGCCGTAGATTATGTGAAGCTTCTACCGTATATAGCAGATATTCTGGAGGCGAATTGTTGCGCTTTATTTGAATATACGGAGAATAGAGAGCTGGTTATGGCGGATGGAACATGTAGTCTGCCTATTAACCAAAAGCAACTTGAGTACTTAAGAAAACTTATCAACGGACCTGCGAGAAAAAAAACCTGGATCCTGCCTAAGAGGCCAATCTGTTCACTGGAGCATGCTGCTAAAGGTGTCATTTTCCCTCTTATGGCTCGGGATCAGCTGTTGGGGTTGCTGTATATAACGAACACCACCTGGAATCGTCTGTTTACAGACGCAGACTTGGCGCTTGGTAGCGGTATTGTTTCTCAAGTTGCAACGGCAGTTGGTAGTGCTCAATTTTATGAGGCAGTGATGGAAGAGCGGAACATGATGCAGCAAGTGCTTGATAGTTTGAAGGATGGTCTCGTTCTCTATCGACCCGATATGGAGGTGGCGATGATCAACCAGGAAACGCGGCGCCTTTTGGGTATGAAAAAAGACATTACTGGTCTCGGCTGGAACGAAGCGTTGCATGAAGGAGCCCGGCGCTATTCAGCTCATCGTCTGGTTCGGCATTTTGATGCATATCGGTTTTTTGAAGAGGCTATACAGCACGGTAAAACGTCAACCGGTTTAGCAACGCTAACCAGCAACCCGCCTCGTACCCTCCAGATTGCAACTGGACCTGTCTATGACCGTCGAGGAGAAATCAGTGGCGTGCTCTCGCACTCCTGGGATATTACCTTGATGCATGAGCTGCAGCAGCAGCTCTCTGATCAGGTAAAGCAGCTTACCTCACTGTTTCGCATTTCCTCAGTTACCGGCACTAATGTGAATAGTCTGAGTCGGCGTATCTTGAGCTACTTGCCACAGCTCGTTCCAGTTAATTCTGGAGAGCTGTTCCTCGGTGACAAACATGGTGGAAAGTTCCAATCATATGGCGTAATTGGCGAAAAAAAATTATTGAAGTCACTCAATCCATCTATCGAGGAAAAGATACGACTTACCATACAAAAAGGGAAGCCTCAAGCATATACGGTGACAGATAGCCAGAAGCAGAAGCATCAACTATTAGTTATCCCCGTTGATGGCCAAGAACGGTGTATTGGTGCGCTGGTTGTTATTGATAAGTCCGATAATGCAAGTTTCACTAAAGATGATGTTAATCTTCTTGGAGTGGCGATCAATCGATTGGCAGTAAAGGTTGAGAATATCTGGTTACTTGCTGAAGTAGAAGAATCCCGAAAACGTCTCGAAGCAATTATCGATCAGTCAGTTGATGGTATTTTAGTCACCGACCCAGACCAGCGTATTGAGATCTGGAATAAGGCGCTTGAACGACTGACCGGCGTTTCGGAAAAAGAGGCGTGTGGCCAGTTGGTCACAGAGCTCCGCAGTACCTTTGGTGACTACCAAGAATTTCGTCATGATGACATTTTGGAAATTCGCTACATACACAAGATGACGGGAAAGGTCATGTGGCTGGGGGTAGCGTGGTCATCAATCTATTCGGGTGATACCATTACTGGTCACGTGGCTATCTTACGTGATATTTCCCGTCAAAAAGAGCTTGAGGCGGCAAAAAATGAATTTGTAGCGACTGCCTCCCATGAACTCCGGTCACCACTCACCGCGATTGTTGGCTATCTTTCCATGTTAAAGCGCGGCGATGCTGGGCAAATTATCAACTCACAACAAGCGTTCTTTGTTGATAAGGCGTATCAAAATGCCAAGCGCATGGTGAGTCTCGTTGAAGATATCTTGATGACAACCCGAATGGATGCAGGCCAGATCCGTTATCGAAAGGAACGTCTCGATATCGTGCCAGTAATTGAAAGTGTCTTGAGCGATATTCGGTTTAAAGCTGAAGAAAAGCAAATTAGCACGAGTTTCGATAAAGATGGGGTCAGCTCAGTATATGCCGATCAGGATGGTGTTCACCAGGTTCTCACGAACTTAATTAATAATGCGGTGAAGTACACGCCGTCTGGTGGGCGTATTCGTGTCCACTTTGAAAAGGCTACCGAAGAGGGGAGCCCAGTGCTGGTGACGGCCATTACTGATACGGGAGTAGGAATCGAGACCAACGACTATACGAAGATTTTTGAAAAGTTCGGTCGGGTTGATAATCCACTCTCAGTAGCTGCTGGAGGTACGGGTCTGGGGTTGTATATTACAAAGACAATCGTTGAAGATTTAGGAGGTAAGATATGGGTCAAAAGTACTAAAGGTGAAGGATCAACATTTTATTTTAGTCTGCCAGTGGCTGAAAAGCCCGGCAGAGAAAGGAAGCAATGAAAAAAATACTCATCATTGAAGACGATCCAAATTTAGTGGAACTGTATCAAACAAAGTTTCAGATGGAAGGCTTTGCCGTAGAAACGGCGAACGATGGTTCGGCAGGTATTGAGCGCTCGAAAACGGTCAACCCTGACATCATCTTACTTGATATCTTGATGCCGAACGTCAATGGCTTTGAAGTCTTGAAAGAGTTGAAGAAGCAGGAAGAAACGGCCGAGGTTCCGGTCATTGTTTATACTAACCTTGGAACAAGTGATAGCGATGAAAAGCGCGAACTTGCCTTCTCGCTAGGTGCGGAAGACTTTCTCGTCAAGGCGCTTCATGAGCCAGATGCTATCGTAGAACGAGTTCAGGCACTTATTGGCGATCAAGACGAAGCGTAAGCGGCTTGCGACCCAGTAAAAAATCCGCCGTACGGCGGATTTTTTACTGGGTGAGAGTGTTTAGCCTCGCATGGCTTTTCGGCCGGCCTCGATCAGTTGCTTGACCTTTTGGCCACCCTTGCGACCAATCTCTCCGTAGAATTCTGGGCCATATTTATCGCTTACCGCCTGCCCACCCTTGCGACCAATCTCTTCATAGAACTCTGGGCCATAGCGTTTTGCTGTTGTCTGCCCACCCTTTCGGCCAGCTTCTCGGGTTGTCATCGCTTGGGTCTCACCGCGTTTGTTTTGGGCTGTACGTTTAGGCATGACGCCTCCTTTCTTTAGGATTCAGCATATCGTCTTGGCGCTGTCGATACATTGCCAATAGCACCAAAAAACCCCATCCAGTCAAAAGGAACTTTGGAGAATGCTCTACCGTTTACCTGTTGAACTTGCGAGATCGGTATCGACATAGTAGGCTTGACCTATGAAAATAGTGACGCTTCTGTTTTTACGAAAAGAGTATCAAATTCTGCTTGCCATGAAGAAGCGGGGCGTTGGCGTAGGTAAATGGAACGGGGTAGGTGGTAAAGTCGATTCCGGGGAGACGGTTGAAGCAGCAGCGCTCCGTGAATGTGAAGAAGAGATCTGCGTACGCCCTAAGCATGTTACTAAGGTGGCTGAGCTGGAGTTCATTATCCCAAGCCAAGAATTCCATAACTATACGCACGTCTATATCGCCGAAACGTGGGAGGGTGAGCCGCAGGAAACCGAAGAGATGGCGCCTCGTTGGTTTGCGCTCGATGAGATTCCGTATGATTCAATGTGGAGCGATGACGCGATCTGGCTCCCCCGAGTACTTATAGGGGAGACAGTTAAAGCGACCTTCCATTTTGACCAGAATGAGCGCGTCTCAAATTATACAATTACGCCACTCAATTAGGCATCAGGGTTCTTTGACTGAATCTCCCAAAGCTTGGCATACAAGCCCTGCTTGGCTAATAGCTCTCTATGGGTGCCAGACTCAGCGATATGACCATTCTCTAAGACATAAATACAGTCGCTACTGGTAATAGTCGAGAGTCGGTGTGCGATAGTGAGTGCGGTACGACCTGAAGCGGCATTGGCCAAGGCTTCTTGAATAGCTTTTTCTGTCCGTGAGTCAAGATTGCTTGTAGCTTCATCGAAAATAATAATCTTTGGATCTCGAATCAGGGCACGAGCGATAGCCACTCGCTGTTTTTCGCCGCCGGAGAGCTTGATACCACGCTCACCGACCAATGTTTCATATTGTTCAGGCAGTCGCTCGATAAACTCAGCAATTCCGGCAATTCGAGCTACTTCCCGAACTTGTTCGTCGCTTGCCTCCGGATTACCGAATCGAATGTTATTGGCGATAGATTCATTAAAGAGAGTTGGCTCTTGGGTCACGATGCTCAATGTTTTGCGCCGTGCGGTACTGTCGAACTGCGTGATATTGATACCATCAACAAGGATCTCGCCTTCTTGGATATCGTAAAGCCGGAAGAGGAGTCGAGCAATTGTTGATTTTCCTGAACCCGATGGACCGACAAACGCCACTTTCGTACCAGGCTTAATATGAAAACTGAGATCCTCGATGGTCTTTTCACGGGTTGGGTAGTGAAATGTAACATGATCAAATTTGATTTCGCCTTTTGATTTCTCGATCTTGGCCGGCTGTTTTGGCTCCTTCACCTCAACATCTTGTTTGAGGATGCTGGCCATGGCATCGAGATCGGCAAAGCTGTTTTTGAACTGACCATAGACAAAACCAAGGGTTGTGATGGGTCCAGATAATCGAACGATATAGGTTGTCACGAGCACCAGATCACCAACGGTCATTGTCCCGGCGATGGCTAGCCGGACGGCAAGGACTAAGATAAGGCCAAGTCCAACAAGGAGAATCAGCCCCTGTCCGCCATAGACTGCCGCAAACAGTCGGTTGTTTTTGACCATCAGCTTAAACCACTCGCCTTTAATTCGCTCAAAGGTGCGATACATCAACGACTCATTATTGAAAAATTTAACGGTCTCAATATTACTTACTGCGTCTACTAAGGTACCTGATGCGGCATCATCTTTTTCGTTACCCATAAAACGGTACTTGGTCCGCTTTTCTGTTGCCCAGATCGTAAACCAAGTGTAGAAGATGACAGTAGCAAGAGTAATGACACCGAATTGCCACGCGTAAAGCCGGAGCAGCAAGATGGTGACGAAGGCCAGCTCGACGATCGGCGGCAAGATTTGTGAGACGGAGAAGTCTAGCACGAAGCCGATCGCCCGAGAGCCACGAGCAAGCGCTCGAGAGGCATTGCCGGCTTTCTGGTCGGCGTGGTATTGAACGGGGAGCTTCAAGAGCTGATCGAAGACAGCGAGCTCGATATCTCGACTCACCCCCATCATAACGGGGCTATACACGTAGTCTCGCAGAAACTCAAAGACAATGCTGATGGCGCGAATACTAAAGTAGAGAAGGAGAAGGTTGGTTAGTGCCTCGAGGGGTTGGCTGCTGGTTACGCCGTCAATAATCCGCTTGAGGATGACTGGATCGGCGGTGGTTGCAGCACGAGCGATAATGAGGAAGATAAAGGTAACAATTAAGCCCAATGTGTAGGGTTTAAAGAATCTCAAGAAATAGGTTAGCGGTGTTTTGGTTTTTTTATCCATCGATGCCTTGCCTCATGCGTTATTTACTACTCCTGTAAGTATAGCAGCTTATCAGGAGATGAAAAAGTATATTCTTGCTTTTCTGTTTGCTTGGCGTATGATCAGGCTATACGCAGAGGAGCTGTTGCTCTGCCTTTCGTTTTCTCTATTACGGGAGGTCTGCGATGGATCTTTGGGACATGTTCGTGCGTCCCTTCCAACTGATAGGGATGATTTGGCGTCTGGAGCGCTACTGTCGCATCTGTGGCAAGCAGCTTTGCAAGGCCGATATTTGTCCGGTTTGCCGGAAGCTGCCGTTGTGCAACCTGGAGGAGTGCGATGAGTAGCCTAGTCCTAGCGCTCCAAGAGTTAGCGCTTCAGGTCGTTGACGCGGCCTACGGGACCTTGCTCCTAGCAACCTGTTCAAAGTGCCGGCGCCTGGTCCTCCGCCTGGAAGATCTGCCAGAAACCTGGCCATTCTGGGGCGCCAACGGCGACCTGCGTGAGCAATATGTTTGCTCATGTGGAGGCGAAGTATACAAAGAATGACCCGCTGGGAGCTGTTGCCGGCGGGTCATTATTCGGAGGAAGACTTGAAGAAAGTCTTCTTTTTTAGTATACTTCGCAGAGCTACTTTACTGAGGGAGTCGGCATGCTTTTTTGGCCATTTCGCTGCCCTTGGTGTAAAGGGCTACGTTTTCCGGAAATGCAGACGCCATATGTTGTAACATGGGTCTGCTTGCGCTGTACGTATTCTCGAGAAGAGGTGTGCTGCTACTTCTGCAGAAGTATCTTCACACCAACTCGCGAGATGGATCACTTTGTCTGTCCAGCCTGTGGCCAGTCGCCACATTGGACTGACGGTTTTAGTGAGGACGACAATGAGGCAGAGGGGAAGGGATAGGGGCAACCAGCCGCGTATTACGAGGATTCATGCGCGACTAACCCGGCAGCAGGCTGAAAGGCTTATGCAGTCGGAGATGATGGTCTACATGACCTGCAACGAAGACGGAAAGGCCTACTTGCTTCGCTGGGCGCAGCGAGCAAGCCTTGAGGGGGCGCTGCGGTTGCGTCGGACTCGTGCGGTGCAGTCTCGTGACTTCACTGGTTTCCTAGCGACTGACGGTATGGCTTGTTCGGTGACTATCAGGATCTTCAAGGAACAGCTTGAAGACGATGCTGAGGCTGAGTTTGTCGCCTACTTTGGTTCCAGGGGCTCAGTGACTCACGCTTCCTATGTATTGGAAGCGCTAGTCGGCGAAGACGTTCCGTTCGTGAGCCTTCTGCCTCGCTGGGGTGATGAGCTAAACCTGGCTCAGATGCTGGCTGTGCCCAACCTCGGCGAGGTGCCTACTATGACCGCATACCTCACGCTGATCCAGCACGCAAAGGAGATCGACAAGACCAACAGGAGAGATGTGAAATAGGCAGAGCCAACAGAGGACCCGCGCGGAGCAACCGGCGGGTCTCTCGACCTTTTAAACGCCTAACGGCGGTGCGCACCCGCACCGCCGTTATTCTTGTAGTTCCTCCTCTTTGGTCTCTTAGAAGTTCAGCTCGCTACCCATCGGTATCTCGATGGTTGCTTGACTGAGACCTGTAAGGTCGCCAGTTCCTGTATAGCGAGCATAGGGGAATCGAATCCGTCCACGCTCTAGGTTACGAGCTACGATACGAACATTGCGAATCGGAAAGACATGCTCTTCAACTTCTAGGCCGTTGAAGATGCCGACCACACAGATGAGCTCCGGCCTAGCGGTATAGATGAGCCTATCGCCGCGCATGCTTATCTGAACGTTTGTTGTACCGGTTATCTGCAGGTATGCAAGCTCGAGCCAGGTCTTCCGAGCAGTTGCGCCTTCGCGAAGACGGATCCGCTCTTTCTCAGTTTCATAATCGGAGAATGTTTTCCAGTCAGGATCGTTTTTCCAGTAAAGGTAAACGGCCTGTCGGAAAACACACCTCACAACCAAGAGCATGATCAGTGGATTAAGCCCTTGGAAGAAGCCGAAGAGTGCAGAGCAGACCGCTATTAGGTTGGCGCTCTTCAGCTGTTCCACTGAGATGAGGTAGGGCAACTCGTTTCCCGAAGGCTTCTCGGGAAAGAAGAGCGATTTTTTGATGTGCGGCATCCTAATTTCCCCTTGTCGAATAGCAGTTAGTCGTCCGATGCCTTGGACGAAGGGCCTATCTTAGCATTATCGCGGCCTACCGTCAACCTTAGAAACTGCGAGGTACGAGAAATTATCGACTCTGTTGTGCGGATTGTAATGACTTATAATTTCTAGCATTTCTATTTTCGGGACGGTAAGTGGGCCTATCTAGGTATGTTTAATGGGGGGCGCGTAATACGACGGACTAATTGGCCAGCAATAAGGCCAATACAGCTCGCCGCAATGCTGAGTTTCAGCTCTTATGGTGAGTCTGTCCAGATGTGATTGCATATAACCAGCATGGTAGTGAAAAGATACGTCCAATGTTGTTTGAAGCCAGCAAGGAAAGAAGTAGTTGTAACCAAGCCAGCGAAAAAGCCGGGAATAAGGTGGTATGAATCAATAGCGAGCCAGTCGCCTGTTGGTACTGCGTACCGTTGGTAAAGATTGCCTAGTGGGTAGGCTAGCAGTATAGATGCTATAAAGATAAGGGTGAGCTCGATGAGTCGTTTAGTAAGTGGCATAAGGTCTCCTATTGTTTGCAGAGCCGTTGTGCGAGCTCTTTATGGGTAGCCAGCGCCTTGTCTGGTTGTTTGTTTTTCTTTTCAAGCAGCAATTGCAAAACTTTCTTCTGAGCCTGGCAACGAGCAGGCTCATCACCGACCTCTTCCGCTATCTCGATACTATCTGAGCTGGGTTCTGCTAATTTATATGAATCAGTATCGCCTAAGACGGCAACACGAGTGATAGTGGCATCTTTAGTGGTCTTTTCTGTTAGTACGCTATAACCGAGCGTGTAAAGATCGGTACCAGTTGCTTTAGTCCGCAGCTCAAGCTCTTCTAGGGGGTTGGTGATGACAAAGTATTCTTCGCTAGTATTATTCCCACTATAATGCACATTTGGAATCTCGGTGAGCAGCTGTCCCGTGGCAAAGTCAATACCAGAACGCCTCCCTTGACTGTCGATGAGCTGCATATCGATAGGCGAGTATGCTCGGATAAATGCAATACTTTGAGGCTCTTTCCACTGACGCATAGCTATTTGCTTACTTGTAAGCTTCTCGACAACCTTCGATATCGCTTCTGATACAATGCTCGTATGGTGGGCGTCCAGTGTTAATTCACTATCGCTGCTGATTTTTGCTGAGCTTGTCAGGACTGTTCCATCGCCTGTGCCAGTAAGAAAGCCATCATTGGCAGGGTAGTTAAGCGGCATGCCGTGTTCCCACGAACCAGGAACCAGAGACGGTTTTACCGTGAATAGTCGATAGGTCGCCAGTTGGTCAGTATCTCCTATAATATTAAAGAAGTCCGTAGACGCTCTGAGCTTATCTTCTGTTTTAGCAAGCTGCTCAAGAAATGAGTTGCAGGGGTAAAGAGTAGTGCATGGCAAATAGCTTAATAGCTGATTATCCTGATATAGATAGTTAAAAATGGGCAGCAGATCTTGGATCGACGGCATTTTTTCATGGATATAACTGACGGTGCTTTTGTAGCCAGCCTTCTTTGCCTCATAGGCAATAAGTTGTTCCTTTAACTTACTTATGAGCCCTGGGCCATCCTCGCCTGCTTCCCAGGTCAGGTAGGCTTTAAGCGAGCCATGATGCGGGGTAGCGAGCGTAATGAGTTCATCTACGTCATTTTCATATGTCGGCCCTTGGATGTAGCTTCTGGCAACGAGACCACCCATTGAATGGGCGATGAGGTCAACCTTATTGGCGCCGGTTCGCTCTTTGATACATGTAATCACTGAACGCAACATTTCACCGGTAAGCTTGTTGCTGATGTGCCAGTCGTAAGGAAATGTGAAGAGTGTCTCATCATCCTTATAGCCTGCCTCTCTTAACCCGTCGAGTAAACCGTCATAGACCTTGAACACCGGATCAATTTTCCACTCACCGTTCGTACGCCAACTGCCTAAGATGCCAGGGATTACTACTACTGGATGAATAGCCTTAGGCGGCTCAACAGGCTTTTCCAATGTACTAACCGTCCAGTTCTCGGTGTTCATTACGTGCGTTCTAAAGAGCGCTCCACCTGAAAGCTCATTAATAAATACTCTCTGACTGGCTACGGCTTGGAAAAGTGCGTTTGGCGCGACGATGGTTTGACGATTAACGATGCTGCCGTCGAGTATATTCACAATAGTGTGGTCTGTTGCACTGGAGCGAACAAGAGCGGTGTCGCCTGCAACGATGAATAGGGGAATAATGCTGCCAGAGGAAAGCGGAGTACTCCACAATTTCTCACCTGTTTCTTTTCTTACTGAAGCTATTGTTCCAAGGCTTGTGGTATAGATGACTCGATCTCCGATTACCGATACGTTACCAATGACACTACTGCCAGTATTATGGGTCCATTGTTTTTGGCCGGTTGCTGCACTAAGCGCATAGAGAAGCCCATTAGCGCCAACGTATACCATATCGTCTGAGAGTATTGGTTCCGTTCCAGCCGTTGTGCCGGTAGTGAAAGCCCACTCTTCGACTCCGGTCTCAGGGTTCATCTTGATAACTCGCTGATTGTGTAAACGAAGATAGAGGCCTTTTCCGTCCGTGGCTAAAGAGGACCGAATATCGTACAGTCGGTTCCACTGGTATTGGCCATCAAGGCTCAGTCGATGGAGACGTTCGTGGCCCGGGACGAAGAGCCATTGGTCAATAATTATTGGAGCAAAGTTTACACGGATGTCGCTTGTTAGCATTGTTTGCCAAGTCTTCTGGCCTGTTGTTGCGTCGAGAGCAATGACTTGTGGCTTCGTAAACAACCCAAAATAGACAACACCGTCTTTCATCGCTAATTGACTTGGTACGTCGCTACCCAGAGAGTAGGTCCAAAGCTGCTTAAGTGTTGTGAGCTGATAGGCCACAATCTGTCGATTGGTTGATGCCAGCGATTGAGCTGTAATGAGTAGATCACCGCTGACAACCGGCGTAGTAAACTGGCTTTGTATTGTGCCTAGCTCATGAAATGGAAGGTGAGGTTGCTCAATGACCGAGTTACGATTCGTTTCATTTTGACGAAGTGTTGTCCAGTCGCTGGCCTGCAGCTGGCTAGGCACACAAAGCAACCCAAAAAGAAGAAACAAGCCAATACATATGTGTCGTATCATAATTACTCCTCGTGTTGATCTACTAGCACAAGAATACGGTTTGAGTAATTAAAGAAATCTTTACTGCCCAATTGACGGTCAAGCTCGTGCCCTGCTCGATAAAGCAGTTGCCAAATCAAGGCTTTTTTGCTAGCCTTTGTATATGAGACCTATTCTCTTTTCGCTCGGAAGGGTCAATTTTTATAGCTATGGCTTCTTTACTGCCTTGGGCTTTATCGCTGGCGGAGCTATCGTTGACTATCTTGCAAAGCGAAAGCGGCTTGTAACAAGTCGGCACGCAGAATATTTTGTAATCGATGCGCTCCTGGTGTCGCTTGTCGCCGGGATTCTTGCTTCTCGGCTTTCCTATAGTGTGACCTATAGTCTGATATTCCATTTAGAGCCATTCAGTCTTCTTGGGGGCGGTTTTACCTACTACCCCGGGCTGGCCGCTGGTATTGCTGTCTTTATCTATTGGATTAAACGTACCGAAGAGAATATTCTTCGCTGGCTTGATGTCTTGATGGTGGGAATCCTTACCGGGACCAGTCTCAGCGAATTTGGTGGGTATCTGAATGATGGCCAGGTTGTTCACATCGGCGCGTTGCTCGGAAGCGCCGTTATCGCCGGCTTTGCCTACCGTTTATTTATGGCAGAACGAAAACCAGGCAAGACATTCTTTTGGAGTCTCTTTCTCCTCCTGCTGCTTTATTTCTTCCTTGGCTTCTGGCAGCAGGAAAAAGTTGCTTTGATTGGTCTTAATTTAACTCAATGGATAAGTCTCATGAGTCTTGCAGGAGTCTATGTTGCCTGGAAGAAGGTTCTTACAGACAAAAAGTCATAAACTGGCTCTTGGTGTCAGTGTAGTACTTGTTCTCGATCAAATTTTGAAATATTTCTCCTATCGTTCGGGCATTGCCACGGTCAATTCGGGTGTAGCATTCGGTTTCGGCCATAGCTGGCTCCCTCTTATAGGTCTCCTCGTCCTGCTTTGTCTCTTTTTTGTACATACTCCTTGGAGAAGTACACTAGTCTTAGTCACGGTCGCTGCACTCTCCAACGGATTCGACCGCCTCTACGCTATGGGGGTTATTGACTATATACCGCTTGGTCCAGTTCAGGTTAATTTAGCAGACATCCTTATACTCTTCCTTATCACGCTCCTTATTCTTGAGCTCTACACTAAAAAAGAGGCTTAGCCTCTTTTTTAGTGTTTGGGGATTGCAGGTTATTACTTCGCTGCCTTCACCTTTTCAACGATCTTGGCAAACTCTTCTGGGTGGAACTGAGCAAGTTCGGCA
The DNA here is from genome assembly GCA_966250865.1 of uncultured Candidatus Berkelbacteria bacterium. Classification (GTDB taxonomy): domain Bacteria; phylum Patescibacteriota; class UBA1384; order CAYGGE01; family CAYGGE01; genus CAYGGE01. The sequence continues at coordinate 24,120 of CBINIT010000013.1, forward strand.
AGAACTTTACGGTCGAGTTCAATGTTGGCTTTCTTGAGACCAGCGACGAAGGTTGAGTAGTTCATATCTTCGGCTCGGACGGCAGCATTCAGCGTGGTAATCCAGCTAGCCCGGAAAGTTCGCTTCTTGGCGCGGCGGTCACGAAAAGCATACTGTCCAGCACGAAGCATGGCTTGATGCGCGAGACGAACAAGATTTTTTCGGCCGTGGGTAAAGCCTTTAGTAAGCGAGAGTAGTTTTTTGTGGCGGGCACGGGTCGTGACGCCTCGTTTTACACGTGACATGGAGCCTCCGGTTTAATTATAGGGCAGGAACTGGGTTACTGCTTTAACGTCCTGCTTAGTTACCGCTTCTTTCATTTTGGCTTGGCGAAGCGTTCGGCTTGATTTGCCGGTGGTTCGGTGCTGGGCTGAAGTTGCACGGCGAAGAAGTTTACCAGTTTTAGTAATCTTAACGACACGTTTGGCAACAGCTTTTCGGGTTTTGAGTTTTGGCATAATAACTCCGTTACACTCGTCTCATGATGGTAATAAATCGATTTCCCATCTTTTGTGGCTTTGATTCGTACTGGGCTTCGATGGCGGTACGAAAGCGATCGATCTGTTCAAGCGCTCGGTCGGCAAAGATATTCTCTCGGCCGTAGAGAGGAAGAAAGACTTTCACCTTCATACCCTCAGCCAGAAACTTTCGGGCTCGCTCAATCTTGGTCTGGAAGTCATGTTCATCAATCTTATAGGTAAGTTTGATTTCCTTAACTTCGCCAGCTTTCTGATGAGCCTTCTGTTTGCGCTCTTTTTTCTCGATTTCGTAAATGTGCTTGCCGTAATCCATGATCTTAGCGACCGGTGGTTGGGCATTGGGGCTGACGACAACGAGGTCCATATCAGCGTCGTAAGCTAAGACCATTGCTTGGTCAAAACTAATGACACCATAGTTGGCGCCATCGTGACCCATCACCCGAAGTTCAGGCGATTTGATCTGCTCATTAACTAACAAATCCCTAGAGATTTCTCACCTCGTTCTCATCATTCTTTTTCTTTGGCTAGTTTATCACGTTTTGTTATAAGTTTCAAGGCTTTTGGCTTAGTGATCGCGTCGAGCGGTGTCTGACTAACGGTCAAATGGTCTACAGTCACGTTACACGGGGTCTCTGTCTCGAGCTGCCAGCGCGACGCTTGAATGATAGTCGTTGCTGTAGTTTCTCCTGATTTTGGAGTGCCACCAAAGAGCTGTTCAAAGAAGGACCGGCGGACTTGAGACGGTTGGTATGTTTTGTCGCTCAGGGTAATCTTGCCGATCCGCTCGATCTTCGCATCGGTAAACTGACCCTGGATGACTGAACCGCGATAATGGAGCAGAAATCGAACGGGACTGGTAAGCGTAATGTCGGCATCGGTGATGATCGCATGTTTAGGGTTAAGCTGAAGCGCGTCGATGGTTGCTATATAGCGAGTACGAAGTTGGGTGCACGCATCTCGGGTATTGGAGGTGCCGATCATCTGGCAGAGACGTTGAGACGGATTGAGCGGGATGAAGCCAATAGTTGCTTGCTGACCTTCGGTGCGAAGTATGGCGCTGGCAATTTGGTTGGCTAGGGCATCGCTGCCAATGCCTACGACTGTCGTGAAGCCTTTCTTAAAAGCTAACTCTAAATTCTCCTCGACACTTCTAGCGGGGGAGGCAATCGCAAATTCACCAGCAATCCCTAACTGTGAGAGGATCGACTGGATCTCATCAATTTTCTTCTTCTCGGTCTTTGTCGTAATCGGTTCAGCGATGTAGTAATACATAATAACTAACTGGTGTTACTCGACTTCATACTCCGGTTTTTTCTCGGCAGCTGGCGCCTCTTTTGTTTCTTCGGTCTCTTTGCCAAGCGCTTCTTTTTCTTTCTCGTCGCTTGCCATCGTACTCTTGCCGACGAAGGTTGCGCCGGAACGAATAATCAAGTCTCGAGTAGTAATATTGCCATAGACCTTGCCAGTAGGCATAATCTCAAGTCGGCTATCAGCTTCTACGGCACCGCGGACGGTTCCAGCGATAGTGATGGTTGCACCAGCAACAGGACCTTTGACCGTTGCAGTTTCGCCAACGGTAATAGCTTTTTCTGAAACAACCTCTCCGTCAACCGCGCCATGGATAGTAATGTCGTTAACATCGCGCAAGGCACCAACGAGTTTAACATTGGCACCAATTACCGTCCCAGGTCCAGGAAGGGGTTTATTCTTCTGTTCTAGCATCAGAGGCCTCCATTTGATATATACTTTTCATACTCTGACTACATCTTACTATAAGTCAAACAAAAGCGAAAATGGCTCACCGTGACGTCAATGGCCTTGATTGAGGCCTCTTGCTGTGCTATAGTGACTACTGTGACGCGGGGTAGA
>CBINIT010000014.1:0-24220 GCA_966250865.1 uncultured Candidatus Berkelbacteria bacterium
TTTCCTTAGGTAGTTTCTAAGCCTCTTTTGTTCGAAGAGTTTTTTGCGATGCTGTGATTTTCTCTTTTGCTTAGCAATAGCCGTTTGACTATCTACTCTTTTGGTGCGTGTACATTTTACGCATAGATGGCGTCTACACTGCTCAATGTTGCGTTGAGCTGTCCGAACCGTAAGTCTGTGCCTACATGACTCGCAGGGGATGGGATGGTATATGTTTTCCATACTCCTCCTTGAATGTTTGATATGTTTTGAAGAGATATATCCCAAAGACCCGTAAATCGCAGCGCTTTGAAAAGTGGATTTCTCTCCACAAAGCGTTGAGTTCTTCTCTCGGTTATCGCTACTGGATAACTTGGGGCCGGCAAGAACTCGCTAGCTACAACACTTAAACCCTATGCGGTCTGGTTTCTGCTGTTTCGCAGAGGCGGCCTCCACTGGCGCCGCAACCAGTCCCTTATCCTCAAGTTTTTTCGTCTGGCTATCTCGAGGTTCGACCCGCCAGCTTAATGACATTACAAAGCTCCTAGTTCAGATCGACTCAAACTAGGAGCTTTGTAATGTCGATCTGAAAAATGTCCACCTAAGCATAATAGATGGACATTTAGCGAGTATAATCAATTACCCCGTCGGGTTATCGGGTTAGCTGTTTGAACCGGTTAATCATCCTATATACTTCGTTATAGTCATAATAGTTGTTAGCTCCTTTTTTAGGGTATTTCCTATTTAGGACTTCGATTATCTCGTCTATACTCTTACCGTCCTTACGCATCATCATATAGGCTAGTTCGTCGCGCTCTAATGCCCTTTTCGGCCGCGCAATCTTCTTAACCTTATCGGGCAGTTCGTCTTGGTATTTTCGGATTCCTTCCCAGGCATTTGCTATGTCATCTCGTGATACTTTTCCGGTTATTTTGAGTGCAATGTAGGGCAATCCGCTCTCTTCGTCGGGTATAGCTGAAAATGCTATCTTGGAAGGAACCCTGATAGGTTTATTAAAAAGAAGGAAATGCTTTACGTATTCAAACCATAACAGGTCCAAGTCCTCAATTCTTATTATATTAGCAATATCGTTCTTAAAAACTCTTACTGCGCTAAGCTTCACGCTACCCTTTAGGCTGTAAAGATTTTCCAGGTTCGGGATCCCTGAGTTGGTGAGTCTGGCGTGTAACTGATTTCGCTTTATCTCAAGTTCCCAATCCTTATCGGTGGGAACATAATCTTTATTCTCTGTAATCCAAGTATTCCAATCACCAAATTCATGTTTTTGCATCCCACCCTCAGATATTTTCCATTTGATTCTCAAACGCTTTATCTCTCCGATGAAGCCAGGTCGATTGAGAAGGATTATTTCGGTTTGTTTTGCTTTTGTATGGGTATTTTCGAGCTTGTCGATCTTGTTCATTGTAGGTGCCTCCTATAACTTAAGTTATACTATTATCTATGCAATGTATATTCCTAAAACCGAACAAAAACCGATGCCAAGCCCACGCCATGAGTGGGGGACGATATTGCTATCTGCACAATCCCAAGATACCCAAGGCAGAGAAGCGCAAAGCCCAATCGCGCGGTGGTCAAGTGACGGTGCTTGATAAAACAAACTTACTGGATCCTGTAGATATTACCGACGCAAGAACTGTCATTTACATTCTGGCTGATACTATAAACCGGGTGAGGAAGGTTCAGGCTGACGGTTCGATGGATGTCAAAACCGCTAACTGCATTGGGCACTTAGCGAGTAAAATGCTTGAAGCGCAACGAGTTGTTGCGATTGAAGAGCGTATTGAGAAAATTGAGAGAGTTGTCCTGGAAAGTCAGAAAAATCATGACGGAGAGCAAGCTGATCGCGTAATTGATGAGATTCTAGACGGAGTAAGTGTCATATGAGCTATGAGGGGAGAATCCGACGGTTGGAGTCGTATGCGAAATCAGTAGAGGAGCCGAAGTCGGATGGCCTTTGCTTTATGAGTAGCCTTACATCGGATAGTTTGTTGAGCCCCGACGAGCTTGAAGAGTGCGAAGGTGTTAAGTTATATCCACAACTTCGAGGCTTAGTTTATGAGTACTATGATTTAATTCAGACGAAATTGCGAGAGAATAAGCTGGAAGAGCTAAAATCTCATGCAAATCTTAAGATATATCCCGAAGAAAACCAACCATCTCTAGTATTCGTCCTTACTTTTCCTGCGGAGTCGCTGGGGTAGTATCCTCTTGCATCGAGCTTGCCCGCGCTTGGCTAACAATGCCTCGCCATACGTCTGCGTCTAGCTTGCCAAAGACAACATGAGTATCAAGCCCGTGATAGTTGAAAGTGACTTTGAGATACTTTTCCTTCTTTTTCCAGGCAAAAGCAACGAGGCCAACCATTAATAATCGACCAAGACTTAAGCGTTCAGCGGTATCTGAATCGATGGCGGTTATTTCTTTGTAGGGGATAACGAAACCCCCGCCGAATGCGGGTTTATAGTTTAGACCTTCGAGTGTCGTCTCTAAGTTACCGGCCGAGACTTTCAAGAGAGCTGGATGACCCCCTTCATATTCGACTACGGCTCTATAGTTATAACCTAGTTTTCTAGCCTCCTGGCCTTTTTTAAATGACTCCATTATTGAACTGAAGATTTTCATACAATCCTTACTACGGCTGATAATAAAAAGGACAGCCGTTCTAAGCTGTCTAAAGCACGTAGGTGGATTGCACCTAAGTTTATCGAACGACTGCCCTTTTATGGGTGCAATCGTTCGATCGGGAAGTATCCCAATCCTACCTATATTGTGCTTTAGACAGTCTGATCATACAGCTTGCTTAACCTGAAATCAAGATAAGGCATTCACTGTGGAGATCTGCGGCAGTATTTGACTTTATACTTCTGGGAGTCTAAATTGTCTGTAGGGAGGGTGCCGAGAATTTATCTCGCACCTATTTTTTATGAAGCTACTAAAGCTAACGAATAGTTTGAAACTAAAGCCATTATTATCACGACATAAAAAACCTCTTCAAGACGAAAGTCCTGTTAGGTACAAACTCTTTTCTGATCAGTCGGCTGGGAGCGATACCGTTCCTGATCGCTTAGAAAGAGATAGGATAGCTCATAATGTTGCAGACACTGTTTCTTCTTCAAGTGGAGCAATTAACTTTCTTATCGCTGGCGAGTGGGGTATCGGCAAAACAAGTATCCTAAACAGTATAGAGACCATGCTTGCTTCGCAAGGTATCTATTCAGTGTGGTTCTCGCCATGGCAATATTCGGGTACTGGCGACCGGGCAAACGCTATATCGCGAGCGTTCCTCACGCAGTTGGCTAATAGGCTAGGAAAGTCTTACGTCTGCAAAGAGTTGTATATTAAGCGACAAATAGAGTCTGAGCGCAGTATTGTTACGCAGTTAATCATGCTCATCCAGCTGCTAGTCACTTATATGGTATTTTTAGCAGTGATATTTTCTGCTTTGTCTTTACTCCAGAAATATGTACCGTTGCTCGGTGGTCTTTTGAATAACATTGTTCAGGCGTATGGCTTAAAAGATCGATCTCAGTTGTTACTATCCTTATCTGCCATTTTTGCGCTTCCTCCTTTGGGGCAGTACTTCCTCCAAAAAATCAGGGAGAAGGGTGAAGTAGAGAAGGTAACGTCGCCAGAGCTGCTAGAGACGAAGTTTAATATCATAGTTCATGAATCAGTAAGATGTCGATGGCTCCAGATCATTTTAAGCTGGTGGGAAGCGGTATTGGCGGATACACCTTTATATTTTATGGGACAGCCGTTACACAGAAAGTTATTTTATCGACAGCCTTTTACTTATGAAAAGCTCGTAATCTTCGTTGACGATCTTGACCGATGCGAGCAGCAAGAGGTGCAAGAATTTCTGCTCGGTATGAAGACATTTCTTGGCCATCCTAAAATTTATTATGTTATCGCTGCTGACAGAGAGAAGTTAAAGAGTAAGGCGAACGACGAGGAACCAGAGTTCTTAAGAAAGATTGTGCAACTAGATTGGAATGTGCCTTATCTCAAGAGTGACCAGATAGAGCGGTTTATTCGGCACTTGCTCTTAGAGGCGGGCGCACCCGAATCCTTGATTGACGCGAAAGACGCTGCGTATATGTTTAGAGTTGAACCAAATCCACGAAAAATAAAATACTATATCAGGCGACTCTTGTTCTTATTGAACTATGAAGGATACAAAAGTGAATAGCCAGCCAGATCTCAGCCAGCATGATAGTTTATTTTTACTTAAATTAATTATGATTGCCGAACTTGATGATGAAGTGTATGATCACTTCGCCCACCACCCGTCAGACTATATGCTCGTGGAGCGGGGCGATATAGTCAATCTTCCTGAAGATCTGCACCGCACAACAGGAAGCCCGCTGATCGTCGATCCGAGCCCTAAGCGTAAAGAGGCATTAGATAAGGTCGTATCACTAATTCGACGCACGCCCCCAAAAACTAGTAAGCTTACTACCAAAGTCTCCGATCTATTTCAGCTCGTCGGGGCTTTTGAGGGTCAGTTAATGGATACTAGTGTCGTCCAAGAATTAGTCGATAAGGAACCCCTACGTGCAATAGACTTACTGGAACAGGAGTTTGAGTGGGATTTTGATACCCAAGTTCAGGCTCTTAGTGGAAACTTCGCCCAAGCGGCTAGTCAAGTAGTGAATGAGCCGCCCTATTCTGATGACTTGGAGAGCGAGGCACATAAACTATTCAAGAGTCGTGCTGAAGCAATGATGTATTTATTTGATAAATACGATCAGAAGCCTTTATTTGGTGCCGCTCACGATAAGCTCACTGTAACTTTTTTCGATGTTTTGATAGGTATGGGAGATAGAGTGGTGGTCTTTGTCGGTCATGATTTACGAGGAAAGCTGCTAAACTCGGCTCTAAAGTATGCGACTGAAGGGTTCTGGAAGCAGCTACTTGAGGTTAAGGAACTTAAAGAGTGGGACACATTTTGGGAGGTAATAAATCAGCTAGATATTGAGCTCTTTAAGCGCGCTACTAATAATAAGCCGTTACTTGAACGCATGACTAGCTTTTTAGACTCTGATAACCATCAGGAGGTGATAGATATCGTTCGGGTTAAGAATTGGATCGAAATACCTGATCTTATCGCGCTGTTCATAAATCACTTCATGGTCTCTACTAGAGATGATGTGAGAACGGCCCTTCTTGACCTTTTCGGTTCTGCTGACGTTAATAGTGAACAATCAAAAACTCTAATCTCAAATTTAATCCAGCGAAAAGATTATCGCCTTCTTAATGAGATATTGGGTATCTCCAAGTTCGATATGATTCTATGTGGTGAATATAGCCAAAATCTCAGAGAGTTTCTTTACAATGATTTAGAGCTGGAGCAGGATAAAGCAAAGAATCTTATGGGGTCGCTGTGGAAGGTGGAAGCAATTCAAAAGTATAAGCTTTTCGATAAAGATTCTTTCATAAACTTTTCAAAGCGAATGACCTTGGGTTCGGTTGACGCGAATAGGTCTCATTATGTTGGCTTGATGACCCATTCAAGCATTAAGCGGTTTCTTGAAGGTAATGAGATTAATAGAGCGGCATACATTGAGGGATTGGAGACCCTATATCCTGCGTGTGTCACTGTGGATCGAATAAGAATTGGACGATTTATTAATAACTTAAAGAAGGTAGCGAAATGAATGAGAATACCCAAGGAATAATCCCTATTTTAATGAAGATATTGCGCATAGAGCGCGTGCAGAATTATGTTATTTGGCTTGCGGTTTACTTTGCTTGTATGGTTCCTATAGGACTCTTAATTCTATTTTGGATTAAGGTAAGGCCATCTTTCGATATAATGATCCTATTCTCTGTGCTTTATATTATGATTACCTTACCAATGCTTTACTCGGTAGCTTACAGTGCGGGGAGAGAAGCTGAGTAACGAGCTTTATGTAAAAATTATATAAACAGATGCATGCTGTAAACTTAGTGATATCTATGAACTATATCTGAAAGTAAAGATATATGTCAAAATATATTATTCAGCAAAAAATTAGAACGCTTTCCAATAATGCTGTTGGGGTTGCGTCGGGAAGCCCATCCTTCGTTGGAGAGGGTATTAATTTTTCGCATTGGGAGTTTGATAATCGAGCCGGCTGGACTATTGATGCATGGCATGCAGAGTATGTAGCTGAGGCAGAGGATGCGCGTTACGCCTGGTTAGACTTTAGAAAGCGACTTTATAAAGTGGTGCCAAGAATATCACTGATCGGTCAATCATATATTCAATATCTAGCAATGCCGTATTTGATCAAAAAAGAAGGCTCTGACATTGCTTACCTGGACTATATCTTTGACGTTGATCCGACGGGTCTGATGTTTATGGAGGATGAAAAGAAGGCTTTGGATCTTCTGCTGGCAAATAAGACGATTCCGGAAGAATTTTATTTATACTGGAATGACGCTGTGAATACTACGGGATATTCTTCAAAACTGCTAATTATGTTTGCCGCCCTAGAAGCTTTGATTATAAAGCCTGATGGTACGAAGGACTATGCGCTCCGCCTAAATATTCTTGGGAGAGAGCTGAAGGATCAGATATTTGCTCAAAAAACTGGTTTACGACATCGTTTAGTTCATGGTGAGTACTTTTCTGATAAAGATACGGAGAATTTTGTTGAGATCATACATAAGAAAGTGATTAAGTATTTTAATGATGTAATTTTTAAGGAGAAGCTAATAGGGGAAGATGTGGTACACCCACAGAGGAACTTTGCTGAGAACGCTCAGCAGATGCGATGTTGGATAAGGGTAAAAGATAGTGAGCGATGGCCCTTGGAGTTGAAAAAGGTACTAGAGGACTGTGAGGCAGGTCAAAATCACTTCCCAAATAATTATGATGGCGTTCATGACGATGCTATAGTTGAAAACTATTAATTGTTCTTGTGTTGAATTGAAGCTGGTATAGGGAGTCGATTAACTTTTTCGATAATTCAATTATCTCCCGCCCAGTACCACCATTGAACCCGTTAATTAAAAAAGACGACCTTAAGCTGGTCGTTTTTTCTTTTCCTCGAGATAGAGAGCCTGATAATTATCTAGCCAGATACCATGTATCCTTATTGCTAAGGTTTTATAGTGTCGATAGAATTATTCTCCATGTATATCGTGCTCTGCAAAAGCCACAACGAAACGAACCCTGCTGCCACCGATAAAATGCTCATGAGTACAATAAAAAGAAACTCGGCCGGGTCTGATAGGTATGAGTCACTAAATATGATGTAGCGACAAAACACAATGAATGCAATACAATAAATAGTTCCTTTTACCCATGTTAGCTGCCGCTTCCGCCCAATCACAATCATTGTAATAATAAAGCTTACAAATAGTGCCCAAATCGTAAAGAATAAGCTAAAACCAGCCCATGTACCATATCCTGGTCCCGTAAACTCTTGGCTCATATAAATGCCAGGAACCTCTGCCGTAGTCCAGAGCACTGGAGATATAACAAAAAGATAGAATGCGACGTAAAGTACCGTCATCCACCCTTGACCAAAAAGAAAGTGCGCCAGATTTTTCATTTGATAACCCCTGTTCGTGCTATTTTACTTATTTTGTCATACGCAACGGTAGAGGGCAACTTTACCGTCGATGTAAGATGGCTTGCATTCTCGTACTCATGACATATATTATATATGAATAGAAAGGAGACAACATGTCAGAAAGAATGTCAGGACCAATGGAGCAGTCGATATCACCAATGGAAGTGCCAGCACCATATAGGAGAGATAAGGCTGATTACAATCGAGAGGGCGAAAAACAAGCGCTAGAAACTGAGTGGAGTCAGGCGCAACTTGCTCTTTTCCGTAGCGATGTCGAATCGGTTATGGTAAAGTCAGGCTATGATGTAAGGGACTGGGTAGAAGGTGACCCGAGGTCCTACAACAACCGTCCTGCTGATCGAATAGCCACATTGGAAAATGATGATGCAAAATACACCATCGTCTTTACATTGAGAGACCCAAGAAGCAATAGCGTGAGACTCTATAAGGAGCAGAACGGCACCAAAAGTACTCTCCTAGCCTCTGGGGATATATCAGCAAACACTATATTTTATGAGCTACCGGGGTCTCGTTCATTCGATGAAACCGACGAAGCGAAGCGGCTCATAAATTGGAAGCAATATGCGGAGTGGAGTGTGTAGTTTTTTTGATTTTTTCGAAAACTAGGTTGAATGCAATGAGGGCCCGATAATTTGACAATGCAACTAGCCAAGCGTAACTTTAATATTATAAGCGATATATTATCAGTTCTTTATCCTGGGGGAGAATAAGATGAAGCGTAATATAAGCACCTGGATAGGCTTCCTTGCTATCGGGTTAATACTTATTGTTATGGCGATCTACGTTAAAGCGACTGCCCCTAAAGCAGACACTCTTACGGATTGTCAACGCACTAGTGCTACAGCCTGTCTTGCTGTTTCAGTTTACGATGACGCTGGAAATCCGGTCTCTCGGGATACGGTTCGACTTATCTATCCAAATGGGAACACCACCGACACCCGCGTGACTGGTGCTAATGGGCTGGCGGTCTTCACCCTTGGCTACCTTTCTCCCTCCCGACCAAGTAGCTATACTCTTCGGGTCAGCTCTCCCATTGGCTTTGAGGATGTTCCAGATCAAACTATTACGTTAAATACAAATACCTACGTAACAAAAACCGTCCGGCTGGTTCGTCGAGCAGTTGAAGCTCCTACCAGTCCGTTGCCAACTCCCACTACCACCTCAGTTCCTTCCACGAGCAGTTGTAAGCCTAGCCAAAGTTCGGTCTTTGGGACAGCTTGTCTCACGGTTAAAGTGACTACCAAAAATAGTAAAAACAAAACCGTCCCAGCTGTTGGTGCCGTAGTTCAGGGGACAGTTAGCGGTGTACTTTTTGGCACTGGTTTGCCAACCGACGGCTCTGGTGCGGCCACTATTGGGACAACGACAGACAGTAATGGCGAAGCCCTCTTTGAGCTTCGACTCGTTCCTGTGACACCTAAAACTAATCCAGTAACATATCAGGCGATTCAAGTAGATTTGACTGCCACGGTCAATGGTCAAGTAGCTCTGGTTGAACCACAAGGGCTTATTCCCGTAGCCTTTGCTGCAGATAACGAGGCTACAACAACGGTCAACCGCGCGGCCAATTACCACCTTAACCTCTTTGACCTTTTTGGTGGCGATACTGTCGCGGATACATGTACCGTTCCAGTAAGCCGGGCTGGATCTACGAGCTTACTCGCAAAGCTTTTCAAGCCATCGACCGTTTCGGCTCAGGTGGCAGCGAAGGGCAAGATTTGTCTCACGGTAAAAAATACAGTGGCGAACGAGTCTGTTCCTAACGGTCTCAAGATCGTATTTAATCGTTTTCTTAAGGCGGAGGGTGCAGCTGTAATGGATGATCAGATTGTTGGGGTAGTAAAAGATGGCCTAATATACATGGATAACCTTCCGTTGGCTGCTGCAGACGCGACGGGAAAGCGTGACACTTCCTACAGCGTGACCTATGACGGTCTTCAAGACGTTGGCAACTACCTATGCGGTGAAGGGTCGGTTGATCTCTATAAAAAAACGAACGGTAAGTACCTCCGTCTAACGAAGCCAAAAAACTATCAGGAGATTGGTTCGATTAACGTTACCTGTAACCAGAAAGAACGAGAGGCGCAGTGCGACAAGTATCCTTATGCCGACAAACCAAAAAACAATAATGTAAGTGCCTGTATTGAGGTAAAAGTCGGCGGTACTAGCAACGTAAAATTGACAGGAGTTAAGGTTACTCTTGCTAGTCTGCAGACTACTAATGTGTGGACACAGATTGGCGATGGTTTTACCGATAACTCAGGTCAGGTGAAAATTCGTGCTAACGGGGGCGATATGAAAGTTAGCACGTTTGGAAGTGGAGCCAGTCTTATAGCTACTGGGAAGTTGCAGGCCGGATTGTCGGCGGGCACTTACGTCGGCACTGATAATAAAGTATATACATGTGCCGGTACTATTGTAGGCTTGGACCCTGCAGTTAATAACAATGCTTTCGCCGATAGCTTTATTGTAAAGGCCTGGACGTCAGTAAGTTTTGAACAATGCACCTTGAAAGCCTCGCCATCGCCTTCGCCTAAGATAAGCACCTGAAATTCTCGGGTAAGAACTCTGCCAATGAGAACAACCGGACTTAACAGGTTTAGGAGAGTGCTAAAGAGGGAAATTCAAAGTTTTTTAATAGGTTAGTTAATCCTTGTTCGAGTTCAATTAACTCCCGCCTAGTACCACCATCAAACCTGTTAATTACAAAAAAGACGACCTTCGCGGGTCGTTTTTGATAAAAAAATTGCCCCAACGCGTACGGTACGTGTCAGGGCGAAGTGGCGTGCTTAGAGCTTGATTAATGGTAGGGACGGGTTAACTCCTGTTTACCGAGACACTGATCGTCGGTGGCTCCTGGTTGCTCTGGTTTGTCACGGATATCCAGAGCTTTCCCTCTTCCGATGTGAGGGTAAGGTCGGTAGGGCCATACTCAACCTCGAATACAGTCGGAGCGAAGAACGCCCGGATAGCGTTAGCGACCACGTCATCATCCACCGGTCCCAGCGGAAGGATGAGACATCGCTCTGCGCTACCGATCAAGGCGACCATCGCACTGTGATGCATGCGCTCTGCGTTGTAGCGGGGATGGTCGAACTCTTCCGAGCCTTCGTGTCCGAGCAGTCGGCGCAGACAGGTCTGGAGCGTCTCGCTCGGCCATTTTGCCCAATACTCAAGAAGCATTCTCACCATTCCCGCATGCTCGTCTGCGCGAGGGTTTTCGTGGTGAGCGATGACGAAGTCACCGGCTTCCGTCATCCAGACCCCCTCCTGCCCTTTCTCAATGGGCTGAGGAGGATCGAGTTTGACGAAGGTCGGGTTTTGTTCCTCCTTTGCAATCATCTCAGCGGTTGGACCGCGATCGAAACCAGCCAGGTATTGATCGCCATCGTGGGTATAGAATACAACCGGTAACCACGCTTCCGGATGTGGCGGTTGCCATTGAACGTGGGTCACAACGTGCCCCTTTGGGGTCTGAGGCGGGACGGACATGGTTGTTCCTCGAGGTGCGTAGGGTTGAGATGTACCCAAGCCGATTGCCAGAAGTATAACTTTCTTCTAGGCGAAGAACAAGCCTAATTTAAGCTTAGCATGGGAAGCTCTTGCAGTATCAGTAAACTCACTGTGTCTTTTGCGAGTTCAATTAACTCCCGCCCAGTACCACCATAGAATCATCAGGTTAAGCTGGTGATTTTTTGTCGTTTAGGGTATATTCAAGTCATGAATAGTAGTGATCAAGTCATAGAGGAAATTATCGATATCCTTGAGAGTGAGTATGGACTCAAGACTTGTCTTAAGGGATCTTATGGTTACGGTACTCCTTATTCTGGTAGTGATATTGACATAGAGATCACCGGTAGAGTTGATCCGAGCCATCTATCTAAAAGATTTAGGGGAACACATTCATCCATAGTCTTTAAGGATAGCTCAGGCGATGAATATGAGAGTACATTGATTGAATTTTCATACAAAAGCTATAGCTTTAGTCTGGTATATAACGATAATCTCAAAGTTTTTTCGATGGTCAAAGAGATAACCCAGTCAATTAAAGTACTGCCATTAAATGATCGTTATGTTTTACGTTTGGCTGGAGGAGGGTTGAAGTATGATTCTATAAAAGCATATAAACGAATCCTGCTCCTGTTCGAACAATATAGAGCCGATTTTGACCCACAAGTTATCAATGATGTGTTAGCGGGCAAAGTAGTTGACGCAACTCAGGCTAAGAATATTCGCAACAAGGTACAACTTGAGTATAGAAAGAAATATCTGTCTTGAAATAAATTCCGTTTCATTCGTAAGTCAGATCGATCTTAGTCCTATATCTAGCTTAGTAAGACAGGCTTAAAAGTAAGTAGTGATAATGAGTTAATTAGAGTGATGCTTAGTTCAATTAACTCCCGCCCAGTACCACCATGAACCTGTTAATTACCAAAAGACGACCGATCAAGGTCGTTTTTTTTCGATATGACCAATTAAAGTTCAAGGAGTAAGTTCGACCGCTATGTTTGCCTTGTGATGTGACACAACCCTGGGTACAATAGTAATGACAAATGAAACCTCAACCGTTTAAAAACTCCATCGGCATAAGGCAGGGGCAGCATTGGCGGCTTGCTTTTCATATTGGCCTTACCCTTGCCCTCCTTATTTCGCTTAATACAAGTACACCGCTCGCTTATGCCAGCACACCGAGCGCCGGGGGAGACACAACGGTTGTTAATCCGTCCGGTGAGGGTGCTGTCAGTATTAACGAAGACTCTCCCCAGCCCGAGTCGGCTAACATCCGTCTTATTGTTCCAACCCTTTCCGCTACTTCGGGGACACCAAATAGCATTCGCATCACCTCTGTCACTGGGGGCTCGCTGCAGCAGGGCGGGGGAGGCTCAATTACACTCGGCACCGCCGGAACTGTTCTTACGCTGAGTAGTAGTAGGTTAGATTTACGCTTCGCACCTTCGTCAAACAGAGATATTGCCGCGACCTTTCAGTATGTTGTGGTTGATCCGCAAAACAGTAGCAATAATTCAGCCGAATCGACAGCCACAATTCCAATCACTGCAGTGAACGACCTACCCATTCTCCAAACATCGAGCGGCGGCACAACCGGAGAAGGTCTTGCCGGTACCTATTATCGACAAAACTGGGACCTTACTGGGGTAACGACGACTCGAGTTGATGCAACGGTAGACTTTAATACGGCTGTGACGGGTTCAAACACCACCGTTTGGGGTGTTTCAAACGTAAATGCTGAGCAGTTTAGCGTACGTTGGAGTGGTAAGATTAAGGCACCAATTACTGGTTCGTTTACGATTAGCACGAACTCTGACGACGGTGTTCGGGTCTGGCTTGACGATGTCTTAGTAATTAACAACTGGACACTGCATGGCCCAACTGTCGATACAGCCTCGCCTGTTAGCTGGGAGGCTGGTAGTCTTCATTCGGTCAGAATGGAATTTTACGAACGCGGCGGCGGCGAGCTGGCTCAGCTACGCTGGGCATATACCGGGCAGAGTACCCAGGTAATCCCTCAACAATATCTTTACCCAGGAACCGTTCGTCCAACACTTACTTACCTGGTAAGTTCCGGGGCAGTGGCAATTGACGATGGCTTAACTATTACCGATGTTGACTCTTCAAATATGAGTGGGGCGACTATCTCTGTAGCTACCTACGTAAGCGGACAGGACTCCCTAGGGTTTACCAATCAAAATGGCATTACCGGCAGCTTTAACAGTTCAACTGGTGTCTTAACGCTGAGCGGTAGTGCCTCGATTGCCAATTATCAAACGGCACTGCGGACAGTAACCTATACCAACAGTAGTGGCAGCCCAACAACGACAACCCGTACTGTGACTTTCCTGGTAAATGATGGTAGTGGTGACAGTAACTCAACAACTCGCAATATTGATTTTAGCGCTACAAATAATGCACCTGTCATAACCCAGGGCACAAGCACCTCGGTTACTATGGATGAGGACGGATCGCCGACAGCTTTTTCTCTTACGCTCAGTGCTACCGATCAAGAAAATAATAGCTTGGCTTGGAGTATTGATACGGCCGCCAGTCATGGCACTGCCAGTGCCTCTGGAACTGGCGTGAGTAAGGACATTGGCTATACTCCAACTGCCAATTATGCAGGAAGCGACAGTTTTGTCGTAAAGGTTATCGATGGCTTTGGCGGTAGTGATACTATTACCGTTAACGTTACGATTACGGCCCGCAACGATGCCCCAACCTTTACAGAAGGCACCAGCCAAAGCACCACCATAGACGAAGATAGCTCACCGACAGCCTTTAGCCTCACACTGCATGCCAGTGACGTAGAAAACGACACCCTCACCTGGAGCGTATCAACCGCAGCCAGCCATGGCGCGGCGGCGATCGGTGGTTCGGGTAATACCCGGTCAATTGTCTACGAACCAAACGAAGACTATAACGGCAACGATACCTTTGCTATCCGAGTTTCCGATGGCAACGGTGGAACGGCTACCTATACTGTTTCTTTAACTATTACAGCCCGCAACGATGCGCCAGTTGCGACTGTTAACCCAGTAATTAGCTCTATAACTACTCCGGTAAGAGTTGATTATACGTTAACAGCCAACCGAGGCAGTTGGAATGATACCAAAGACGGTGGAACTACCGCTCTTAGCTATACCTACCAATGGCAGCGTTGTACAGATTACGTCTGTACAAGCCCCACTGATATTACCGGCGCAACTTCGACAAGCTATACGCTCACCAGTGAGGATAAGAATGCCTTTGTGCGGGCTAAAGTAGCGGCAACCGACGACGGCACGCCGGGCACTGCCACATCCTACGCCTATTCAACCAGTATTGGTCAAATTCTTGCCACACCGTCCAACTTAACCTTGAACCAGGGGAAGGCCTATATTAACGACCAAACAGTTCCGATAGACGTTACCGCGACCAACATTTTAACTGGTGCAACCCAAATGATTGTCTCCGAAGACC
The DNA here is from genome assembly GCA_966250865.1 of uncultured Candidatus Berkelbacteria bacterium. Lineage (GTDB taxonomy): Bacteria > Patescibacteriota > UBA1384 > CAYGGE01 > CAYGGE01 > CAYGGE01. Next base: position 14,559 of record CBINIT010000014.1, read on the forward strand.
CTAATTTTATCGGCGCAAGTTGGCAGACCTTTGCTGACACTGCCCAGTTCATGCTTTCGAATGGTGACGGTAAGAAAACGGTCTATGTTAAATTCCGTGATGCCCATGGCAACGTTAGCGGCAGCTACAGCAATACTATTACTCTTGACACAGGCTCAACTCTTAACCTTGCCACCATCGCTAATCAGTTCTATATATTGGCTATGAGCTCCGTTACGACCGATAAGCAGCGACCGAGCATAACAGGTATTGCTGAGCCTTATGCTACAGTCACGATTACGATTCATTCTGACCCGATTGCCGGCAGTACAACCGCTGATGAAAACGGTTATTGGAGTTGGACGCCTGATAAAGACGTTGCTTTTGGCAACCATGAGTTAAGCGTTATGAGTACTGATTTGGCTGGTAATAATAAGAAGATAATTCTAGCCCTGACCGTCACTCATGCCGGAACAACGGCTGCGGACTCTTCCGCTGTAACTACTGCAACTTCAGAAGCGACTAGCAAGGCAACTCAGAGATTAGCCAGTAGTACTACTAGCACTACTAATGGGTTGGCCGTGGTAATCACAGCCGATAGCACACCACCCGCCCTACCCGTCTCGTCCTCGCCCACGTCTAGCCAGAACAATCTAAAAAACGCCTCAAAAACATTAAGTAATCGATATAAAGCGCTACCGCCCAGTATCGGGATACTGTTTTTCTGTTTTTATGGTTGGTGGCTATTACTCTTGGCGAAACGACGCAAAAAGAAAAAAGTGAAAAGAATTAGACAGACAGAAGCTTGAGAACACACTATGAAAAGGTAAATTTATAGGTATTTAAGAGTTGCGTTAAGGACGGCTTTACTTCAATTAACTCCCGCCCAGTACCACCATTAAACCTGTTAATTACAAAAAAGACGACCTTAATGGGTCGTTTTTTGTGTATAAAATGCGAAAGGTCCCCCGGAACTTCATTCCGGGGGACCTCGTACAGAGTTCACTTGGCTACACAACCAGGGGCAAAAGGGCGCGCAAGGCCACTTGTATGGTTTCTTCGTCGGGACAGCTCAGGAACATGACCTCTGCTACCCGACCTTTCCAGGAAATCTGGACGTCTCCTGCGCACCGGACTGCATCGTACAATGCGGCTGCTACCTTCCGCCGGTGAAGCCGATCGCTCCATACCGTTCCCAGGTTGATCGCCTGAGTTCCTTCGAAAATCATGACGGTTCCGGACGTCGTAGCGAGGAGCGTCATGGTCTCGCCGTTGGGCATGAGACCGGTGGTCTCGCCCTGGTAGACTTCGGGCTGAGGCTGTGCGTGACAGAGAAGCGTACCTAGATTGTAGTAAGAAGGCTTGACGCAATCCTTCTTGAGGACAATCACGCTTTCCCGTGGATCGATCAGTCTCATCTTCGTACCCATTCTAGCCTATGAAGGCGTAGCAGCCTGTCTCTATGACAGGACCATATACTATACCATAAAAAAGACCTCTTGTCAAGGTTAAACAGGTTTAGAATTGCTTGCATGAAGAAATATGATGACTCTTTGTTGTGTCGAAAACCTCCTTAATCCATTAGCCATCTTTCTATAAAAAACGACCGTAAAGGTCGTTAAAATGCGAAGAGGCCCGGGACAGACAGTCCGGGCCTCCGCTCGTAAAGAGTAGACGTCGACCTGCCGATTGACAGGTTCGTCTTTGGCTTATGCAGTGCGCAGTAGGTCTACGAACCGCTCCAGGCTGACCTCCGGACCGTTGAAACGCACGATTACGTCGGTCCTTGGGTTGTAGTGCTCAGTTCGCTGCTCTTCGAGCATGGGTAGGAACTCGATGTCCACTTCCCAGTCGGCTTCACCCTCCTCCAGAACAACTCGAACTGCGTTCAGAAGACAGGGCGGAACGCGAAGCTCATCTATCCGGATAGATTCGCTGACCCCGTCACCGATCGCCTTGCTCTCTTTTCCTGATACGACGGTGTATAGGGTAGCTACATGTCCGATTCGGTCGTGACATGCCTCGCTCAGCCTGACAGTAAAGTCGACATCTTGTGGATCTGCTGTCTCGTCGTCAAGCCGTCCTGCAAAGACCGCCTCGATACCGTGTTCGTTAAGGTCAATCTTCCTGAGCATTATCCTACTGCTTCTCTATCCTCTTGTGAGGAGATGTCTGCCCTCAGTGAGCAGAACAGAGGATTGTATCATAGATACGCTCAGATTTCAATCGCTGATGGGCTAAACGAGGTCAAATTGAGGAAACTCTAAGACTTTTGTGGCTCTAGGAGGCCTATTGAGAGTTCAATTAACTCCCACCCAGTACCACCACAAAATCATCAGCTCAAGCTGGTGATTTTATAGTGTCCCCGTTATAATCAGCTTATGCATATCTTTCCACGCAAACTAAAACAAGTTCCGGGTTCGTATTATTTCGGTGAGTTTGATGACGTCCCATTGGCACCGTTTAGCATCTCGCTTGCAACTCTCGACGAATCGTATGCTGGTGAGTCGAAGCATTATCATACGAAAAATCAGAAAGTTTACTTGACTCTGGAAGGAGAGGGGATTTTGAATGTTGATGGTAAAGAAGTTGCAATGCGGCCTGAAGAGCTCATCCATGTCGAGTCAAACGAAGTCCATTTTGTCGAAAAAGTACTCAAAGGACCATTGAAATTTGTGGTCATATTGTCGGCCAAAGAGAACGATAAAGTGACTCTTTAGTCCTCGAATACTTGTAAAAAAGAGCAAAAAAGACTATACTTTCCCTCGTAAGGCGCCCGAGTAAGCGCTCGTCATGAGCGTTTTTATTGTGGGCGTGTTATGTGTATGCGCATTTCCGAACTCCCCAGAAGTTTAGGGGGAATAGCTCTGAGCTTCGAGCTCGGGCGAGAAGAAGCGCCTGTGGTCGACCGAGCGCACAGAAGTATCGGTCTTCCCATGGGTGTCATGGCGTTCGCTGTTCTGAATGGTGGGCGCTGTGCGGTGGTTCAGACCGGTACTCGTTCTCATACTCACACCTGGTTTGTTGGTGAGGACGATACTAACCCCTTCGCCTCGCGCCTAGTGCGCCCCGTCAACATGCGGGCGCTTGTCACCCCGGAGGGAGAACGGCACTTCCTGCGCGGCCTGATGCCGCGCTGTTTCCAGCTCTACCAGCAGCAGTACGGAGGCCAGGCTGAGCGTCAGGGGGACGTGTGGCGGATGCCCCTGACGCTGGGTAAGCCCGCCCTTTCCCGCCACCTTCAGCCCCTCAATGAACGGGGTGGGCTGAGCACGCACTACAATGCAATCGCTGTGAACGACTATCCGCTTCAAGGGACGCGCCACCGGCTTACCGGGTTTCGGTACGTTCGGAAAGATCGTACCGGCCTGGCCGAGCACCCTCGGTTGTTCGCCAGCGTCGTCGATATCGTGATCGGTGAAGTGACGGCTCCTGACCACCCGCCATTTAAGGTGGGACGGACGACGCTTGTCACGGTGACCGACGCATTCGCGCGGACCGGGGGGTCGCCACTGGGGCGATGTGTACGGCGACTAACGGTCCATCCCCGATGGGGGAGACCGTGTGAAAGGCAGGGTACCCGGATCCGGGTACCCTGCTGATCAACTTTATTGAGATCGTATAATGACCATTCGGTCATTTTTTGTTGCCTAAAAAAGAACTAGCGGCACCCGAGTGGGCGCCGCCGTACAACGTTCTTGATACTGAGTGTGGCAGGTTATTATCTCCTGCCTTCACTCGATGTGGTTCGTGCCGGCTACGCCGCCAGCAATTCCGCGATGCGGGCGTTGTCGGCCTCGGTCGCTTCCCGGAGCAGGCCCTTGCCGGTGAGGATCTCGAGGGCGCGTGCGTGGTGATGGGCGGTGTGGTGGTCTTCCAGGCCGAGCGTCGAGAGCACGGTCTGCTCGCCGTAGAAGCCGATCTGGTAGGTCTGGTCGAACCGCTCTTCCGGGAGATGTCCCAGCGCTTCGATCCCGGCGATGACTTCCCGGCCGTAGCCCAGGACTTCCTGGATGAGGTCGTACTTGCCCGGATTGTCGCGGCGCGCGAGAGCCGTCAGCATGGAATCGGTATCGACCCGCGGTGGGGTGCCGGCGACCACGCCGACCTGCTGGAGCCAGGCGCGGCCCGTATCGATCACGTCCAGGATGTGACCGCCGACCGACAGGTCGTAGTTGGGGTCCGTGTCATTCCGGGTCCCGGTCAGATCACCTTCCTGTCCGGCATTGGCCAGCACGAGGAGCGTGACCAGGTTTTTCAGGTTACCCTTGGCCTGATTGGCCAGGTGTTTCGCGATTCGCGACATGGGATTCCTCCTTATACTCGCCGGACCTCCCTAGTCCGGCGAAGAGCGTGTGAGGGCATTGGCGTTACAAAAAAGCTGCTCGCCAGTGCTGCGTGCATTCTAGCACCAGGCATCAAAAAATGCAACCCCTTGTTGCTCTAAAAACGAACCAGCGGTCGCCCTGGGGGCGACCGCCGTACTACGTTCTTGCGATGCAGCACCTTGGCCTACTTGGCCTTGGCGCGGATGGTGAGGGGGTAGCCGCCGTGGAACGGTGGCTGGTTCTTCTCGTTCCGGTACTCGAAATCAGCGGTCGCGTCGCCCGGGCCGAGAGCCTTCCCCTTGATCTCCAGCCGGAAGCGTTTTCCGGCCGGGATATTGGGGATTACATAGCGCTCCGCGACGCTGATGTTGTGCGAAGCGACGCAGACGAGACTCCAGCCAGTCCAGGATAGCTCGCCATTCTGCAGGTCCCAGGCCTTCACAAACTCTTTGTTCGCCGGAATCGTGCTCTTGTCTGGGATGGTGAGATCCCTGTGGTACACTGCCCGGTCTCCCGGCCGGACAGCGGTCTGGCGAGAGGGGCCGGCCACCGGATCTGCCGGGCCGAGGATGATGACCCGGGCCTTCGGTGTTTCGGCCTTGCCGGCGGCCAGAGTTGGGGCGAGAATGGCTGCACTGAGCCCGAAGGCCAGTAGCCAGAGAGCGGCAAACGCATAGCGAATGTTAGGAGGAGTGCGCATAAAGTCTCCTTTCAGCGCACGAAGGCCGACCACAACTCCACCTGGTCGGAAGGTGGCCTCAAATATACCGAACCGCACTGGTTCCGCACATGAAACGAGGAGCTTAGTTCGAACCAAGCTTCTTGTCTCATGTGGAGCAAAATATGCTTCACTATACGCGAAAATCGTCTGTCCAGCAAGCTTTCGGTCGTGCTCTGACTAGAATTACCGTAATTTATATGTTATATTTTTCAGTCGCGCTCATGCGACCCCGACCTTGGGAGAATGTAATGCACATCCCTTCTGGCATCATTCGACTTGCCGTGAAGCATGGGTCGGGCAAGGAAGTTGCAAGAGACTTCGTCCGGGCCATGACCTTCGAAGAATGGGACCGATTTGTTACTTTCTGGGTCCGAGAACATGCTGTCTTGCTGCGCGAAGCAGAGGATAGTGTGCCGCCGGAACAGCGATATCGGGGCATCGCTGATGCTCCCGAAGAGGGGGTAGAGGCGATTACCGATGCGCTAATCGTACGGCGTATTGCTGAACAGGCCAAGTCAGCAATAACCTTGGTGGCGATAGCGCTCAGCCCAGATTGGGATGAACTCGCACTCGCCTACGAGTATATCGATCCCCCGAGCAATTGGGAGCTGATCCTGAGTACCCGTCGCGGGCTCAGATATGGAGAGTGAAGGCATGGAAAAGTTGGACGCAGTTGTCCGACGACCCTATGCCTTCATCGAAGGTATGGTCGTCTTCTGGATTGAGAAGGTGAAGATTCCGGCAAAAGGGAAGAACAAGGCATCTACGAAGAAGGTGCCGCACTTCTGTCAGATCATCTCACTTCAAGATGAGTCAGCTGAGATCTTTATTGCCGGAAACGGCATCAAAGAGATGAAGCTGGCTGATCTAAAATGGTGTCACGACACGGGACGAAGCTTTCATTCCGGATTGGGCTACTCGTTCTATACATGGCCTGTCATCCCTGAGAGCTTCATCCGCAAGATGTCTTGGTCTGGAGAGCAGGACAAGGGCGAGGCGATCTACTTGGTCGGCCAAAAAGTTGCCTTCGTCGGTTCAGATGCCTTCCGGCATCTCACTGGCCATACGCAGTCGGCCTGCATCGGTCATGCCGTTGGCTTCTTCCCGAACGGTGACTGGGCAGTGGCCTCGACTGTGGTCTACGAAACTGGCCCAGAGTCGCTGCGAGACCCGGTGATCATCCGGGCATCGTATAGCGAACTGGCGCCGGAAGGCGAAGAGACGTGGGAAGCAATCGCCTCGAACTGGAAGGTTTTCCAGGTCGGCGTTTCACCACACAACCAAATCGTCTGGCCACCCAGCGCGGTCCTGGCGAATCTCAAGAAAGACGGAAGCTAGCAGGTGTAGCTTCCGTCTTTTCGTTTGACAAGGAGGCAGTCAAGTGGTGCAATGAGGCAAAGCACCTGTCGGAACGGCACGGCTTTCCGGTCAAGGACGACTATTCATAATATTGGAAGTATTGGAAGAGGAAAACACCATGGAATATCGAGACTTTGCTGTCGACTTGGCGCAGAAGGCCGGTCAAATCATCCGGACGAACTTCACCTTAGGTATGAAGAAAGAGTGGAAAGAGAACAACACGCCACTGACTGAAACAGACACAGCTATTAACCGTATGGTCATTGAGGCTATCGAAAAAGCCTATCCCGATCATGGCGTTCTTGGGGAAGAGGAGAGCCTTGAGCGAACAAATACCGAATATCTCTGGATCTGCGATCCGGTCGACGGCACCATCCCATTTAGTTATGGCCTTCCTGTTTCAACGTTCTCACTGGCACTAGTAAAAGACGGTACGCCGATTTTGGCGGCGGTGCTTGATCCGTATATGGATCGACTATTCGTTGCGGAAAAGGGGCAGGGGGCGACCTTGAACGGTAAACCGATTATGGTTTCTTCGACTAGCAGTCTTAATCAGACCGGGCTCGGTATCGAAGGTTCAGCGAAAACACATCCGGGTGTTGAGCAGCTACCGTACCTTCTCAAGCAACAAGGAGCGAAGATCTTTCGATTAAACTCATATATTTATAGTGGGGTGTTGGTTGCGGCCGGTGAGTTGGTGGGCGCCGTGTATGCAGGTAAAAATCCTTGGGATGCCGTAACGATCCAGCTGATTGTTGAAGAGGCGGGCGGAAAGGCGACCGACCTTCAAGGGAAGAGCCAACGCTACGATGGCGATATTAATGGTATCGTCGCCACTAATGGTCACATTCACGATGAGCTCCTGGACCATCTGGCGCAATCGGAAGTGATCGCAACGAAGGTGTAACATCTTCTAACAGAGCGACTAAGCCCTCCTCTTACTATTGTGCAACCTGCTAATCACGGCTAAATTTTATTCTGGTACGGTATATACGTTATCAACAGATAACAGGTTGGAACGCCTATTGCATTCCAGTATGTACGTACTATACTCAAAGAAATAGGTGCTTGGACGGTAAGCCAATAGGCGCATAAGTGAGGGGCAGAGAATAATCAGTCTATTGCTCTTGGTCGATCCGAAAAAGCAATGTACATATAGCAATTCAATTATTTAGGAGGTTGTAATGGAAGAAACGAATTGGGAGAACTGGTCAGATGCCGTAAGCGCATCGTTTAGCGACATCATCGATCGTCTTATCAACTTCATTCCATCACTCGTTGGTGCAGTTATCTTGCTCATCATCGGTTGGTTGGTTGGTATGTTGCTCGAACAGGTTGTTGATCGAGTGCTCCGTGCCATTAGCGCACAAAAGCTCTTTGAACGCGCCCGCATCGAAAATTTGGTTCAGAAGACTGGTTCAAACCGTGACACTACTGGTTTGATCGCAGGCTTGATTAAGTGGATTACTTACATCGTCTTCTTCATGGCTGCTGCTCAAGTATTGCAGCTTGAAGCGATCAGCGACTTCTTGAGCCAGATCTTGGCGTACATGCCAAATGTTATCGCTGCCGTTGGTATTGCGCTTATCGGTGGTGTCTTGGCTCAGTTCTTGGCTGAGGTTGTCCGAGGAGCCGTGAGTGCAGCCAGCCTGGGTTACGCCGGCTTCTTGAGTAGCGTTACTCGCTGGGCTATCTGGGTCTTTGCCGTTTTGGCCGCCCTCTCACAGCTCGGTGTAGCTACTGGTATTATCAACACCGTCATTACCGGTCTCGTTGCCGCTTTGGCAATTGCTGTCGGTCTTGCTTTCGGTCTTGGTGGCCAAAAGAATGCTGCTGAATTTCTCGACAAGGTCAAGAAAGATTTGCAGTAAAATAGGGTTAACCTAAAACAAAAAAAGAGGCTTCGGCCTCTTTTTTTGTTACGTGGGGTGCGTAGGGTATTGACAACCGAAAATCCCTTTGTTATAGTCGGAATACACTAAACGAAACCCGGCCGTTCTCCTATAAAAGGCCGCTTTCCACTTTAGTCTGAACTCTTCGTAGAGTACGGATGCAAAAGCTCTTGCATTACAAATAAAAATTATGTAAGATGCTTTTTAGTGCCAAGGATAAACGGAGACATTACACGCATGTGTAATTTCCAGAAAACTTGTGAGGGGGAAGGCAACTAGGACAATGGCGTTTTTTCGCGAGTGTCTTAGTGCCCGAAAGGCACTTTTTTGTTCCTTCTAGCCAGATGACGTTCACCGAAGGTGAATCCACTTGGTCGGAAGCCACACGGTAACCGACGAAACTTAACAACTCTGACATGAAGTCAGGGCTCCAACAAGCCGTTGGAGGTTCACATACGCGGTGTTTCACTGGTTCCACGCCAGTGAAACAACAAGAATAATCACGCATAACTCTAGCTTGCTAGAGCCACTGTGTGGTTATCCGAACCTTTACTGTGACAGATCATTCGCTTTACTTTCCGTAGGCGACTGTCTGGTAAAGGAATCAATTCATCGAGATCATCTTCCGCCGAGCCTACCTTCGGGTAGGAATGGAAGATGGTAAAGAGAATGATAATTCGTACGAAAGTGCATACGGGGGATGCCTAGGAAGATATGGCCGACGAAGGACGTAGCAGGCTGCGATAAGCCTCGGGGAGCTGCCAAGTAAGCTTTGATCCGGGGATGTCCGAATGGGGAAACCCACTGTAGTAAACCTGCAGTAGCATGAAGGTGCAATTCCTTTGTGACTGGGAACCGACTGAACTGAAACATCTTAGTAAGTCGAGGAAAAGAAAACAACCGTGATTCCGGGAGTAGTGGCGAGCGAAACTGGAACAGCCCCGTTTACCTCTAACCGCATAATACTAGTAGAATGGTCTGGAAAGGCCAGCCAAAGAAGGTGACAGCCCTGTAGACGAAAGGTTGTGTGGTTCATGTGGTAAACCGTCCAGCATCAGCAATGGTGTTGGATGATGAGTAACGCAGAACACGTGAAATTCTGCGTGAAGATAGGTGGATCAACATCTAAGGCTAAATACCATATCTTACCGATAGTGAACTAGTACCGTGAAAGGTGAAAAGTACCCCGAATAGGGGAGTGAAATAGTACCTGAAACCGTATGCATACAAGGAGTCGGAGCCCGATTTATCGGGTGACGGCGTGCCTTTTGAAGAATGAGCCAACGAGTTTGATAGATGTCGCAAGTTTAAGGGCTTATGGCCTGGAGGCGTAGCGAAAGCGAGTCCGAATAGGGCGACTAAGCGGCATCTACAAGACCCGAA
>CBINIT010000015.1:0-23852 GCA_966250865.1 uncultured Candidatus Berkelbacteria bacterium
CCAACTGACTCCCCCATTTTCTTTTTGGAGCGATTGCAGGTACTGGTATGGTGTAGCGCCATTTTTAACCCAGGCATCTGGGTCTTCGCCAAGAGCTCGGATAGCACTAATAACCCAGGCAGTGCTTGATCCATCTGCGTCAAAGTTTGACTGATAGGCAAAACCACCCGAATCTTTCTGAACCGATTCAAGAAATGCCCGAGCTGCTGCGCGATTATAGCTTCCTGTCCAACCTTGGCGTTTGGCAAACTCAAGTGCTTGGATAGCTACAGCTGTGTTGTTGCTATCCCCTACCCCGCTGGTGCTCCAACTAAATGACCCGTTGGCTTGCTGCTGACTCACGAGATGGTTGATACTCCCAGTGACCAGTGGACTGTTAATTTCTTCCCCTGCTGCAAGTAGAGCTAAGATACCAAAGATGTCATCATTCAGTAAGCCTGGTAGACCAATCTGAGTACTTTCAGCTTTTGTTCTTAAGATAGCTACAAGGTTTTTGCCGCCGAAGGTCCGGGGGTCACGACCTGCTGCTACTACGGCTAGAATAGTTCGTTCAATATCTGCTGCTGGAGCTGAGGCAATATCGCCAAGATTGTTTTCTAAATAGCTTACGGTCGAAGCGCTTGATCTACCAGCTGCGTTAAGGGCTTGAAGGGCCCAGGCCGAAAAACCTACGCCGCCGATACTTCCGCTGGCTTCGCGTTGTGTAAGGAGATAATCAGCTGCCTTGTTGGCGGCAGCGATGTCGGTTGCCTGAACATAGCTTGAGATGCCAAGAGTAAAAGTGGTGATTAGGGCTAGGATAAAAAGTTTTTTCATAAAATGAGCGTTTGTGTCTTATGAGGTTTGGAGCGAGGAGCTCCGCCCCTCGCCCCGTTATGTGTAGGGGCCGTCCGGTAGGGTGTACTTGATGTACACCTGCTCACTCGGCTCGATATCCTTGGTCGCCAGACCTTCGTTCGGCCGGTGCAGATAGAACTCGGCCGAAGCCAATTGCACGGGCCTGACACTTTTTGGTCCGATGAACAGGCACCAGAACTTCCCGCTGTCTGGGTTGTTGGTAAACTGTCCGATACCGGTGATCATGACCTTGCCGTTATACGGCCACTCCTCTTTCTCCAATAGGTCCAGAGAGATCCAGCGTCGCCGCTTCATCTCGTTGATCGCGTCGAGGATAGTGCCGTCTGCAGAAATCCGCACTTTCTTAGTAAGGGGCTTGTTGACCCCGTTGTCGATAGTGACCTTAACAGTCTGCCATCGAACTTTCGAGCGATTTGTCGCAGTCGCGCAACGAGCGAAGAACCCTCCCGCAAGCGAGAGAAAAAGAAACTTTCGACGATTCATTTAGTGCCTGTAGCCGATGACAAGGGCCCCTAGGGGCCGAGTGACGATGTGCGCCCGATAACTGTACTGCATCGGGCAAGGAGAAGGAGAATACTATTCCCCTTCCCGCTTTCCCGGTTCAGAATCTCTATATCTGTCATTCCTGACAGAAGGAGCGAAGCGACTATCTGATCGGGAATCGGTTTAGTGTACCGATCCTCAATCTGGAGCGCTATCGCTTCCAGTTAAGGATGACAGTGTGAGGTGCTACGCGCAGGGACTTTCGGCTTCTGTGGTCAGATAGAATTGAACTTGATCGCCGTTTTTAACGGTTTGGCTGCTAATGCCTCGTGGTACACAGGTGCCATTGAGGGTATAGGTCCAGAAGCGATTATCACCTTGAACTTGACCGTTGATTTCAGTTACGAGCTCGCCAAGACCGCTGTAGGATTGTGTAGTGAAATGCAGACCGTGGTTACGAGCGGCAGTTAACACATCGATAACTTTTACCTCACCGTTAATTTGAACGGCGTAGCTTGCACCAGGGACTCGAAGGCTAACTGATTGAATAGGACTCGGTGAAGGACTGGCATATTGTGGTTGGTAGTCAGGGAGGGATACTACTGGCTGGTAAGCTGGTAAGCTCACATTCGAACTATTGGGTACATAGTTAGGCAGGGATGTCGTTGTAGTTTGAGCAACCTGTTTGGGGGCTGTTTTGACGGTAGTGGTTCCAAGGACTTTGCCGACTATTACCCCGCCCTTGGTGGCTACAGCTGTCTCGCTCTCCACAGGGGCAACAGCTGGCTCTTCGGTAGGGGTTGGCGAAGGCGAACTCTCGGCAGAAGGAGTCGGCGAAGCGACGTATACTGGGCTATACTCTGGCAGATCGGCTAGCTGCTTATCTTTATTACCATTCAGCCCGAGAACAATTCCCCCGAAAATCAATAGAATACCGAGTGCAATTGCTGCTGGGCTGAGAAAACGATCGTTGCGAATTGCGGTGGTTTTGCGTGTTTCGGTTGTCTGCGCTTCCATGATATCTCCTCATAAAAAAACCATCTCTCACGAGATGGGTAGATAAGAACGCCGACAAGAAAAATGGCATACTCATCTAGTGACCTGTCTCGAGGTTTAGAGCGGTAGCCAAACTGGTTTTCTGACTCGCCGTAATCGGCATACAGTAGCGGACCTGTCCTTGATTTACACAAGGTTCCCGTGACATGTTACCATGTCATTCGCTTGGCTTCATAGCAATATAATGTACAGTTCTTAGATTACCGACTATATGTGGGAGTGTCAATAACTCTTTATCCACAAAATAGCTAATCGTTTGACAGAATTTTGACTTCTCGTTGGAGGATTGGCCAGCCGACCAGCCGTTCAACATCGTAGGGGTGCCAGTCGGAGAGCTTAACAGACGCCAACCGAGGTCGATCCATATCGACGTAGATGCTCCAGTTGGGCTTAGCAACGCCAAAAATTCGAGCCGGGTTGGTGCTTACCAGCTCAATAACTCGCTCATAGCTTATCTGCTTTTTCGAAAGAGCGGTAAGGAGTAGTGGTAAAGTTAGTTCAAGATTGGCAAAGCCAGAAGGCGCGAGATCGTATTCCGTATCCTTCTCTTTGTAATACCAGGCTGTAGTATCGGAGCCAATCGTATCGATTGTCCCATCGATAACCGCCTCCCAGAGCGCCGCTTGATCTTCCTTACTCCGAAGCGGTGGGTTTACTTTACCGAGGGTTTCGAGTCGCGCCAAATCATCTTCATCGAGAAACAAGTGGTGGGGCGCTGCCTCGGCATAAATACGAATACCTTTACTTTTCGCTTGGCGAATCAGCTCGATCTCTTCGCCCGTTGAGACATGGCAGAGATAAATTCGCCGGCCGGTTTCTCGTGACGCGGTGATGGCTTTAATGGTGGCACGGATAGCCGAGGTTCGATCAAAAATTTCAGAGTGGTTCTCTAAGGTGAGCTGCTGGTGCAATTGGCTAAAATTGCGAAGCAGTGTCGTCTCATCTTCGGCATGGATCATGACCACTTTGTCCGTTGAAAGGAGAACCTTGCGCAGTTGTTCTTCTTTCGTAATAACTAGATCCTCTGGTCCAGTGCCCAACCAAACCTTTACTGCATTGACGGTACGGAGCTGCTTAATATCTTCAAAGTTCTGATTCGTTGCGGCAGCGGTGAGCAGGAGCTGGGTGGGTAGATTTCCCACCAGCTTTTCGTAGTACGCCAAGCTGATTTTGTCGGTGATCGGCGGGTCGAGATCAGGCATGATCTGAACTGCCGCGTAGCCCGAACGTTTAGCAATAGTAGCAAGCTCCAGCCAATCTGAGGGATCGCCGGAGACCATGTGGACATGGGGGTCAATGAGGGCTGGAAAACGGAGTAATGCCATAGGTTTCTACCATACCAAATTGCCTTGAAATAACAAGGTATATTTTCTTAAACGAGTTGACAGGTCTATGTCTATGCGCTACCATGAGCTCATGTTGTTGCATCGATCAAACATTATTAGCGCCATTATTATCCCGACACCAGTCGGCGGCGCTTTGGTGTAGATGTAACAACGACTCTTTCGACCAAAACAGAACCCGCCGACGAGGCGGTTTTTTGTTAGGTCTCACTCTTTTACTGCGGAGGGATAGAGATGTCCGGTTCGTTTAAGACTTCCGAATACCAGATACAGCCTTATGATGGCAAGACTGAGGTCTGGGTTCGAAACTGCTGGGATAACGGCCAAGAAGGTGACCAGCGCCGAAGCGGTAAGAACGGGGTGATGGCCGAAGTCATCGTCAAGGGCGATGTAGCCAAGGCGGCCGCTAAGGTGATCGTTAGGCTCCATGAGCGGGCTCATGGCTACCGGCCGAAACTTGCGTCAGTGGTCCATGCCGACGGAACAGTGACCGTCATCCTGTCGCATGAAGGAAAGGAAGCTTCTGGCAGCGCTGATTGCCGAGACGACCTAGACTATGATGTCCTAAGGGCGGCTCTCGCCGCTGGGCAGCAGGCAAGCGAAGCCCTGCTGCAAGAAGCTGCTGCTGCGGCCACCTAAGCAGTTTGTTTGACCGAGCTGGAGGGTTGTCCAGCAGTGTCCCGTTCCGGAGTTTCCGGAGCGGGCGCTTTGTTTTTAGGAGGATCTCTAGTTCAGGTTTTAACCTATTGTCTTTTTCTGCTTGGTTTACCAATGAAATGCAACCAAGAGATGGGTAAAATTTATTGATGCTAAAGGAGGTTCTATTGGCTCTTACGCTACCCTACGCTAGAAATGTGATATTTGATTCAAAGAATCGAACACCGGGAGAGGTTCACCGACTGCTTGAAGCCTATCACGAAAGCGAAGTTTCGCTCTGCGACTCAGAAATTGACGAGCTGCTGAGTATCGCTAATCAGGATGAGCGGGAGATTGACTATGACTTACTTACCCTTCGATATGGTAAGCAGCAGTGGATCTATGAGGGGACGCCTTATGTCTTTATTCGTCATTTCCTGCATGCCGTTCAGCCTAATGAGGATGATGTAATCTATGACCTCGGCTGCGGCTATGGTCGCTTAGTGTTGTATGGTGCTGAAGTGACCGCTGCCGAGTACCGTGGCGTAGAGGCGGTTCCAGAAAGACTTCTTGTGGCAGAGCTGGCTCGAATTCGACTTGGCTTACCCAACGCCCACTTTATTCGTGGCGATGTGCGTGACCAAGATTATCGTGATGGAACGATCTTCTTTCTTTTTAACCCGTTTACCGACGAAGTGCTTGATCAGATTATTGATGAGCTTCGGTTGATTGGTATCACTAAACCTATCAAGGTAATAACCTGGGGCGGTCCCATCAACCACCGTTTCGCCAAACAGTCCTGGCTTCATGAAATTGACCTTCCAGATAATCCCTCGGTTAATCGAGTATACGGGCTTCGTCTTTTCGATAGTGCTCATCCAGTCCTCTAACGAAATAGTCCTGCCGGGGCGGGCAGGACTATTTCTCATTAGGAGGGTGTACATGATAGGTTGTGTGATGGTTATCTCGCCTTCATATGTCCGCGATGACCATGGCCCATGCCATGTTTCGGCGGGTTCTTGGCAAGTTCCTCGGCTTTTTCCTTGGTAAGCTTGCCGTCAGCTACCATCTGGTCGAGATGTTTTTGGCGAAGCTCTTCATGACGCTTCTTCATCTCCTCCTTGGTCAGACCTTGAGCTTCGGCAATCTCTTTGGGAGTCTTGCCAGCGTCGAGCTGCTTTTTCAACTCTTCGACGCTCATGCCGAGAAGTTCGGCTTTATGCTCAAGATGTTTCTCGCTCTTGCTGCCCCAGGCGAGGGCCATGCCTTTTCCTGAATCGTGGGCTTGGGCAAGACCGGCTGACCCTATGACGAGGGTGCCGACTGCGAGACTCGTGACGAGCCATTTGTGTTGCATGTGCTTCCTTTCTTTTGCACGGCCGTGCTACTTATTACTACACGGCGAGAAAGGAAATATTTCATATCACTTGAAGTTCTTCATTTCTCTTGGTTTGCCATGAGCTTGACGAGGTTTCTTGTTGGCTGACCGGATGCCGTATGCTTTTATTGTCTCTCCTGCTGGTTCGCCAATGATAATAACTCGTTGACCGGTTGAAATGTCCTGTAAGGCTGCATGCGTCCCCTCTAGGTCGACAGTAAAAGTGCCCTCTGGATTCTCCATAACAAATTGATTCTCTCCGTTTTCAACCACGGTTCCAATGATCGGTTTTACTCTCTGAGGTAATGGCGAGTAGTAGCGGATGAATCGCGGTGGGCCAGCTTTTACGATGTGATCATGTAATCGTGCCTGGTTGAATATTGCGATGCCTGCAAGCGCGATGAATAGTACGCCTAGGAGCGTCGCACCCCAGGGCTGTCGGTAGAGCATTGTTTGGCTTCTGGTGATGAGGTTTGTTGCCAAGATAAGGAGTCCCCCGGCCAAAATAAGGACCCACGGCAGCGATATGAGAAGCCGTTGCCATCCAGTTGGGCCAAAGCCTGGCAAGTAAGCAAGCTCGTTAGCTCGGATTACATAAGTCGTAAGGCTGCCGAGATACCAAATCAAAAGCAGAGCGCCTATGCCGAGGATAAAACCAAGGGCATGCTCAACAGTAAACTGCCAGCGTGGCTTCATGGCTGCCGTACCGTCTTTTATTGCCTCCTCAATTGTTTTTTTAAGCGTATTGCTCATCGGATTCCTTTGCCAAAATGTTGATAGAGAAGTTGCTTAGCTCGATTTAAGCGAACGCCAACGGTAGCTGTTGGGATACGTAAAATGTCAGCAATCTCCTGGTAACTCTTGTCTTCAAAATAATAAAGAACGATAGGCTCGCGATACTTAATAGGTAGGTTGGCAACGCCTTCCTCTAATTGCCGAAACTCTTCCTTGGTCATTGTCTCTTGGTGCGGGTTACTTTTTCCAGGAAGGATGGCAAAGACGGTGTCTGGGTCAATGAGAACTGTTCGTTCTCGCTGTATGCTTCGAATGTGATTGACAAAGGTATTGTGGGCAATCCGATAGATCCAGGGCGAAAAACTGCGCTTAGTATCGAAACCTTGGATGTTTCGGTAGGCTTTGATGAAAATCTCCTGGAGCATATCCTCAATATCGTCGTGGTTTCCTAAGAAGCGCCGTCCATAGCGGCGGAGCTTTTCTTCATAGCGAGTAACAAGTTCCCCGAAGCGGTCACTCTTGCCTTGTTGTACTTCAGTGGCGATAGTCTCGTCGCTTGGCGTCTGCATGCACTACCTGTAATTATGTCGGTCGATTTGTCTTGGGGTGCTCTCTTATTTACTACTACACTATTCCTGGTGAGATATTACAGAGATCATGTTAGTTCTCAGTGTCATCTTCTTCGATGATATACGCAGGCAGTTTGCCGCTGGTCATGAGCCAGGTCATGCTGCCGGCGACCGCCAGGACGAGCGTGAAAAGAAGAAATCCAATAGTTCCCATTTTTTCGCCAGTACTGGTACTAAAATACTCCATATACCCAGCCATCAGCCAGACACCGAGAAGCAGCGGACCGACATACCAACGTTGCCATTTTGGTAGAAATATCTTCTTTGTTTTCTTCATACAATCTCCTAATTAAGCCAACCAACAAATGATACGAGATCGTTACCTTCGCCGACATTGCCAAGCCGTTGTTTTTTTCGTGTTTTCAAATCAAGAATATAGAGGCCTCGGTTGGTAGAATAGCCTGAGCCGTTCCAAGCCTCATAAACGATTTTTTCTTTGTCGGGCGAGAGGCTCTTGATTGCATAGCGCTCATAACCTTCCTTGAGTAATGTGCTGGACTGTTGTTTCGTGGTTAGCGTTGCAGTTTGGTTGATGGAAGCTGTTTCATCGGTCTTGCTGATGCTGTATATCAGCGTGTCAGTGTCGAGCCAGAGCGGAGTTCGTGCTTCTTTGTCTTGGTGGGTAATCTGACGTAAGTCTGTGCCATCAGGATTAACAATAAATATTTCAGTAAGATTCCGAAAGCTCTGCTCATCTTCCTGACCTATATTGCCAGTGTATTTATAGGCATAGGCAAAAGCAATTTTCTTCCCGTCTGGTGACCACGAGGCATCATAGACATTCTTTGGGGTAGCTTCTTCTCCGCCCAGCTGGATGTCGGCTGGCACAAGCGCCTTTCCTGCGGTCGGATCGGCTACAGCGGCGGCATAGAGCTTGGCCGGAAAGCCACCAAATTCGGAAAACGGTGCACTTAAGACAAACTGCTTCCCGTCTGGCGACCAACTGATCTGATCAGCGTTAAAGAGTGGATTGTACCGCTCGGTTTTTGTTTCGAGATAGTCAGTGCCGTCGGGGTTGAGGATGTCTATCCCTCTTGACTCCCAGCCACGCCATTCGACGCTCAGAAACTTCCCATCGGGAGAAAGTACGGGATTGTAGTATCCCCGAACTTCACCAACTGCCATGCCCTCAACGTAGGGCGATGCTTGGCGCAGGGTTTCGATCTGATCGGTAGCCATGTTGTAGCGCATCAGATCGCCAATATAGTTGGTAAAGTAGAGATACTGTTTGTCAGCACTAAGACTCCCGACGACGCTATCGTAGGTATCGCCTGCTGGTTTGTCGATCGAGAAGAGTTCGGTTTCAGTGCCGTCTACTACTTTATAAATACGAGTATCTGTCTTGCTGTTTTTGGCATAGATATAGCTGCCTCTCGCCATTGTCGGGCGAAAGACCGACCAGACGAGAGCGCCAACTACTAACAGTGCAATAATTGCAATAATATCCAGAAAGAGTGGACGTTTATGGGCCATACTGACTCCTCTCGGTCATCATATATGACGGTAGCGGCTTCGCCAATAGGTTGTCGGTATTATGGAGTTTCGATGACTTTCTTCATCTGGGAAAGAACCATTTGCCAGTTTGCCTCGGAATGTTCCTTCCCCTCTTTGGTCTTACTCCCCTCTTGCAAAATGGTGACGGTCGTCTCCCCATCTTGCTCGTCAAGAAGATAGGTCACCACTTGTCGATTTTCTGGCGTGTCAGGGCCAAAGGAAGCAGACCAGTAACTCGTCACAAGTTTGGTTGGTTTGATTACTTCCAGAACTGTCCCTCTGTCCTCAAAGGTCTTGCCTTCCCACTGACCACGGTAGGTAATGGGACTGCCAGTTTCCCAGGTTGTTTCTAGCTCTACGCCAAAGAAGTACTGCTTTACGATGGCCGGATCGGTGAGAGCTTCCCAGACTTTTTCGATGCGCGCGGCAATGGTCGTTGTAACTTGGGCCGTTAACTCGTTCATGGTTCGTCCTTCCTTTTACTGTAATCTCTATTAACTCTTTCTTGCCTTCTCTGACAGCAGTTCGATGGCATGGGAGAGTGAACCGGCCGCGGTAACGCTCCCGCCGTTCACAAAGAATATCTCGTCGGCACTTTCAATCGTGTTGAGGCGGTGCGCAATAATTACCTTTGTCGTCTCTTTTGGTAATTGTTGCAAAATAGTCTCAAGCAACTGTTCGGTTACGGTATCGATATTGGCGGTAGCCTCGTCTAGGATGATGAGCGATGGATGCCGCAGTACGGCCCGCATGAACGCAATGAGCTGCTTTTGTCCGAGACTTATACCGTCGGTATCGGTCGAAACTTTCGTTGAAAGACCTTGATCAAACCGGTCGAGCAGCTTCCCTAGCCCTTCTTTCTTAATGAGCGATTCAAGTTTCTCATCACTATATTCCTGATACTGAGTGTTGCCATAGAGAATATTTTCTCGAACGGTTCCGGTGAAGAGGAAGGGATCTTGAAGGATAAACCCAATTTTTTCCGCCCGTTCAGCTGGTTCGTATGAGCGAATATCTTTACCGTCAAGAAAGACAGTTCCTTCAGTCGGGTCGAAAAGCCGAGCGATAAGTGACGCTGTAGTTGTTTTGCCGCCGCCGGTGGGCCCAACTAGGGCATAGGTCTTGCCTTGCTCCATAGTGAAGCTGATTGAGTCAAGTACCTTTGAACCGCCTTCATAGGCAAAACTCACTGAACGGAATTCAACCAAACCCTTGCCTATCTTCTTGTCGGCAGTATTTGTTTTGATGATGGGCAAGTTATTTTTCATTGAGAGGATCTCGCTAATTCGGTCCCAAGCTGCGAGTGCACCTTGAAGATCTGACCATAGTGTCGCCATCTGACGGAGCGGATCGTAGAAACGAGTGACGTAGGCCAGGTAACTAATAAGTAGGCCAAAAGTGAAGTCGCCTTGAGAAATGAGGTACAGACCGTAGATAATAACAATCATTTGTCCGAGGTTTGAAGCAAGTCCAAAGACTGGAACATAGGTATTATTCGCGATGCCAGCGCCAACGGAGCTTGCATAGTTTTGCTCGTTTACTTCTTGGAAACGCTGTCTAAAGTAATCTTGGCGGTTGAAGGCTACGACCACTCTAAAGTTTTGGAGGCTTTCTGAGATTTCAGCGCTCATGCCACCGATGGTTTGGAGGTTTGCCAGGTTCTTTCGCTTCACCCAGGCGGTAGTCAGCTGCGCCATCACGAGCAGGAGGAGCGCTGGCACTAAGGCAGCTCCGCCTAATCTGCCATTAACCACCACCATGGCGATGCCTGCGCCTAAGATGACAAAACCATTACCAATAAATTGCATGAGTGAACGGGAGAAGAACTGGTTGAGCTTGTCGGTATCGTTATTGATACGCGAGATGAGGTCGCCTGCCTTATTTTGGTTAAAGAACGCTATCGGGAGCTCCTGGAGTTTGGTAAATATTGAGTTGCGCAGGCGAAAGAGTAGCGTCTGTCCGACAAAGCCCATGGTCCGCGTTTGAATAAACCCAGAAATCAGTACGCCGATATAGGTAAGAAAAATATAGAGACTGTAGAGGAAGATTCCTTGATAGTCGCGGGCGAACAAGTAGGTGTCGACCGCGTGACCAATGAGAATTGGTGCCGTAATGGTGAGGCCAGAGTTTACCAGAATCGCGAAAAGCGCGATGATAAGCTTCTTTGACTCAGGTTTGATTAATGGCCACAGCCGCTGCCCTGCTGTTTTCACCGACAGCTTCTGCTTAGCCTCTTCTTCAAGTGTTTTGTTGGTGAGTGTGTAATTCATAAGGCATTGGTACTCTGTTGGGTGGTGTATATTTGTTGGTAATCAACCGATGACTTGAGAAGTTCTTTGTGGGTACCTTTAGCAAGCATCTCCCCTTCCATGAGTAAGATGATCTGATCGTAGTTCTCGATCGAAGCAATTTTCTGGGTAACTGAGATGAGGGTAAGATTAGGATAATTCTTCTCAAGATTCTTCAAGATTTTTCCTTCAGTCGCGGTGTCTACGCGAGCGGTAAAGTCGTCGAGTAGCAGAACCTTTGGATTAAGGGCAAGTGCTCTGGCAAGCATGAGTCGTTGCTTCTGTCCGCCAGAGAGACTTTTCCCTTGTTCAGAAACGAGTGTGTCGAGACCTTCGGGAAGGGTGGCGATGAAGTCGGCTAGTTCGGCTGTCGCAATCGCTTTTTCCAACGCCTCTTTGCTTACTTTGCCGCTGAAGGTAATGTTGTCACGAATTGACATGTTAAAGGTAATGCTATCTTGGAACACAATGCCAATCTGTCGGTATAGGGTTTCGCTCTGATAGTCGCTGATCTTGTGGCCATCGTATAGTACCTCGCCAGCAGTTGGCTGGAGGAGACCGGTCATGGTGTAAAGCAACTGGGTTTTACCAGCCGCGGTTGGGCCAATAACCGCCGTCTTGCTGCCAGGCTTAACCGTAAATGATACATCGTCGAGGGCCTTTTTCTGGCCGTAGGCAATCGTCAAGCCACGCACTTCTACCTTGCCGGTGAGCTCACTTACTACGGTACCCTTATCTTCCATGTCGGGGCTAGCTAAGACTTCCGCAATTCGGGTGTAGGAAGCAGTTGCCATGGCGCTAATATTGCCAACAAAGCCGAGGATGAGCAGCGGGAAGATAAGAATCGCCATGTAGCTGCTGAAGGCCGCAAAGTCACCTAAGCTCAGCTGGTTGTCGATAACCAGGTGACCACCAAAGGCAAGGATGATCACCGAGGAAAGACTCGCTACAAACGTGATGGCGGGAATAAGCGCCGAAAAGATTCCGATAATCTTTAAGCCAATTTGAAAGGACGCGTCGTTTACGGTGTAGAACTTTTTATCTTCAAGTGACTCGGAATTCAGGACGCGGATCAGGCCGGCGCCAAGAATACTTTCATTGATAACTCGGTTGAGACCGTCGATGACCTCGCGGCTTTTTAGAAAGAATGCGCGAACGCGCTGCAGAACAATGCCGAAGGTAAAGCCAATAACCGGCACAATAGTCAGGACGGCAAGGCCAAGCTTCCAGTTAGTGAGAAGGAGCAGAATCGAAGCGCCGATAATGAGGAAGATAGAAGAGATGAGGGCGGCTACTGCTTGGGAAACAAACATCTTAATTGCGTCCATGTCTGAAGTAAGGTTTGTAAGTAGACGGGCTGGGCTGAGTTTTTCGATCTGGCTATGGGCCTGCTTGGAAATCTTGGTAATGAGTTTGTCGCGGAGGTCTTTTGCTACTAGTTCTGAAACATAGACCTGAACAATGTTTTGAGCGTAGGTTAGAATGAAGATGCCGAGGCTAACAAGCCCAAAAAGCCAACTCACATCGGCGAGAGCCAGGCTTTGCTTGGCATACTCGTCAATCGCATGAGAAATAATTTTTGGCAACCATAAAGCTAAGGCATTGGCGGCGATGGTGAGGGTGGCAAGTCCAAAGACCATCGGTCGATATGGGGCTAAAATCGCCCATATATTTGGCCCGGCTGGTCTTTTGGAAGCCGCTTGCTTTGGTTTTGTTTCGCTCTTTGACATTGTATGTACTCGATTCATTATTGATTACTGTGTCGTTTGTCTTGAAGGGCTTGCAGCTGCTTTTCTGTTTCTGAGAGGATAGCCTTTAGCTCGTCTATTTCTTCATTAGTTCCCTCGAGAACAATTGATTTAATGATTGGTATTGATTGTTTAACTGTTTCTTTTAGCTCGTGGAAGCGGTGCTTCATCTGCTGCTGATCGTGATGTGGGAGAATAGATTTGAACTCCTTGTGTCCAGCGGTAGCCTTTACACCCTGTGGTGTGAGTTCATATACCTTTTTCCCATTTACCACTTTCGCGCTTACCATATCCTTGTCTTCGAGAAGTTGGAGGATGGGATAAACCGATCCGGGACTGGGTCGCCAGAATCCCTGATGTCGTTCTTCAAGTGTACGGATAATCTCATAGCCGTGCATCGGCTTTTCATTAAGGACACAGAGAATAATTGGCTCAAGGTTGCCGCGTGCGGCACGAAAGCCGTCGCTCATAAATCGAAAAAAGGCCTTTCCGTGTTCTCCGTCAGCAAAGTCATGATCATGGTGAGGGGTAGTGTTATGATGCATGAAATGAGTATATCACGATATATCGCTAGGTCAAGCGATATATCGCTACCGTTTCGTGCTTGTCTGTATTTAGCCTTTAGCTCGATACCAGGTTGGTCGGTAGGAGCGGATTGATTCAAGGGTCACATAGTATGCCGGGAAGGCGAAAAAGACAATCAGGAGGCTTGAGGTAAGGCCAAAGATGATGGTAAGGGCTAGCGATTCCCAAAACGGATCAGAAATGGCGAGAGGAACTAAGCCGCCAATTGTTACAACGGTTGTAGTCAACATGGGACGAAAACGAATGCGAATTGCTTGGGCAATGGCTTCCTTAGCAGTTTTTCCTTCCTTACGAGCGTGGTTGGCAAACTCAAGGAGCATGATTGTGTTGTTAACGACGATACCAGCCAGGGCAATTGCACCGACCATGACAAAGAAGCTTAAGGCGTTATTTGTCGCATAGAGACCCGGGAAGAGTCCAGGGAAGGCAAATGGAATAGCCAAGAAGACGAGGAGCGGCTGAGAAAATGAGTTGAACTGCATGACGAGTAAGCCATACATAATGAGTAAGGCAGCAGCAAAAGCAACAACGGCCGACTGGAAGGATTCAAGGTTCTCGCTCTCTTGTCCGAGATCGAAGCTGAGTGCATCTTTGCTGAGACCTAAGGTATCAAGCTTTGTCTCGGTGAACTCTCCTTTAACCAGCTCTTGAATCGCTAAGACTTTGCCTGTATTTTCTGGTTTACGAATCTTGGCCCGTACTTCAGCGTAGCGGTCGCCATTTCGCTTCGCGATGACGCTGAGGTTATCGATACGAACATCAGTGATCTTTTCGCCATCTCCAAGGTCACGATTAATGAGGAAGCCACGAATAGCGGCAGTGGCTGCTTCGAGCTTCGTCTGGTCGTTACTGTAAACCTGCATGGCAAAGGGATACTCTTCGGCAGTCGGGCCAGCTGAAACCTGATCGACTTTCACGTTGGTGTCGCCTAGGTCTGGCAACTTTTCGATGACTCTGTCAACCAGTTCATTCGCGGTCGGGGTTCGTTCTTTCATCGGTCGCAAGTCGACGCGAACAAATGCGCTAAAGACATTGCCACGGTAGTAGGTAACCTGTTCTACCTCTTCACCAATCGTGTCTTTTACCGCCTGTTCAACTTGTTTTGCTTGGGAGGTGGCCTCTTCAAGACTGAGACCTTCCGGATAGCTGAGCTGGACAGTGAGCGCTTCGGTGTCTTTCGCTGAAGGAAAAACAGAAAACGGAAGCTTAGAGGCAAAGCTGGTTCCGAAGAGAACCAAACCGATGCTTATCGCGATCATTGAGAATATGCCGACAGGGCGCTTAAGGTACCACGCTGAGAAGTTAGCCAGTTTGGTTGCAACCATAGTAATCGCATTGGGCATGATCGCCCCAATTTGATTGATAAGTGGGTTACGCTTACTCGTGTCCTGACTGTCTCGAATAGCAAGGTTCGTAAGATATGGAATAATTGAAAGAGCAATGACCAGTGAGAGGCTCATGGCCAAGATAACAGTTACTGGAATGAGCTCAATAAAGTCACCAAGAATACCGCTAATAAACAACATGGGTACGAACACAAGCAGGGTAGTTAAGGTACCAGATATATCGGCTATGCCAATATCGTTAATCGCTGCCACAACTGTCTCTACCCCCTTCTTTCCTTGTCGTTTATGGTAGTCGATGGCCTCAACAACGATTGTACCGTCATCAACAAACAGGCCCAGTACTAGAATGAGCGCGAAGAGCGAGATGGTGTTAAGTGAGTAGCCAATAACATACAGTGATAAGAATACAGCGCCGAGGCTAAGGGGGAGGAAGATGGCTAGTACTACTGATGCTCGCCAATTAATGAGGAGGGCTAGGACAATAATAATAAGAATAATAGCGCTGATGGCATTCTCTTCAAGGGACTTAATCTGAGCCGTAAGGGAGGTTGCCAGATCGCCACCATAGGAAACACTGTAGTCCTTGAGCGTTCCTTCGTCGATAAGTTGATCAACCTTCTCGCGGACTGCCTTTGAAAGATCGAGCGTGCCCACCTCGCCTTTTCGGATAATGCCGATGCTTACGGCATCGCGAAACTGCAACTGACCATTATCTTTTACACCGACACGATTAAAACTGGCCTGATATTCAAACGGCTTACCGGTCTGCGGATTGACTCTGGTAGTGATGAGGTCGAGACTTTTTGCTTCCTGGACAACGTCTAGCTTCTCGACTTCGGCGGCGACTTCACCGGCTTTCTCTTGAACTTCTTTTATTGGTTTATCGGCGCTTATCGCAAAGACGAGATCATGGGTCCCGTCGACTGCACCGGCGTTAAAGGTCAGATATTGTATCGATGCACCGTCAGGAAACTTAACATCTTGCTGAACCTCATCACGAATAAGGGCCTTGCCCTCTTTCGTTGAGAAGCCATCATCAAACTGCGCACGGATAGACGAGGTATTCTCTGTGGTCGTCGAAGAGACTGATTTGATTTCTGGGATATCTTTAATCGCATCTTCAATCTGTGTGGTGATAGAAGAGTCAACCTTCACGGTGTCGTTAACAAAATAATTCGTTTGGATGATAACCGTGGGTACGTTGACCGCAGGGAACCCCTCACGCTTCAAGAGTGTCGTGTAGGCTACTATGCCAAGCATAATAAGCCCTAGAGCAATAAGAATAGTGACTCGGTGATTACGCAAGAAAAGTAGACTGAATCTTGAGATCAGTGATGGTTTAGTTTCCATGTGAGAAGCTCCCTCGTTGTTTACTAAGCAGATGATATCGTAAGAGAATTTTACTTACTTGTAAAGCATTCAAGCAGCTTTCGTTTGGGTAAGTGCCCATAAAAGCGAAGACCGCCCAAGCGTGATGCTCAGGCGGTTTCAAGGTCTCCTTGTGGTGGACGCCGATCATCGGATCGTGACTGTCCACGTTTTATCCTGTAGGTCGAAGAGTAAACCACTGTTGACCTCGTAACAGTGGAGTCGTACGTTGCTCACCGGATTGTCAACCCGGTACTCTACCTTGTCCAGGTAGACGTCTTCGCGGCTCAGGCCGAAGCTCTCGAGCGGCTGCGCTTTCCACTTACCGCCAACCTTCTTCTCGAAGGTGATTTCCGGGCTGACAATGTCCTGTATCAGCAGCTTGGGGCTGCTGATACGGTAGTTGCCCGGGGCTGCCTTGAACAGTGGGCTGATGTCCCAGACCCGTTTCAGCGACTTATCCGAGCTGATGAGGCTCATCGGTGCGGTGACCCAGGCGGAGCCTTCGGGAGCTTCGAGCCGAGGGCTCTGGGTTACGGTGGCGCTTGGCTTGGAGGTAGGCGCGGTTCGCCGACGCGGTGTGGTGGCGAAGATCATGATTACCGCCCAGAGAATGACCAACGGAATGTACTCGTATCTGATTTTCATTATCGTCTCTAGCGTGGCACTCTCTCCCCTGGCAAGCGAGTGCAGTGGTGTGGTGCAATCCGGCAGGGCGGATAGGATGTAGTCCTTCGTCAATCATAATATGACTGGCGAAGAACTAAATCAGCCAGTGAGTATACCTAATTTTAGGGAAAAAGTCAAGGTAGTGGCCATAGATAGTGCATAATCTATGGGTTGTAGTGAAGGCGCCATGTTTTATAAATGTTACAAGTTTAGACTGATATATCGGGTTTATCTGACCTGGTCACATCCTTGCAAATGAAATATGTGTTTACCTGGAGGTTGGTGTATGTGTACAGAAAAAAGCTACCCGTGGCGTTGCCAGGGTAGCATAGTTAGGCCTATTAGTTTTTTATTCTCACCGGCATCGTTCAATAAGTTCTGTGAGCGATGCTTGGCTGATGAGCTGGCAATCAGCGTCCCACCAGATAGGAACAGATGGGTGCTCATCGATCCTGGCGGATATTTCTCGCAAAGCAGCTTCTATGATATTTGACTCGAACAATTTGGGGTCGCTGTTATTTTGGCGACGGGTTTTGATTAGTTCAATTCCTGCCTGGGTAACCGGTACCCAAGGTCCGTCCGAATCGTTGCCGATACGGATAGCTCCTGGTACCCAGAACCGTCCAGAAGGTTCGCATGGCACGAGCCAGTACTCTCCTTCTATGTCGTTGTCATAGCGGATTAGGCATCCGGTAAAGACCTTCAGCTTAATCCAGATACGAATCGCCTCAATATCACCCTCCCGTTGAGGAAGCGGACCTAGAACAGAGCGAGGAAATTCTATCTCGCCATCTGGTCCATGCGCTATGAGGCGCTTTGGTGAAGGGGTTCGTCGACCATCCTCGATGATCTCGACAAACCCTGCGACGGCTTCTTCGAGGGAATCGAAAAAGCGCCAATGGTCACGCCGGGTACAGAAGTCGTATTCCGGCGCTATAACATATCTCATCGCCTGACGGTGGTAGATAATAATGCCGTCTAAAAAATATCTTCTGCGTTAACCGTGCAGGACATGAATAAAGCATAGTTGTTTTAAGGCCATACGAAAAGTCACCTAGCAGGAGGCTGCAAGTTCGTAGCGACGGATTCGTACGACGAGCTATCGCCCTTAGTTTAGCCGCCAGACGCTAAAAGTAAGATACGTCGCAAAGGCGACCCACAGCGCATATGGAAGGAGTAGCCAGGCAGCGGTAGTCGAATATTTCTTTACGGCGACGATAAGAGTGATAATCGCTAGCTCTAGGCCAAGCATCTCAACGAAGGCTGCGCCAATTTGGTGGGCAGAGAAGAAGAGATAGCTCCAAAGCGCGTTTAAGATGAGTTGTAGTCCGAAAAGAGTAAAGACCCGACGACGATCTTTTTTCTTTACGCTATTCCACGCCAGTATCCCGGCAATGGCGATGAGAATATACAGTATCGTCCAAACAATGCCGATCACTCCCCCACTTGGCGTCCAGCTCGGCAGGTTGATGGTAAGATACCAACTCGTCAGTGCATCGGTGGTGAATAGGCTCCCAATCGCTCCAGTGGCTATCGTTGAAAGAATGATAAGTGCGTAGGGCATGGATAGACTCCTTAAACCAAGACAGCGATGAATCGCTGTCTTGTGGGTGTTACTTATTGTGAGTAGCGCGGTAGATACCTTCTGGGTGTCGACCGAAGTACATGAACCAGTCGGTGCCAACTTTGAGGAGGGCGGGGTCTCCTGGTGGTACGGTCGCCAGGGCACCAAAGCCACCGTTGGTATTGGGCAGCGTCCAACTAAACTCTGGTTTGGTGAAGGACCCATCTTTATAGGTAGAAACGAAGACACCATTGTACGTTGAGAAGTACATGCGAGTTTCACCGTCGAAGTTCACGAGCTCGGGACCGTCAGCCCAACCAAGGAGCATATCGTCGGTGCGAGTATCGACCGCTAAACCTTTCTTCGTCCAAGTTTTGCCATCGGTCGATGTCGCATAGAGTAAGACCGCCATAGTCTTGTTTGGAACCTTTTCGGCCGTGTATTCTTCATTGATGCCGCCACGGTAAGCCATGAGATAGCTGCCGTCAGAAAGTTTGAGGGTTGTTGGTGCCGCGACGTTGTCGAGCGTCAGGCCGGCATCGTTGGTAGCGTCAATCCGAGTTCCCGCTTCGTCGGTAAAGGTTAGACCATCTTTTGAGGTTGCGCTTTTGATGACGCCTGCATTCTGGAAGTTCATGCGGAAGGTGCCGTCGGGTAGGGTGTATACGTCGGGGAAGGTAGCGAGTTTCTTGCGTGTCCCCTCTTCTTTCGTCCAGGTGATACCGTCGGTTGATTTGGCAGAGTAGATCTCGAGATTGTTGCCTGCAACTTCTGGCTGAGTAGCGACGTACATACGGTAGCTACCGTCTGTAAGGGTTACCACGTCTGCATCCGCGTAGGTTCCGGCAAGAGCTGGACCTGCTTCAGTAAATTCGTGGACGATCTTACTCGCCGATGTCGTAGTGGTTGATGCCGCTTCAGTATCTGGCGAAGGTATATCGTTGAGTAAGCTCCCTTCCTTGAGCGATTTACCCGCTGCCAGCCACCAAGTACCAAAGCCAATTCCGATGAGAACAACAATACCTAACGCCCAAATAAGTGTTTTTGACATAATCCCCTCCTGCATTTAGTGTGCCCTAATTTCGTTTCCTTGCCAAGCGATTATTCCCATCTAAAGAGCTTAATTGCAAGAAAATACATAAGAATGGTCCAAACAAACATGATTCCAAGTTCAGGGCCTAGGGCAAAAAGCGTCTTTTCCTCAGCAATAATGGCACGAAGGCCGTCAACAAGTGGAGAAAGTGGAAGGTAGCCAGTGAAACTCTGGAGCCACTCAGGCATGAGGAATCGTGGGAAGAAGACACCGCTTAAGAACATCAATGGAAAAGAGATGAGGTTCGTCAGTGGTGCTGATTGATTCTCGTCCTTTGCCCAGCCGCCGATTGCCACTCCGAAGCCAAGCATCATGACGATTCCAAACAGGATGAGGACAATGAAGCTGAGGATATCGGTAGGCAGCTGGAAGTCGAACCCGATAACCCCAGCGACTACCATGACGACGATACTGAGTATGCCGCTCACTAAGTAGTTTAAGGCATAGGACACAATAATTACCAACGAACTAATGGGAGCGACCCGAAACCGTCGCAGCGTACCTGTTTTCTTTTCGGCAGGGATGGTGTTCGCCATGCCAAAGATGCCAAGAGACAAGATTGTGAAGCCAATAAGCCCAGCAAAGACGTAATCAAACGCGCTAAGGTCAGAACTGGCGTTGGACTTACTTTCAACGGAGAACGGTAACTGAACACCCATCAATTGCTGGCCGATCCGGTTTAACATGCCTTCAAAGATGGCGGCCAGGGTTTGGCCGGACTGCGGACTTGCTTCATCATAGTAGACAACGAGCTTACCAGACGGGATGTTCTGATCGTTCGGTTGACCAAAAGTCTCTGGCAACTCTACGATGCTGTCAATTTCTCCTTGGCTGAGCTTCTCTTTTGCCTCATCGAGCTTCTTTGTGTCTTTTTTAATCTTGAAACTGTCATTGTCTTCGATTTGCTGTACGAACTCCTTAGCGAAGCTGTTGTCGGCATGATTCAATAATGCGATGTCAAAACTGGCTTCGTTGTTACGGTAGAGCATGCCGAAGACAAAGAGAAAGAGTAGCGGGAACAGAAAAGTAAAGAAAAGGGCCGTCTTGTCACGGAACGTTCGACGGATATGGGCGACGGTGAGGCCGAAGACACTTGTCCAAAACTGTCGGTTCATTCGCGTAACCCCTTTCCTGTGAGATCGATAAACACATCTTCAAGATTGGCCTGCTCAACAACAATCTCTTTTTTGAAACCGCGCTTCAAGAGATCGCGAACTAATTGCTTTGGTTGACCAAGGGCAATGATCTCTCCCCTATCCATAATCGCCACTCGGTCACACAGTAGCTCGGCCTCTTCCATGTAGTGGGTCGTTAAGATAATTGTAATTTTGCGTTTTTTAATTTCTTTGATCAAGTCCCAGAGGTTTCGGCGAGCTTGAGGGTCAAGGCCAGTGGTTGGCTCATCAAGAAAGAGAATCTTTGGGTCATTAACAAGCGCTGCAGCAATACTGAAACGATGCTTTTGACCGCCTGAAATTTGGCTCACATAACTTCCTGCTTTGTCGCGCAGTTGCACTTCGTCGAGCAACGCCATGGCATCGACAGTTTTCCCATAGAGCCCAGCAAAGGTTTGGAGGAGTTCGGCTAGCGTGAGTTTGTCGAGGAAGGTTGTTGACTGGAGCTGTACACCGATAAGCTGTTTGACCTTTTGTGGTTCCTTGGCAACATCGATGCCAGACAAGGTAACTGTTCCGTCGTCGATCGGCCGAATTGCTTCGATCATCTCCATGGTCGTGGTCTTCCCTGCCCCGTTGGGACCGAGGATGCCAAAAACTTCACCCTTTTCTACTTCAAAGGAAATACCATTTACGACGGTTAGGTTGTCGTACCGTTTGGTTAGTTTTTCAACATGTAAAATACTCATATGTTTAGTATAGCTATAATCAGTAAGAAGCGCTATCTCTTTGTTGGAACCTGCACGGGTTACTTCCCTGATCGGTGTGTGATGGACATGACTACTAGCTCTTACATGTAGCCGAAGGAACTATCTATGTAGTTGTGTTGAGAACGGTTTTACAGCTCACTTTATTGTGGTCAAACCCCAACCATAGTAAGCTGGTATTTAAGGAGTACTATGCGTCATAATTTTGACATGCCAGAAGAAGCAAACCGGGTTGGCGAGCTCTCTTTTGACAAGCAAACTGACGAAGTGCTTACAACCGATACTTCAGAAGTTATAGGGAGCGCAAATCAGTATGAACTATTCGCACCAGAAAAGCGGAGAAGCCATCAAATCATTCAGGCAGTTAAGCAGGAACTCGAACTCAATCAAGATAGTAACAATGTGTTTAAGCAAGGATTTGCTAAACGCTGGCTTGAAGTAGCAAGGACCGAGCGAACTATTGGACTCGATGCAATAAACAGTCTCGATACGGCTTTATCTCTCTACCATCAAGGTGAAAAAGAGTCTCCTGAGTATCGTCCTGATTTTTATTTGGACCTTGTTCTGGAGCTACAGCACGCTGGTCGAGCAGAGGAGGCTGTTCGCTATTTTCAAAAAGATATCATAGTAACGCCGTTGAATAGTAGAAATATTGCTCGTGCACGCAAGTATCTTGAAGTCCAGCTGGCACTCGGTTTAGACATATCTCGTATCGATACAGTAATACGTCATCATTTGGGAGAGACCACTGCGGACTATGCCGCAGTTGAGGGTGCGGAGCTTGATGTTGTCCTAGGCGAGAAGAGCGCTGCTATCGAGAAACTGCTCAATCTCTATACAAAGTATCAAGACAAGCCAGGCTCGACATCGACTTACCTTCGCGTCATGCTTATGGAGCGTCTCCTCCAAATTCGTGGCTCGATGATTGCCTCAAGCCCGCTGCGAGGCTATGACTTCACAACTCCGGTGCTGCAGGACGATAACGATCGGTTTTATGGAGCTATCGAGGAACTCTACTCAGTGGACAATAAAAGACTAATGCGTCACTTAGGTAGCTTGCAGATAACCGAAGCTGTTAGGAGTCTCAGTCGTTCGTACATATCGGCCGATGAGCGGAAGCTTCATCTCATGCGTGCAGCAAACTATCGGCATGTCGTATCATATGGGTTGCAAGTGGCAAATGCAATGCAAAGCCGCATTCCTCGACAGGAAGCGCAGCTTGAAACAGCACAATCCTTCTGGTTTGAAGAGCATGAGGCGGCTCGACTAAAACCACAAGATCACTCCTACATGGATTATCGACAAACATCTCGTCATGTCGCAGAGCTAGGCATCCCGGCCTCTGAGTCAGCGCCCGTAACTGAGAATCTACCAGTCGCATCTTTAGAGCCCATCGATGAACCAGACCAACTCCCAGTTCCACATCCTCAAAAAGAATCTGATGACAGTCAGGCATCAGAAGCCAAATAGTACTTCACATGAGTGCTCAATGACTTGTCAGTAGACCTGTTTACGACAGATCCCGTTTACAGTAGTGACTCATCTTCTGTATTGTCGCGGACGACGACAATTGTGCACTCAGTAACGAGCGCGGCTAGCGCGCCGATAGCCGCAGCAACAGGAGCGATCACCAGTCCGACAACCCCGACGGTTACCGGAAACTCAATCAGCTGTTTCCCCTCTTTATCTTTGATAATAATCCGGCGGATATTACCCTGACGGATGAGCTCTTTAACTTTGGCGAGTAATTCTTCGCCGTTAACCTTAAATTCTTCTTCGTGGGTGTTGTTTGTGTTTTTCATGATTTGGATTATACCAATTAATATGAAAAGATCTTCAGAGTACTTGACAATATGCTATCTTTTGTATTAATGTGTTAATACATGAAAACAACCACATACACTATTGAGAATAATCTTACTACACGAGAGGCAAAACAACTGACTCGCGCTTTTGCATTACTCAATTCTCCTGAGGAAGTGTTACGGTTGTTTCGAGATTTACTTACGGTAGATGAAGTCGAAGAGTTTTCGCGACGCCTAGAGGCGGCTCGCCTGCTTTCTGAAGGAAAAACCTATCGTGAAGTTGCATCTCAAACTGGCATGTCCACGGCTACCGTGACTCGAATTAGTCGTTGGCTACATCATGGCACCGGAGGGTACCGACATGTCTTGCAGGAGTTAAGGCCTTCTTAGCTTTTGCAACAACCTGTCTGTACCTTCATCATAAGTCCGCTCCGGCGGGCTTTTTGTATGGGAGAAAATGTATGAAGCGGAGTGAACTGAAGTTCGATGCTCAGGGTCTGATCCCGGCGATCATCCAGGATATGGAGACGCAGGAAGTGCGGATGCTCGGATTCATGAACGAAGAGGCGCTTCGCCTGACTCAGGGGACCGGAAGGGTCACTTTCTGGTCACGCTCCAGGCAGAAGCTCTGGGTCAAAGGCGGCACTAGCGGCAACTACCTCGAAGTCGTCGAGATCCGAGTCAACTGCCACAGTGACTCCCTCCTCATCCTCGCCCGGCCAGCTGGTCCGACCTGTCATACGGGAGCGCGGAGTTGCTATCTCACGGAAGATGATGAACCGAGACTCTTGCTGCCCTAGTCTGTAGTTTGCAGGCAGCACGAAAACAACCCTTACCGGGCTTTCGGTAAGGGTTGTTTTGATAAGAAACTAGCTTCTATTTTCTTCCCTAT
>CBINIT010000016.1:0-23696 GCA_966250865.1 uncultured Candidatus Berkelbacteria bacterium
TGGGTACACCAGCCATGACGAGTCGAGACATGAAAGAGAAAGAGATGGAAAAGATTGCTGAGTTTATCGATATGGCAATCACCCACCGAGAAAACAAAAAGGTACTTACCCATCTCAAGAAGACCGTTGCTGAATTCGCCAGTAGTTTTCCTCTTCCCGGTATCGATCGATAAGTATATACTGGTCTAAAATTGACATAACCTAGAGCGGAGTTGCTATGTACAAAGCGCCTGAAGAGTTTACTGAAGAAGAGATTAAGATTCTCACACCCTACTTTACCAACATGGATCGGACTGTTTTTGTCTTAAAAAATCTGCCGGAAGTGGTAAAAGGCGCTCTGTTCTCTCGCTACTCACGTACCGAGAAGTCACTCCGTCGTGTATTGCTCGATGAGTTTATTCGTCAGCCAGAGTTTGGATTTCAAGAGATTGTCAATTTCGCTGAGAGCACCGGCCAGGACCCAATGGTCGCGACACAAAAAGCTGAAGAGTTCTACAGTCGAGTCCTCGTTGGCTATGGTGACGACTCGGTCGAAGAGCTGGGTGGCGCTCATATTGCCTGTGAGTATATTTCACGTCCCGTAACGAAGCTCGTCCAAGATTGCCGTATTGGGGCCTCTCCACTCGAGAAATCTACTCGATACGTGTACTTTGACCAGAAGGTTAACGACCGCTATCTGTACTACCTCGATCCCGACCTAGCTGCCTCCAGTCACGGTAAAGAATATACCGCTGCCATGGACAACCTGTTTGCCGCATACCAGCAGCTTATGGACCCAATGCGTAACTATTACGAAGAGCGCTTCCCTAAGCAAAGCGATGAGAGTGATCGTGCCTACAACAGCACCATTCGAGCTAAGGTCTGCGACACGATCCGGGGTCTCCTTCCATTAGGTGTATACGCCAACTTTGGTGTTTACGCTAACGGCCGCACCTTCCGCTACATGATCACTAAGCTCTTAGCCAGTGATTTAGCTGAGGCTCGTGCCTTAGGCGAAGCAATGTATCGAGAGTTAGCACAAGTCATTCCATCGTTTGTCCGCCGGTCCAATGATGAACGCTATGGCCAGCCAACAATAGAGTACATTCGAAAGAACCGGGAAACTATTCGAAAGACTGTAAGCCAGTACACTGCCGAAATTGAACCAGATTTTATTGATGAAGAGCGAGTTACCTTGATTGATTACGATAAGCGAGCCACGCGCAAGATTGTAAGCGCCATCCTTTTCAGTGAGTCACACCTTTCCTATGGCCAGGCGAAGGAACTAGCGAAAAAGATGAAGAATGGCGATCGAACGAAGATCATGGATGCCTACTTCTCGCATCGTGAAAATCGTTTTCATAAACCCGGCCGTGCCCTAGAAAATGCCTACTACACATTCGACATCGTTGGTGACTATGCTGCTTTCTACGACCTCCACCGACACCGAACCCTGACCCAACAACGCCATCTCATGACACCATACTATGGCTTAACGGTTCCCGACGAAATACTTGAGGCAGGTTTTGGTGACCAGTATCGCGATGCTATTCGCCAAGCAGTCGAGGTATACGCTAAAGTCGAAGAGGAGTTTCCGCTCCAAGCCCAGTATCTTATCCCTCAGGGACACCGAATCCGCTGGTATTTCACGTTGAATTTTCGCGAACTCGTGCACATCTGCGAACTTCGCACTTCACCACAAGGCCACCCAAACTACCGACGCATTGTTCAAAAGATGTTCCGTGAAGCCGAGAAAGTTCATCCTGAGCTCACGAAATACATTAGCTACGTTAATCTCGAAGAATCGGTAGGATTAGAACGACGAGAAGCTGAGAAGCGAATCGATAAAAAACTTGCTGCGCTAGAAGCAAAGAAGAAAAAGTAAGGTATACTGATACTATAGTCACTAACTGATATGGGGTTGTTTTATCTATGCCAATCATCATGACCAGCCAAACTATCGTTGCGAAGCTTTATGAGCTCTTGGCCGAAGAGATAGAGCAGCTGAAACAACAAGAGGCCGTTCCTTCTCTTGCCGTTGTCTTGGTTGGCGAGGACCCTAACAGTGTGACCTACGTTTCCATAAAAGGCAGGCAGGCTGAGTCGCTTGGCATGGGTTTCTCTCTCCATCGGCTTGACGAGTCAGCGAGCGAAGCAACAGTTATCGAGGCCATTGAGCGACTTAACGAAGAACCTGATGTTACGGGCATTATCGTCCAGCTCCCTCTTCCTTCTCACATCGACACAGACCATGTCCTTCAAGCCGTTGCCAAAGAAAAGGATGTTGATGGTCTTCGACCAGATAGTGAGTTTACCCCGCCAACAGTCTCGGCAATTATGGAGCTTTTCCATGGCTACGATATTGAGCTTAAAGAAAAAAAGATCGTTGTTGTTGGCAAAGGCCGACTGGTTGGTGGCCCCATCATTAAGCGACTAAAAGAGCACAACTTGGATGTGACTGTCTGCGATGAATCAACTGGCGACCTTGGCGCTTGTACGATTAATGCAGATATTCTCATCAGCGGAACCGGTCAAGAGCACCTCATCAAACCAAGCATGATAAAACCCGGAGCCGTAGTTGTCGATGTTGATAAAGAGGTAGTATTCGATGAAGTTCTTGATAAAGTCGGCTACATCACACCACAAAAGGGTGGCGTTGGCCCCCTCACTGTTGCCTTCCTTCTTTCCAATGTCGTTGATGCTGCCAAAAAACAAGTCCCCAAGGAGTAGGTATGCCAAAAAAGAACGCGCTCACGAATGGATTGTTCATTTCGTTTGAGGGTGGTGAGGGTGTCGGCAAAAGTACTCAAATTAAACTGTTAGCAGCAAGCCTTGAGCGTGAGGGCTACACTGTTCGAGCCGTTCGCGAGCCGGGCGGAACAAAAATTGGTGAAGCAATTCGTAAAATAACCCACGATACGACCAATACCATGATGGCCGACCGAGCCGAAGCACTCCTTTTTGCCGCCTGTCGCGCTCAAGTTGTGTCCGAGGTCTATCGACCGCTCATCAAGAAAAAGACGGTCGTCCTGGCTGATCGCTATGTCGATTCTTCATATGTATACCAAGGCATCGCTAGAGGTATTGGTTATGAAAATATTAAGAAGATTAACGACTTTGCTATCGACGATCTCCTGCCAGACATCACGTTCCTCTTAGACTTAGACTACGAGGAAGGACAGAAGCGACGCCATAGCACCGATAAAGTCGACCGCATGGACCTTCAGAAAAAGTCATTTTATAAAGCCGTGCATTTTGGTTATCATGAAGTTGCCCAAAAACATAAAAAGCGTATTGTCATTATCAATGCCAGCCAGGACATTCAATCGATCCATAAAATTATTCACGAGAAGACGATGAGCTACATCGAGAAGCATTTAACGGGCCGGTAGAACGATATACCCAGCTTGTGATAAGAAGATCACATAAAATACGAGCAGCCCGATGAAAAAGACCGTTTCCATAAAAGAGCCGGTTGTAATGGCCAAATAGCGCGACAGAAGCGGTGGGCTCCACTCAGAAGGATAAAGCCAGGGCACTCCAGCTGGAGTTATACCGTCAGTTAGTAGATGACTCGTATAACCGAGGAGAGTAGCAATCACAAACTCCCTTGGCAGATCGGGGAAAAAGCCCAACAGGATAAACGCCAGTAACAGCACCGCCATGAGCGAATGAAGAAAACCCCGGTGCTTAAACAGCTTATCAATGAAAAAAGCTGGGATTTTCAGCGGCTGAATGCCAAATACCCTGATATTTTCAATTGTTGATTCACGACCGTCTAAGTCTGGCCAGAGCGCAGCAAAACCACTTACCACTGACAATACAAGCAGTGGGTAGTCGTGGGGAATATTAAAATAGAGGAAAGCAGACGCTGTAGCGGCGCCTGCAAGCGCATGAGTTGGTCCGCGCATTCCCCTCCTTTTCTCCTACTATTCGGTGGGTCGTACTACTTTAGTCGTTTCTTCTGCGGTTCCCCAGTCAACCATGGCAACTTTCTTGCCTTCTCGCTTCATGATGTACTCAAAGGCAGCCAAGGCAGCGATACAGCCTTCACCTGCCGAGATAACCGCTTGTTTGTAGATCGAGGTCGTTACGTCACCAGCGGCAAAGATGCCCGGCACTGAGGTCATCATATGCTTGTCGGTGATAACTTCATTGATAGGTGAAAAATCAACAAGACCCTTAATAAAGTCGGCCTTTACGACATAGCCAATTTCAACAAAAACACCGCCGACTTCCAGGGTTCGCTCGTCACCAGTGACGATATCGGCAATTCGTAGACCCTTTACGGACGTATCGCCAATAATTTCTTTCGAAACGGCGTTGTAGACGATCTCAATGTTCGGCGATGCCTTCATCCGGTCAATCAGAACCTGCTCAGCTCGAAACTGATCACGTCGGTGAACAAGATAGATTTTTTCGGCAAGCTTAGAGCCGTATACGGCAGCATCAATGGCCGAGTTACCACCCCCAACAATCGCTACGGTCTTCCCTCGGTAAAGCGGGATGTCACAAGTCGCACAGTATGATACGCCCTTGCCTTGAAACTCCTTCTCGCCAGGCACTTCCAAATTTCGGGGTGTTTTACCAAACGCTAAGATCACGGTTCGAGTTTTGTACTGGGTATCGTGTGCTTCAACAATAAAGTCTTCGCCGTCTGGCTTTACGCCAGTAACTTCAGCGAACTTTACTTCAGCACCAAACTTTTCTGCTTGTTTTTTAAACTTATCAGAAAGCTCCCAACCAGATATGGCCTCATAGCCAGGATAATTTTCAACGTCAGGAGTCGTAGAGAGCTGACCACCAATATCTTTGGTGAGGACAAGGGTCTTCATGGCTCGACGAGAAGCATAAATTGCCGCCGTTAGGCCTGCTGATGCGCCACCGATAATAACCACATCGTAGATGTCTTCCATGAGGAGATCTCCTTCGTTTACGAATTACCTATCTATAATAATTGACGAAACAGGTATAATCAAGTACAATTATCTTCGAGTTTCAATTTCGGGGTGTAGCGCAGTTGGCTAGCGCGCCTGCTTTGGGAGCAGGAGGTCGAGAGTTCGAGTCTCTCCACCCCGACCAATATAAATGTGACAGATAGCCGAAAGGCTTTTTTTGATACTCATCGATTGACAAACATATTCAATCGTGCTATACTTCATTAGTTATCTTAACTCATGGCCCAATAAAGTAGCCATTTAGATGATCTAAAACATTTTAGTCCATCTACTGAATGAAGGTTCTCGAGCTGTCGATTCTTGCATCTTCGTTCCCTCCCGAAATATACAGGGAGTTACGAGTCAAGATTGACAGATATTCATTCACTAGAAAGGACATTTTTTGTCTTACAACAGCTATAAGAAGAAGTCATCTTCTTACTCTTCATATTCAAACGGCTCACAAAATAGCGGCAAGATTGCTGTTCCTCAACGAACATTCTCACGCCGCAAGTTTGTAAACCCAGGCCTCAAAATCGATCCTAGTCGGTTCATTAACCGAGCAAAGCCACAGGAACAAGAAGCACCTTATGTAGCTACACATAAATTCGCAGACTTTGCTATCGCTGAGCTGCTTAAACGTAACATTGTCGATAAAGGTTACATCAACCCTACGGCGATCCAAGATCAAAGTATCCCTCATATCTTGCGCAATAAAGACGTGATTGGTATCGCCAATACGGGTACCGGTAAAACGGCGGCTTTTCTCATCCCGTTGATCAATAAGATTCTCGGCAACCGCCAAGAAAAAGTACTGATTATGGTTCCTACCCGCGAACTTGCCATGCAGATTCAAGATGAACTCTTCAGCTTTGTTCGAGGTTTACAGATTCGTTCTGCCTTCTGTATCGGTGGAACAAGTATTGGTAAGCAGATCTATAACCTTCGCAACAACCCAAGCTTTGTGATTGGCACACCTGGTCGTCTCAAGGACCTGATCGAACGAAAAGCGCTCTACCTTGGAGATTTTCGGACGGTTGTACTTGATGAAGCTGACCGTATGCTCGACATGGGCTTTATTCACGACATGAAAAGCATCATGGGCCTCATGCCCGCCCCACGACAGACGCTCCTCTTCTCCGCAACCTTTACCCCTGAGATCCAGAACCTCACCCGTCAGTTTCAAGTTGATCCTGTTACGGTTTCAGTAAAGACACGTGCCACTTCAGCCACCATCGATCAGGATATTGTTCGATTCCAAGATGATCAGCATCGCATGGACCTGCTTCATGACCTATTGATCGATCCTGAATTCAGCAAAGTACTTGTCTTTGGAGAAACCAAACATGGAGTTGAGAAGCTATCAAAAACTTTGAACGAACGTGGCTTTAAGACTGCATCAATTCACGGCAACAAGACCCAAGCTGCCCGCCAGAAAGCCCTTGACCAATTCAAGCGTGACCACATCAATATTTTGGTCGCTACTGATGTTGCTGCTCGCGGCTTAGACATTCCACTTGTCACTCACGTTATCAACTATGACGTTCCGGCAAGTTACGAAGACTACGTCCACCGCATCGGTCGAACTGGCCGCGCTGGCAATACCGGCAAAGCCCTGACCTTCGTAAACCGCTAATCGAACCTTCCGAAAAGCTCCTCGTAATAGGAGCTTTTCTTTTGTTTAAGGCTCAACTAACCGCCTCTCGCTAGGCGGAAGCAAGCCACGCATTTTATGATGCTAACAGGAGGAAATATGCCTATTAGTATCCACGGGAAAGAGTATGTGACTGTCGCTGAGCGCGTCAAAATGCTTCATGATGAAAAGAAGCTTGAGGGTAAGTTTTCCATTGAAACAGAGATCCTTACCCATGAGCCGGTTGTTGTCCGCGCCATTGTAACTATTGGCGAGCAAACCTTCACCGGCATCTCTGCTGCCAATCCGAATAAGTCGATCGAAAAGCAATCGCCATACGAGGTTGCTGAGACATCGGCCATTGGCCGTGCATTAGGTTTTGCCGGATTTGGCCTTGTCGAAGGCATCGCTACTGCCGACGAAATGGTTAAAGCTGAACTCACGCAAAACGATCGTCAGCCCGCTAAAAGTCGTTATCTGCCGAATCGAAGCATTGAAGCGCACGAGTCCGGGGATTACTGTAAAAAATGTAACGCTGCAGGCTTAGTAATTCGAACAAGTAGTGCCAATGCTACTTTGGGGCGCGAATATTTTTACTGCCAAGCACACAAAGGCTTTAGCCACTGGGTAAGCAGCGCACCGGTTAGTACGGTTTAGTAACTCAAAGGAGGGTCTAGGCTCTCCTTTTTGATTGACAAACAGGAGAAAATAGCGTAAACTTAATGAGTTCCATAAGATGGAACAAATTTTATATTAGTAACGAAAGTCAGTTCTATGAATCTTCGCAATGTCGCCATTATTGCCCACGTTGACCACGGCAAAACCACGCTTGTTGATGGTCTCTTAAAGCAATCCAAAACATTTCGTGAAAACGAAGCAGCTATGGATGCTACTTTGATTATGGACTCAAATGATCAAGAGCGCGAACGAGGCATTACCATCCTTGCCAAGAACACCGCAATCACCTACAAAGATACAAAGATTAATATTATTGACACCCCGGGCCACGCTGACTTTGGTGGCGAGGTAGAACGAACTCTAAACATGGCCGATGGTGCTATCCTCGTTATTGATGCCCAAGAGGGCCCCATGCCGCAGACCAAATTCGTCTTGAAAAAGGCATTGGAAATCGGTCTTCGCCCAATCGTCGTTATCAACAAAATCGATAAGCGCGATGCCCGAGTCGATGAAGTAATTAGCAAGACCTACGACCTCTTCCTCGATCTCGCAACCGACGAAGCACAGCTTGATTTCCCCGTCTATTACGCCATCGGTCGCGACGGTAAGGCCTGGACTGAAATGCCGGTAGATGCCTCTGAGCAAGCCGACCTGACACCAATTTTTGATGCTATCCTCGAACATGTCCCGGCCCCTAAGGCTGATACCACCGGTACGTTCCAGATGCTTGTTACCACCTTGGACTGGGATAGCTACCAGGGCAAGTATTCTATTGGCCGAATTACTCGCGGCGTAGCAAAGCCAGGCCTCGGTATCGTTCTGCTTGGCAAAGACAATAAGACTGAAACCGGTCGAATCGATAAAGTCTATGTCAGCCAGGGCCTTAAACGCCTCGAGGTAACCGAAGCCGTTGCAGGCGACATTGTTGCTATCACCGGCATAAAAAATGCGGGAATTGGCGAAACGATTGCCGATGCCACGAATCCTGAAGCCCTCCCAACCATTTCGATTGAAGAGCCTACCCTACGTATGGCCATCGGCGCCAATACCTCACCAGTAGCTGGCCGAGAAGGTCAGTTTGTGACCGGTCGCCAGATCCTTGATCGTATCAACAAAGAACTCGAGACCAACGTTTCGCTTCGACTCGCTATGGGTGACGCAAACGAGTTCATCCTTTCCGGTCGTGGTGAGCTTCACCTTTCTGTCTTTATCGAGACACTTCGACGCGAAGGCTATGAACTTCAGGTCAGTAAACCTCAGGTTATTACCAAAGAGATCGATGGCAAGCTCATGGAACCAGTCGAGGAGCTGACAGTCGACGTCGCTGCCGAGCATGCAGGTTCAGTAACAAGTGAGATCGGTCGACGCAAAGGTATCCTTCTCAAACAAGAAGAAAATAGCGACGGTAGCACTCGACTAATTTTTGAAATAACAACTCGCGGTCTTCTCGGACTTCGCAACCAGATTCTTACCCTTTCCCGAGGCACTGCGGTTATGAACTCGCTCTTCCTGCGCTACGAGCCAATTGGTGCTCCGATCCCTAAGCTTCGTAACGGCGTGCTTATCGCCTCTGAAACAGGCAAGGCAGTTACCTATGGTCTCGACATCGCCCAAGGTCGTGGTACCACCTTCATTCCACCTCAGACAGAAGTATACGAAGGCATGGTAATTGGCTTAAACCAACGAGAAGACGATATTGAGATTAATGTAACCAAAGAGAAGAAGATGACTAACGTTCGATCGAACGCTGAAATTTCGACCGTTCTCACGCCACCAACAATTCTTTCTCTTGAACAGTCACTCGACTTTTTGGAAGACGATGAGCTCCTTGAAGTGACGCCAAAGAACTTACGGCTACGCAAGAAGCTGCTGAATGCTACCGCACGAGCTCGCGCAAAGAAATCGTAAACAACAAACCGGCTGAAACAAAAAAACCGCTTATACAGCGGTTTTTTTGTTTAGATAGTTTTACGCTTAAAGAGTAAAGACCCTAGAATCTGCCATCCCTTTTTCTTATAGAGAACATATAAACCAAGCGAGAGCACTGAAAGGCCCGACCAGACACCAGCCACTGCCCAGCCAACGGGAAACAACGGCGCTGCCGTAGTCGCTTGGTAGGTGAGCGGTGAGGGTTTTGGTGAAGGCGTTGGTGAAGGGACCGCAACAAAAGCTAATGTGACACTTTTCAACTCCGTACCGCTTGCCGCTATCTTTACTACTTTATCGCCAGGTGTTTTAGCTACTGCCGTCGCGATCCATTCATCTCCAATGAGCGAAGGATCGCTGAGCGTTACGCCATTTTCTGCATTGGTTGTGAAGGTTGGCTTAATATTCTTTATGACAGAGCTATTGGTATCTTTAACTACTACGACAAGTCGATATGATGCCGTTCCATCAGCGATGATATTCTCGCCATCAACCCGTACGGTTGACTTATCTTTATCAACAACAATCTTTGGCGCA
Source organism: uncultured Candidatus Berkelbacteria bacterium (assembly GCA_966250865.1). Taxonomy (GTDB): domain Bacteria; phylum Patescibacteriota; class UBA1384; order CAYGGE01; family CAYGGE01; genus CAYGGE01. The sequence continues at coordinate 9,691 of CBINIT010000016.1, forward strand.
GGGGTGGATACTGCCTTTTTAGTAGTCGTCTTCGTCGAAGAAGCGGCAGAACTAGTCGTTTGAGTGGTCTTTGGTGTATCACTACAGCTTACTCCGCTAGCGTAAGCTGGCGACTCGCTAAAGTCACGCTTCGCACCGCATAGTTCGGTTGAGCTTGTACCCGACGTTTTCCAGTAAGAAACAAGATCACCAAACTGAAAGGCAAAGAGGTCGGCGCCACCAGTAATAGCGATAAGCTCATCAACAGTGCCGCTTCCATTAGCATCTCCGCCCTGACGATCGATAACAAATGAATTAAAACTGACCGGAAAATCAATCTTCCCATCGCCATCCCAGCTCGTCATGGCATCGTCTTTAGCAATCGTAAACTGTTTATACTGCCAATCAGCACTAATCGATCCAAGATCTGTTTGAAACGTCTCTCCCTTAGCATCCTTAAAGCGAAACTTCCAAACGTTCTTTGTCCCGTCACCGTAAAACCAAGCAGCGAAAGCCTCAGGCGTACCGTTTACGGCAATAGATTTTTCCGCCACCCCGTAGGCACTGTCGGCCGTAAAATTGTAGGCCATTTTCATACCACTACCAGTCTTACCGCCCGCGGTTGAAAGATTCAGTGAAGCATTGGAGCTTTGCTTAGTAAGCCAACCAGTTGTCGACTCAAGGCTGTCCAGCGTTTGCTTCTCTGCCGGATAAATTCGCGTTCCAGTACCACGCCCAGACAGATTGCTAACCACCGACTTGATCCTGTCGTAGGCCGGTCGATTCGAAAGATTGGCATCAGCTAAACCGTAGTCATTATCGGCCAAACGGTAAATAAAAATCTTTTCGATCATTGAGACACTACGAGTCATGACGAGTGTACGAGCTAGCCAATTTGCTTGATTCTCAGCTCCATCACTTGCCTTGTACCCAGTCTCAGTGATCCAGATTTTCTTACCGCCGCCATTTTTATTTAGGGCCGCAATCGCTCGATCGTACTCAGCAAGAAGGTCACCCCCGCCAAAATTTACTTTCTCGGGGTTGCCGGAGTGGTAGACATGCAACCCAGCAACGTCAAAGTAACTCCACCCTCCAGCTGCACCAACAGCATTCCAAAAGTTCGGTGTTTCAGGTCGAGAAGTAATGCCCGCTAAAACAATAGTGGCGCTTGGATTGGCGCTTTTAATAATTTCGTGCGCTTCTTTGAGATATGTTACATAATCAGCACCAGAAAGATAGTTATCGGCTTCGTTCATCACTTCCCAGGCTGCAACACCTGAACCGTAGCGCTCCACCGCCGACCGAACAAACGTCTTCCACTGTTCATGGGTCTTGTCGCTACCAGGATAAGCCAACAAGCCTAGGACCTTAATACCTTTAGCTTGAATCTTACTCTGGGCTGCATCATACGGTGCCCAGTCCATTGAATCAGCGTAGTGAAATTCATGACGAGTCCAGCCCATGCCAAGGTCAGCGATCTTATCAACAAGAATTTGCTTATTACCGTCAGAAGGGTAGGATGGCACTGCTCCTACAACACCAAATTCAGAAGAAAGGCTAGCGGCAGCAACCGGAGCAACAACAGGACCGGACTGCATCTGAGCGAGAGCAAAGGCAAAGCCCAACAAAAAACTTACAACACGATCAAAAAAGGCATGTTTCATATATTCATCGTATCGAGAAAGTCAGCGAATAGCAACGATACATCACTTGGTTGCTTCAGTCACTCTGGCTATAAAGATCCTGACCAACTAAAAATACCGCCGAAGCGGTATTTTTAGTGTTATTTCGCTTAGTAACGCTGAGGGCGAGGTCGCTCTTCACGAGGACGAGCCTCGTTCACAACGATTGCTCGACCATCGAGCTCCTTGCCATTCATCTCTTCTACGGCTTTCTCAGCCATTTCATCTGGAACATCGACAAAGGCAAAGCCCTTTGATCGATTGCGCTCATCTCTTGGCAGAGTAACGCTACCCTGTTCTGCCCCATACGGCGCAAATGCTTCCTGGATTGCCGCTTCGTCGAGACCCCAGGAGATGTTCCCGATAAACAAACGTTTAGCCACACGTATCCTTTCCCTTATCCAATTGGTATATCTTGTATTCTAACCTAGCTCTTACTATTACACAACCGATTTATCTTTGCATGTGTATTTTTCACAATATACCAGAATTAAAATTGATTCCACAATGACTGACTCGTCACCTCGTGATGGTAGAGAATCTCTGAAGCCTTAATACGAGTACCAAGTTCACGCGGATTTCGGTCGGCAGAAGCCGATTTATATGCCACATATTTATCTTTTGCTGACTCACCAATTAGATTAGTTATGAAATCACTAGCTTTAAAAATACGGATCGCGTCCTGAATTGTTCCGGGCAAGAAACGAAGCCGCTCACGTTTCTCACGGGTTTCAACCGGAATAGCTCCCTCATGTCCCGTTTTCAATACAGCATACATGGCAAGATACGGATTACTGTCGGGTGCTACGGAACGAATCTCGATCCGAGCCGTCTTTTCGTTGGCCAAGGGAATTCGGATCATCGATCCACGATCATTGGCACTTACTTTTATCTGATTTGGTGCTTCAAAGTTTGGGTCGAGCCTACGATACGCATTGACACTCGAGTTCAGCAAGAGAGACAAATCCGGTGCTCGATAAAGAATCTTTTGAATAAATTCCCATGCTAACTTCGACAGGCCATCTTGACCCGCTTTATCGTAAAAAATATTTTTACCCTCTTTAACTAATGAGAAATTCGTGTGCATACCACTTCCGTTGATGCCCGCCACCGGCTTAGGCAAAAAGGTAGCGGTCATGCCCATAGTCGCTGCAATCTGTCGACAAACAAGCTTATAAAGTTGGATTCGGTCACACGCTCGCAAGAGATCCGTGTATGAAAAGTTGATCTCAAACTGGCTCGGAGCAACTTCGGGATGATCTTTTTCATTCTTAAACCCCATTGCACGCTGGGCCTCAGCCGTTTTATCGATAAACGAACGTAATTCATCGAGGGGCAACGAGTGGTAATATCCACCAGAAGAAATCAAGGTAAAGCCTGTGGTCTCATCGTAGGCCTGCTCAGCATCGATACCCTTTAAGAGAAAGCCCTCAATTTCCGGAGCCATATAGGAGGTAATCCCTTGTTTGGTTAAAAGTTCACTGGCATAGCCCTGCAGTCGACCGCGAAAATCTGAATCATATGGTTCGTGGTCACGATTCAGCACATTAGCAAAGAAGATAACCTTACCAGGACCAAAAACATCAGATGGTAGCCAAACAATACTTGTCCAATCGATATCAAGCCGTAGATCAGATTCGTGAAGCGCGCTAAAACCACGGATCGACGAGCCATCGAACGTTAAGTTATCGTGTGACCCGAGAAAGAACTTTTTGTCGTAGTCCAGCATATGTAGCCGGCCTTCAATATCGCTAAAGCAGATAGTGACTGCCTTAATACGCTTTTCACTGGACAAATAGTCCAAATACTTCTCTTCTGCCTTAGCTTTATCTGTCAGGGCAGCCGCTTCAAGGTTCATCTCTTCTAGTTGGTCGTATGATATGGTCAGAAAGTCTCGAAGGCTATTATCTAACATTTTATCCTTTCTTTTTATTTAGTTAGCATTAATTTAATAACTTTAATATTTATTATATGAATAATAGTACTTTTATATAGTCATCAAGACAATGTGTGGATAACCTAGCATTATAGTATACTATAGGTATAATAACTCATCGTAGCTCGAGGCCATCACTCATGCGAATATCTATCTCACTACCTACACCACCTTTAGTCATCGAGAACAGGTTGACAAACCTGTTATTTTGTGTTACAGTAGCAAGTTGCCATTTCCCGGATCTCCGGCAACACAATCCTTTTATTGAAGGAGATCTGTCATGAATAAAATGGCAAAGAGTTGGGCGTTAGTTACTGGAGGATCGTCTGGCATTGGCCTTGAGCTGGCCAAGCTCCTAGCTCAAGAGGGACAAAATATTGTCCTCGTTGCTAGAGACCAACAAAAACTAATCCACGCCCAAAAGACACTGATCGCATTGGGCGCAGAGGTCCAAGCAATTTCGATGGACCTCTCTGAAGTAGGAGCAGCCGATCGCCTTCAATCAAAAGTAGAGGCGCTCGGTATCAGTATTCATACTCTGATCAATAACGCTGGCTTCGGTGTCTATGACAAATTCCTTAACACCGAACCAGCTAAGATTCAGGGCATGATAATGCTTAGTGTAGTGAGCTTCACAGAGCTCGCTCACCGCTTCATCCCGGCGATGATACAGCAGGGTAGCGGTCGGGTGCTCAACGTTGCCTCTACTTCGGCCTTTCAGGCTGGACCAGGAGCAGCGGTCTACTCTGCAACCAACGCCTATGAGCTTCACTTCTCAGAAGCCTTAGCCAAGGAGCTGGAAGGGACAGGAGTCGCTGTAACCTGCCTCTGCCCGGGTCCAACCGCTACTGAGTTCCAGCAGCGAACAGGGATTGGCAAGCCAGGGTGGCCACATCCAGACGCGGCAACAGTCGCGCGAAGCGCTCATACTGCCCTTCGTCGCGGCAAAAGCCTCGTCATCCCCGGCTGGCACAACGTGCTAGGGACCATCTTAGTACGATTACTGCCGAGAAGAGTTGTAACCTGGATTCGCTGGCAGTATCGCGAGCATTCAGGAGTAACCAAAAAGGCCTGGCGGTCAGTATGACGCCAGAGCCTTTTTAGTTACACTGAGCTGTTACTTGCCTTTCTTCATCCGTCCGTGCATGACACCAGTCACGATAAGTGCGGCAACACCCGAAAGTGTCATTTGGCCAAAGGATACATTGTAGTTGCTACTTGCAGCAAGCTCCATACCGCCCATGGCAGCGCTCCCTAAAAGAAGAAAGGCGACGACCGACAGAACACGAAGGGTCGTATTTTTTTGTGATACAAATGCCATAATTATCGTACCCAGGCCAACTAGTCCCGCCAAAGTACCAAGCAAGCGATGAGCAACTCGAACGTCACTCCCTAGATCGCTTTTTAAGAAAAGCCCAGCTGTGGCTGTGAGCAAGATGACAATCGCCTGGATAGTAAGTACTTTCTTCACACTACCTCCTTATTAGCTGTATTGGTCTAATATTAACAAAATCTTAGCACTATTTAATTAATATGGTAAAAGTGCTAGATTATACCTGATGCGGTGACCGAGAAAAGGTGACAGCCCGCAAGGTTGTCTACGATGGAGTCGTGCCCATCCCGCATCTCCAAAAAAATATGACTGCCGAACAATACATACTCTCCCAGATCGAGTCACTAGCAGCGCCAATCGTCGTCGAGAGTATTAAAGGTGAGGAGTTAGCGGATGCAATTTATGCTAAGGTTATGTCAAAGAAATTTCGTAAGCTAAAACCGGGCAAAGAATGCGTGGTGCTCACCAAAAAAGCGATCGACCTCTGTGTTGAGGAAGGCAGGCCAATTGAGATCTTCCAGATGTTTGGCGGTAATAAGCTCTGGAGATTTGAGGAAGCGCCAGAAATCGACTGGGCAGAACTATTTAGCTTCATCTATTTCATGCACTGGTGCCGCTCAATCGCCAGCGTTTATGAGCCAGGGGTGCAGTATACATACTTCTCGCAAGATATTTCAATTGAGAGATTGAACAATATACCCAGAGAGGAAACAGATCAATACAGTCAGTCATTTAAGAGGATGCTCGAATGGCTGAAAGAATATTTACCAGCCAACATTAAGGTAATCTATCAGCGTCATTTTGATCTATTTGATAATCCTGATGACTACAACATTGAAATTGAGCATGCTAAGCAACTAGTCCTAGCCAATAATAATGGTCAATTACCAGTGCTCGACGAAAAAATGAAGGCAGCTACTCAACTGAATGTCCGTCTCAAGCCCGGACAAGATAATGATCCAGCCTGGCAAGAAAAAGTAGAGCTAGAACATCAAGCGATCTTCAGAACGAGTACGCTTCAAGCACCGATGAACAATCCCTACAAGATCTGGACATGCCCCACCTATTACCCTGATTCAGTTGTTACCGGAAGTACAAAACGCTCACTTGCCAAATTTTGGGCTGCAGTAGGAGCTTTAGAAAAGGATAGTGAAGGCTATCACGAGGTCGTTCTAACTCCTAAGCAGCTCGCTGATGCTAAATTTCATTGGGAAGATATTAGTATCGATGGCTTAACAGGTAAAAATTTCAAAAAAATACGCATCCGAGAACGCTGATCATCTTCGTTCACAACTAGCCTTAATCTTTCCTAAACTTCTCCATACTAGAACCCGCCGAATAGGCGGGTTCTAGTATGGAGGGCCTGGTGGGGATCGGGCATAGCCACCTGGACGCTGTGCTAGCTCGCACCCTTCGATCCCCCTCCTTGAATCTACCATAACAAAAACACCCAGCTGACGCAGGGTATTTGTATTATGGAGGGCCTGGTGGGGATCGAACCCACGACACGAAGCTTAAAAGGCTCCTGCTCTACCACTGAGCTACAGGCCCGTATTTAGTGATAACGGGTTAATTTTACCGGAAATTGCTTCCGCTGTCAATCATGACTTGCGACCCAACAAGACGAGTAATGGGAATACGACAACCGCACGCCAGATACGCGCAAAGCGGCGTGGTTCACGAAGCAGACGCCAAAACCACTCTAGACCAAGCCTTCGCATGATTTTTGGTGCTCGCTTCGCCCTTCCGGCCAAGAAATCCAAAGTTCCTCCAACACCGATCATGACTGGAACACCGAGCTCATCTTTGTGTGCTGCGATAAATAAATCTTGTTTAGGTGCACCAAATGCCACGAGGAGGATGTCCGGACGCACCTTTTTAATACGGCCGATAAGCTTCGTCACTTCATCCGAACGAGGGGTGACAGAAAGGGCGTCGACGCGAGGTGTTACCCCTTCTTCAGCACCAACAATAAGAAGCCTTGGGTAAAGCCTATTCAATCGCTTTGCTGCCTGCTCAGCCACGCCCGGTGCTCCGCCAACGAGATAAAATTTATAGTCACGGGTCTCAGCAAGCTTAGCAATATCCTGCACGAGATCAGCGCCGGGGATACGTTCTATGGCTCTACCTAGGCGCTTCGCCGCCCAAGTGACACCGGTACTATCGGCAAGCGAAAGATCTGCCTGGTTTAATACTCCTCGAAATTGCTGGTTATGCTGAGCTTCAACGATAAACTCATTATTAACCGTAGTAATTTGATGTGGTTTACCACCAGTAATAAAGCCCTCAATGAATTCAAGGGCTCGACTCTTTGTCACGACATGGATAGGAATGCCTAGAATATGAACCACTTGCATCGCATCACCTCGAGAACTTTTCCCACTCAGATTCTATGGTTGTTGAGATCGCTTCGGAGAAAGCTTCTTTTGAGAATTTCTCAGCATGTCGCCGAATCAGCTTCTCGTCAAAAGAATCTTGTTGTTTGTCGAAACGAATTAAGGCATCGGTGAGACTCGCCGCTGTTGGTTCGGTAAAGAAGAGACCTGTCTTACCGTCAACAACAGTCTCCAATGCACCACCCTTGCCAAAGGCAATAACTGGTTTCCCATGGGCCATGGCTTCAACTGGCGTAATCCCAAAGTCGTCTTCACCAGCAAAGATAAATGCTTCACAATGGTCATAGTATCGATGGATCGAGGCATCGCTCTGATAGCCAAGAAATACCACCGGCGCATGAAGCGATTGAGCAAGAGCCTCAAGACGTTTTCGATCTGGACCATCACCAATAATCACCAAACGCTTGTTCGTTTGAGCACAAGCCTCAATAGCAAGATCAACACGCTTATAGGGAGATAACCGGCTGATGATGAGGAAATATGGGACATCGGTCGGAATCGTAGTTATTTCACGGTCGTAATTCGTCTCAACCGGCGGATAGACAACAGCGGCATCTTTACCATAATATTTTTTAATTCGATGAGCCACATTATTCGAGTTAACTAACCACACGTCAACACGTTCAGCGGAATACCAGTCCCAAAGTCTCAAATAATGCATGACAAGACGATAGAAAAAGCCCTTTACTCCACGATCGTACCCATTCTCCTTGGCATATTCATGTGTCCAGTCCCAGGCATACCGCATGGGCGTATGGCAGTAGCATATATGAAGCGTTTCAGGTCGAGTTACCACACCCTTGGAAAAGGCAGAGGAGCTAGAGATCACAAGATCATACTCAGCAAGTGGTAACGTATCAACGGCGTTAGGCAAGAACGGTAGTGAGAGCTTACGACTTCGGCCAACAAGTGTATGAGCAAGCTTCGCCTCTCTGATATCCATACCATCAAACTGATGACGTGTTCCCTGTTGGTCATACGCCAGTGTGTAGATAGGTGCATTAGGAAAAATCTCATGAAGCGCCATGAGCACACGTTCAGCACCGCCAAGGCTTGTAAGAAAGTCATGAACTAGGGCGATCTTCAGTTCCGAAAGCTTCTGTTTAGGCATGAGATTCCTTCGCAACCCTAACTAATATTTTATGGGTCTGTTCTGCCATCTTCACCCAGGAAAATTCGGCAGCTCGCGCCTTACCACGCTTGGCAAGCTCCGTTCTTGTTAGCTCGTCAGAAGCAAGTAAGGCAAGATGCTTGGCGATGTCGGCGACAGACTCTGGGTCGACCAAGATGGCAGCATCGTCAGCAACTTCAGGGTTAGCCGAGATGTCGCTTGTCAGAACAGGTGTGCCGGCTGCCATAGCCTCAAGAATCGGAATACCAAATCCTTCATAGAGGCTAGGAAAGACAAACGCGTTAGCAGCCTGCATGTAGGCCGGCAGCTCATGGGCATCCACATACCCAGGACGGATAATCGCCTCTTGGATTCGCTTGGGCAATATCGCAATAGCCTGTTCAACCTCTCCGTAGCCATAGCCAGGCTTACCAATCAAAACGAGGCGCTCAGTAGTATCGGCCTGATCCTGACGAAAACGAGCGAAAGCTTCAATAAGTAGTTTTGTATTCTTACGGGCTTCAAGGCGACCGATACAAAGAAAGTAAGGTTGCAGTTTTTGAATCTTTTCAGGAATGCTGGTCTTTTTCGAAAAGGTATCATCAAAGCCATGGTGCACAACAGTAATACCATCTGATCGAGCATGGAACACCTTGACAAGGTCACGTTTCGTCGCCTCACTCGGAGCAATAATTGCCGCTGCTTTACGAATAGCCGCCCGAGCAGTAAACCGTTGATACCATAAACCGAAGCCGCTGTACGCTTCGGGGAAAACTTCGTACGCTACGTCGTGCAATGTTACGACCACTTTTTTTACCGGACAAATCAGCGGCAAGGCGTGCGAGGGCACAAAAAGAATGTCTGGCCTATCCTGGTAAAGCGCCAGCGGTAATCGAAGGTGTGTCCAGAGTCTTGGAAAAGGTATGACTTTCCAGATAAAGTTGCGAGGCAGCTTAGCGAGCGACTGAGGCGGTTCTGCGTTGGTGTAAAGATAGTACGTATTATCCTGGTCGACTTTGGCAAGATACTCAATCATCCGAGCAGAGTAGAGCTCGGTTCCCGTAGGCTGGGCCTTCACTGCACGTGAAGCATCGATAGCGATTATCATGGCTTTATTGTACCTGTTAGCCGAACTTCTCGCAACAGGTTAAGCACGGCTAGTCGAGCTGCTCTCTTGGTATAAAATGTTTGTTTCGATAGGGTAAGGCAAGCATAAATGAGATAACAATGCCTAGAATAAGTAAAAGTAAGGTGAAAAAGGCAATCGACTTAATCGACTCAAACCAACCAAGGATCAACCCCGGCACAAAGGGAACGAACGATAAAAGAATGAGAATTACCCCGATAGCTACGAGGCTTGCCAGTGCATAACGCAGATCGGTTTTGCTTGGTGCGATAGTCGCCAGAAGACTCGTTACAAGGTAGAAATAAAGCCACGTCTGCCATCGTGTCCAGTCAATGGCGCTTACGATACCGGCACTAATACTTACCTTACTCATATTGAGTGCTTGAGCAAGTTCAGGCACCATCACCCAGGTCAGGATAAGCAACATGATAAATGTGCCTCCGATCGGAGCAAGAGCAATAATTGGTTCACCAAAGATAGGGATCTGCGGCTGGTAATGTTTTACATGTCCGCCATCTCTCTTCCAAAAGTTAATCTCGAGGATTTGGGCACCGGTTGCCATACAACCAACCGCATGAGACAGCTCGTGCACCAAAACACCTGGCGCGACAAAAAAACGGTAATATTTTCGGACTATACCGCGAACAAGTAGCCAGTTAATGAGATAGCTGGCAGCGAAAACTGAGCCAAACCACCCAACAAGGAGAACAATGGGCAAGAAGCGTTCCATGATCCTATTATACGCTATTCAAATGCAAGCACTAGCTAGTCGTCGCCGCGAAGCGATTCAATCTCTTTAGCAAATCTATCAGTCTTTGTTTTTGACCGACTCATCTTGCGAAGTTCGACAACTTCGTCGCGCAGTAACGCCGCTAATTCGAACTGCAATTCTTTGGCGGCAGTACGCATCTCGGCTTCTTTGCGTTTAATGACCTCTTCAATGTCACCGGCATCGGCCAACTCTGGCGTCCAGTCGCGGACCTGGGGAACGCTCTCTTCTTGACTTCGAATGCTGTCGGCAATGCTGGTAATGGCCTTCTCAACCGTTTTTGGTGTGATGCCGTGCTCCTTGTTGTAGGCAAGCTGAATATCTCGACGACGTTTCGTCTCGTCAATTGCTTTTTGAAGTGAGCCAGTCATCACATCGGCATAGAGAATAACTTGTCCTTTTACGTTACGAGCAGCACGACCAATCGTCTGGATCAGACTAGTGGCGCTACGCAAGAAGCCCTCCTTATCGGCATCAAGAATGGCTACAAGCGTCACCTCGGGCAAATCAAGGCCTTCACGAAGCAAGTTTACACCGATAAGTACATCGTATTTGCCGCTTCGCAGGTCACGGAGCGACTCTATACGATCAAGTGTCTCAACTTCATAATGCAAGTATCTTGCCTTAATATTGAGTTCCGTTAGGTATTGACTCAAGTCCTCAGCCATTTTACGCGTTAACGTGGTAGCAATGACTCGCTCGCCTTTAGCAACGCGTTCTTTAATCTGCTCTATCAAGTCATCAACCTGACCACGTGCTGGCTTCATGATGAGCTCAGGATCCACCAAACCAGTTGGCCGGATAATCTGTTCAACTATCTGCGTAGAATGCTCGAGTTCATATGTCCCTGGTGTCGCCGAAACAAACACGGCTTGCTTCATCTTTTTCTCAAACTCAACGAACTTGAGTGGTCGGTTATCGTACGCGCTTGGCAAGCGGAAACCATGCTCAATTAAATTATTCTTGCGCGCCCGATCACCAGCGTACATACCCTGAAGCTGCGGCAAGGTGACGTGCGATTCGTCGATCATCACAACGTAATCATCGGGGAAGTAGTCGATAAGTGTCGAGGGCGGTTCTCCAGGAGAGCGACCGTCCAAATGACGCGAGTAGTTCTCGACACCGGTACAGTAGCCAATCTCTCGGATCATAGAAAGATCATAACGAGTTCGCCGCTTCAAGCGCTCAGCTTCAAGAATCTTACCTGCGCGCTCAAGTTCCTTTAACCGCTCTTCAAGTTCATGCTCAATACCCGCCAAAGCAACCTGTAATGTCTCAGGATCGGTTACAAAGTGCTTGGCCGGGAAGAGCCACAGGAATTTTTCTTCGGACACCACGCGCTTCGAAACGGGATCAAGAATGACAATCGCTACGACCTGGTCACCCATTAACTCAATGCGGTAGATCATCTCCTGGTTGGTCGGCATAATTTCGACAATATTCCCCTTCGCGCGGAACATACCTCGTCGAAGTTCGGTTTCGTTGCGAGTGAAGTACATGGCAACCAGACGCTGAATGAGCTCCTGGCGGTTAATCGTGTCGCCGACATTGAGTCGCAAGACAATCTCTTCGTACGTCTTCGGAGAACCAATGCCATAAATACAGCTAACCGAAGCAACGATGATGACGTCACGTCGGGAGAGAAGTGCTTGTGTTGCAGCATGTCTCAGCCGGTCGATCTCATCGTTGATCTGTGCTTCCTTCTCGATGTAGATATCCCGACCAGGGATATAGGCTTCAGGCTGATAGTAATCATAATAGGAAACAAAATACTCAACCGCATTCTCCGGAAAGAAAGCCCGAAACTCATTGGTAAGCTGCGCGGCCAGTGTTTTGTTGTGGGAGATGATAAGCGTTGGGCGCTGGGTTTTGGCTATAACATTCGCCATCGTAAATGTCTTACCAGACCCAGTCACACCCAAAAGTGTCTGATGCTTCTGACCAGCATCGAGACCTTCGACGAGCTGCTGGATGGCAGCTGGCTGTGAACCTGACGGTTCATAGGGTGAGTGAAGTTTAAATTCGTTCATTGAGACCGTACTATACCATGAACAATGATGTTTGTTCAATAAAAAATGGCCCAACGGCCATGTGTCTTTACTTTTCCAAACTAAACGTCACACATCATCCAGCCGCAGCGCTGACAAATACCGTGGTACTCTTGCAAGTGGCGACAGTGGCAGCACTCATACATTATTCGTCCTCATAGGACCGACGAGGGTGGCGCTGGAAGCCAAAGAAAACCATGGCAAGAACGGGACCAACCAACCACCAGACCTGGTGACCAATGATAAATTTCACTAAGACGCTGCTGGCAGCATAGGCGTCGCGCGTAGGTTCTGGGAGAAATGAGAAGATTGAACCCACAATCAGAGCGGTATTCAGCGCACTGTAGATAAGAATCTCAAAATGCGAGATGGCTCCCCTGCCACGTGTACCGCTAATTCCACCCTTCGCGGAAAGTAAGATGATAATGGCGATAAACAGTACTAAATGAATGGTAAATGGCTGGGTGTCTGAGCGGATCCAGATTTGGTTGAAGAGTGTCTTATCGCCCTTAAAAAACTGTCCGACGGGATCAACAAGAATCGAGCTAACAGTTAAGGCTGCATAGACCGACATCAGGGTAGCAACGATTTTTTCGCGCTGCAAAATAAACCCATAGGCCAAACCTATAATGAAGAAGAGAGTGATAAACAGGTCCCAACTCGGTAGTGTCGGCTGCATCCGGTTCCCTCCTTAGAGAACAGTCATTTAGTACTAGTATCGGCTATTCTCCTTCGAGTGTCAAGCGAAAATTGAGCACTCTATTATTCCTAAATTTCTAGATACTAAGGGCATACCTGCAAAGCCAGAGGGTGTTCGGTCGTTGTTCGGGAACAATTTTTCCGCTATAATAACTCTATATTCATTAATTTTTGGTTAACTTATGGAAGACAAAATTATTATTCGTGGCGCCAAGCAACATAACCTTAAGAATGTTGACCTTGAACTGCCACGCAACAAGTTAATTGTCTTTACTGGACTTTCTGGATCAGGAAAGTCTTCTTTGGCATTCGACACCATTTATGCAGAAGGCCAGCGTCGGTACATTGAAAGCCTCTCTTCCTATGCCCGCCAGTTCTTGGGGCAGATGGATCGGCCTGATGTCGAAAGTATCGAGGGTCTTTCTCCTGCTATTTCAATCGACCAAAAAGGCGTGAGTCATAACCCTCGCTCAACTGTCGGAACAGTCACCGAGATCTATGACTATTTCCGCCTGCTCTACGCCCGAATCGGCGTCCCCTACTGTCCAAATGATGGCACAAAAATTGAAAAACTGACGGTCGACGAAATTGTCGATAGTATCATTAAGCAGGCGCTCTCTCTACCAATTAAAGATCTTGGGTTAGCAAAAACCACGAAAAAATCGATTTGGGTAAAGATATTTGCCCCTGTCGTTGCTGCACGAAAAGGTGAGTATCTTCAGCTCCTTTATGATCTTTATGGTCAAGGCTATGGCCAAGCTCGTATCGATGGCAAGATGCATCATTTACGCGAAAAAGTAGAGCTCGCCCGATACAAGCAGCACTCGATTGACGTTCTTATCGATGAGTTGGCAATCGAAGAGCACGAGGGCGACCAACCGGAAGATGTCATGACTCGTCTCACTGAGGCTGTAGAAAATGCCTTGG
>CBINIT010000017.1:0-23655 GCA_966250865.1 uncultured Candidatus Berkelbacteria bacterium
GGGCTCTGTTTATCTGGCTGGCAATATTGGGGCTTCACCGTTGCAGTTTCTCGATACTGCGTCACCTTCTGACTGGACAGTTCTAGAACTCTCAAGCTTTCAGCTCCAAGGCCTAGAGGTCAGTCCACATGTCGCAGTTATCTTGAATGTCACGATTGACCACCTGGATCATCATCGAGATGAAGCAGAGTATATCTCAGCCAAGAAGCATATTGTCCGATACCAAAAACCGAGTGATGTGGCTATCATGTGTCTTGATTCGCTAACGAGCGTCCTGTTCGCTGACGAAACGCCAGCCCAAACCTACTTCTTCTCTCGGCAAAAGTCAGTTGATCAAGGCACTTTCGTGAAGACGATAGAAGGGGATCATCAGATTGTTTTGCGTCTTTCTGGCGGCGAGGCCGCTATCTGCGGCGTGAGCGACGTGCAGCTTGTTGGTGCGTATAATCTTGAAAATGTTACGGCGGCGATTACCGCTGCTGCTCTTGCCGGTGCCAGCGTTGAATCTATCCGTAGCGCCGTAACTACCTTTACAGGCCTTCCCCATCGCTTGCAATTCGTTGCAGAAATAGCCGGGGTTCGGTACTACGACGACTCGTATGCGACCGTTCCCGATGCAACGATTGCCGCTATCCAATCGTTTGACCAACCTATTGTGCTTATCGTCGGCGGCTCTTCCAAAAATGCTGATTTTACTGAACTGGTTGAAGCGATTGCTAAGAGCACCGTGAAAACGGTCATTTGTATTGGTACGGAAGGGGAGAAGATCAAGCAGCTTCTTGAAGAAATTGGGGTAGCAGTCGACATCCAAAGTGGGCAACGTACTATGCACGAAATTGTTACGGTCGCTTCAGCGTCAGCTCAGCCTGGCGGTGTTGTGCTGCTTTCTCCAGCAGCAGCGAGCTTCGGGATGTTCCGTAACTATGGTGAACGCGGCGATCTGTTCCAGCAAGAGGTAAAGCTTCTGTCAGAGCATCAACCGTAATAGCGTAAGTGAGGGGATATGCCAGGAAAAGTACATAAAGGTCAAACAATTGACTACACACTCCTCCTAGTGATTTTTACGCTTGTTGTTCTCGGGGTGCTTGCAGTATCATCGGCGTCAGTTGTCATTTCGTTTGACCGCTTTGGCCATAATTTTTACTACCTTCGAACGCAACTCATCGCCACCGTCCTCGGACTGATTGCCATGTCCATTACCACGGCTATCGACTACCGCTATTGGCGAAAGATGGCCTATCCGCTGATGCTCGTTACGGTCGGGCTGCTTGTCGCAGTGCTTATTCCGGGCATCGGTCGTGAACTTGGTGGCGCACGCGCCTGGATTTATCTGGGGCCCATTAACTTTCAACCTGCTGAAATTGTGAAACTTACTTTTTTGCTCTATTTTGCCGCCTGGCTTGAGCGCCAAGGCGAGGGGGTGCGACAGCTGCACGGTGGTTTTATTCCATTTTTGACCATGATGGGCGTCATCGCTTTTCTGGTCATGATGCAGCCCGATCTTGGAACGCTGACGATTATTGTGACCATTGCAGTTGCCATGTTCTTTGCCGCTGGCGCGAGCTGGTTCCAAATCGGGGCGATTAGTGCTGGGGCGGTCGGCTTCTTTCTCCTGCTCATTAAGGTTGCTCCCTATCGACTGCAGCGGTTGCTTACTTTTCTTGAGCCGACAAAGGATTGCCTCGGTGCTGGTTACCAGATTTGTCAGTCGATGCTCGGTATTGGTACCGGTGGCTGGTGGGGACTTGGCTTTGGCCAGTCGAAACAAAAGTTCCTCTACCTCCCACAGGCCCATACGGACTCGATCTTTGTTATCATTGCAGAAGAGCTGGGCTTCATTCGAACGTTTCTCTTCCTGTGTCTCTTTGGTCTCATCGGATATCGCGGGTATAAGATTGCTGAGCAGGCACCCGATATGTTTGGTCGGCTGGTTGCTACTGGCATTACTACCTGGTTTATCTTTCAAACTTTTGTGAATATTGGAGCAGCCTTGAGTATTATGCCGCTGACCGGTGTTACGTTGCCATTCGTCTCCTATGGTGGGTCATCGATGATCCTAACGCTGGCAGCTGCCGGTATCCTACTCAATATCTCAAAACATGCAAAGCGTGAAAGCTAGATGAAGACACTGAAAATTGTTATTGCCGGTGGTGGAACGGGCGGACATATTACGCCCTCTTTAGCGGTTGCTCATGCCTTACCAAAAGACGCCGAGATTCATTTTATTGGTGAGAATGGAGGCATGGAGGCTCAACTTGTAGCCGATGCTGGGTATTCCTTTCACGGTATCGTTGCCGGTAAACTTCGCCGCTATGCTGATATGCGAAACCTGACCGATGGCTTTCGGATCATCACTGGCTTCTTTCAAGCCCTTACATTGCTCAAAGAGCTCAAGCCTCATGTCGTCTTCTCCAAAGGTGGCTATGTCGCCGTACCGGTTGCCTACGCCGCGAATTGGCTTGGTATCCCCGTGGTAACCCATGAATCCGATGCCGTTATGGGGTTAGCTAACCGCCTGATTGCGAATGCTGCTAAAGCCATTTGTACCGGCTTTCCTGCTGAACATTTCTCCGAATCTCTCCGCTCAAAGATTCACGTAACCGGAAATCCTATTCGTGAACTCATGCTTCAGAAACTACCTTCGCATGCAGAACTTGTAAAGAAGTATGATCTTGAAGCCGCGCTTCCAGTCATATTTATCATGGGTGGAAGCCAAGGGGCTTTGCCGGTCAATCAGCTCGTTTGGAACGCCCTGCCCGTTCTCCTAAAAGAAGCGCAGATTATTCATCTTACTGGCGAGAACCATATACAGTTGGCACAGGACAACAAAGCTACCCTGTCAAAGAAGATTGCTCATCGATATCGTCCCTATGGATTTGTGGGACCTGAGCTTCCGGAGCTACTTTCACTTGCCGATATTGCAGTTAGCCGAGCCAGTGCCTCTTCGGTGGCTGAGCTCGCGATTATGAAGAAGCCAAGTATCCTCATTCCGCTCCCGTCAGCCGCATCCGATCATCAGCGAGCCAATGCCCGAGTCCTCGAAAGGGCAGGCGCCGCCTTAGTCCTGGAACAAACCACCTTGACGGATCAGGTATTCCAAGAGAAAATACTGACACTTCTTAAGGACAGTAAGGCGCAACGGACGTTAGCCTGGGCGATTGAGCCGTTTGCCGATCCTGAGGCCGCGCATCGTATTGCTCGACTGGTGCAACGGACCGCTGAAAAGTCCAGATAGGATAGCTATGCAAGAAAAATTTCATCACATACATTTTGTCGGCATTAAGGGCGTAGGTATGTCAGCACTTGCCCTTGTCGCTAAAGGGCTTGGCTTTACTATAAGTGGGTCTGATGTTGCAGAAGAGTTTATTACTGACCGTTCCCTCCGCGAAGCCGGTATTGAAATCGCAGAAAATTTTGATGCCTCACATGTAACGGCGGAAGTGGACCTAGTGGTAGTCGGTACGGCCTTTGGTGCTACTAATCCAGAAGTGCAACAGGCCAAGGCACGTAATCTTCCCGTTTGGACCTACTCTGAGCTTCTCGGTTACCTTTCAAAACAACAGAAAACCATCGCGATTGCGGGGACCCACGGCAAAACCACCACCACCTCACTTTTGGCCTATCTGTTTGTCGGTGCCGATGCCAAACCAAGCTACGTAATTGGTACGGGGTCAGTGAAAGGTTTACCAGCTCACGGCGCAGCCGGTGACGGGACCTACTTTATTACCGAGGCCGATGACTACAAACGGGCCGCTGACGATCCAACGCCTAAGTTTCTCGATCTTGCACCTCATGTTGCCGTTATCACCTCAATTGAGCATGATCATCCCGACCTCTACCCAACGCTTAAAGACTGCTTTGTAGCCTTTCGAAAGTTTGTGGTCAAAGTCGACCCCCAGGGTTTGTTGGTGGTTAATGTCGATGATGCTGGCGTAAGGCAACTCCTAGAAGATATACGTGCTCCTAAAGTAGTTTCCTATGGTGAAGCAGAGTCGGCAGATTACCGTATTGTGTTGGTGAACTCATCGTCTACCGGACCCGTGAGCTTTTCGTTAAGAACTGTCGACCGACAGTTCGGACCGTTTGAGTTGCAGCTTCGAGGGAGTCATAATCTTCACAATGCCGCAGCAGCGGTTACTGTTGCTTTGGAGCTGGGTCTTCATGAAGCAATCATCCAGCGAGTGTTGCCGAGCTTTGAAACTGTCGAACGTCGCTATGAACACGTGGGTAGGGCCGGCGATAGAGACGTCTACGATGACTATGCCCACCACCCAACCGCCGTAGCGCTGACGTTGGAAACATTGCGCATCCAGTACCGACGCCGACCGCTCTGGTGTGTTTTTCAACCTCACACCTATTCACGAACCAGGGCCCTTCTCGCAGAGTTTGGTTCTGCCTTTGCCAGTGCAGACCATGTCATTATCACCGATATTTATGGATCGGCCCGTGAGAAAGAAGCGACAGTCACTCCCGAAGCGGTGGTGGCTGAGATTGCTAAGCATCACCGTTCCGTTGAATACATGCCATACAGCGAATTGGTTGATCGGCTGCAAAGAGAGTTACCGGAGGACGCTGTGTTGGTCACGATGGGTGCGGGTGATATCTATAAAGTAGGAAAACAGCTGTTAAAGAAGGGTGAGTAGGATGATGCTGAGCGATACGGTACTGCAGGAACTAGAAAAACGCATTCCTAACCTCCGACGTGACGAGCAGCTCTCTCGTCACAGTACGATGCGGGTCGGCGGACCGGCGAAAACGTTTGTTCTTACGCGCACACTCGATGAACTTGTTCACGCAATTACGACCGTAAAGGAACTAAATCTCCCATATCACATACTTGGTGGGGGGAGTAATACGCTCTTTTCTGATTTGGGCTATGACGGTCTAGTTATCAAGAACATGGCAAGCGGACTTGATATTGCGGGTAAACATGAGCAACTCGAAGAAGCGGCCTGGGAGCCGACTGCTGAGGTTCGACACGAAGCGGCTCACCCGGGAAAGTATGTGTCGTTTCTCGACCTTAATTACGAGGAACGGCCCGGTGATACGTTAGTGAGGGCGGAGTCTGGCATCAACCTCACTGCTCTGATTGTTCGAACAATAGATGCCGATTTGCTTGGTCTCGAGTGGTATGGCGCAATACCTGGCGTGCTTGGTGGTGCGGTATATAACAATATCCACGGCGGTACGCACTTTATTGGCGATCGTGTTAAGTCTGTCGAAGTGCTCACTGAGCCCGGTGAACGAAAGATATTTCAAAAGGAAGAGCTTGAGTTTGGCTATGATGTTAGTCGTTTTCATGGTACGGGAGATGTCATTCTTGCTGTCGAATTATTGCTTACTAAAGGTACGGCTCCAGAAGTTGAGCGCGCTGACTATACCTTCCGGGAGTGGGTTCGACGCAAGCATGCTATGCAGCCAAAAGAAGGTTCGCTCGGTTCAACCTTTCAGAACATTAGTCAGGCCGATCGACTTCGTATTGGCGCACCAACGACCTCGGCCGGTTGGTTAATCGACCAAGCCGGACTAAAGGGCTATCAGATTGGTCAAGCCCAGTTTGCCTTGCAGCATGCGAACTTCATTGTAAATCTTGGCGGCGCAACCGCTAACGATGTCCATGCGCTTATCCGTCTAGCGCAAAGGGAAGTCAAGAAACAGTTCGGTATCGACCTTAAGCCAGAGGTATTCCACGTAGGGGAGTTTAACGACTGATGGATAGTGCAGTGCTTCATCGAAAGCTTAAGGACCGGCTGAAGGAGAACGTAGTTATCCGCGACTATGTAGTTTCGGCTGTTGGTGGCGTTGTTGACTATCTTGTTGTTTGTGACACAGTTGAGGCTTTGATCGAAGCAGTGGGCACGGCTCGTGAAGCACAGATGCCAACCGTCGTAATTGGTCAGGGGAGTAATGTCCTTTTCTCAGATGTCGGTTATGCGGGACTGGTAATTGTTAATCGTACCAGTCGTCTTTCAGTCATTCCTGAAAAAAGTCAGATTATTGCCGATAGTGGGGTAGTCTTAAGTCGATTGATGATGGAGGCAGCTGCACGTGATCTCACCGGACTAGAATTTTTCGCTTCGTTGCGTGGCACGATTGGCGGAGCGACCGTAAACAACCGTCAGGCCAACGGCGTAGCAATTGGCAAGTTCGTGAAAGGTGTGACAGTGCTCATGCCCGATGGCCAAGTAGTTCATCAACGAGCCAACTGGCTAGATTTCGAACCCTTTGCTTCCCGTCTCATGCGAGTTCGCGCCGCTGATCCTACCGCCTTAGTACCGACGATTCTTACTGTTACATTGCAATTATCGCGAAACAAAAAGGAAGAGATTGTACGAAAGATTCAGCATTTTAGTACGCTCAATAAAAAGTTCTGGCCGCTCGAAGAGCCCTCAATCGGTCCGGTATTTCGTGACCCTTCACCCGACCAACCGGCTGAGGCATTCCTTCAGGACATCTTGCTTAAAAAGATGAAGACCGGTCGTGCTCGTATTTACCCTGGTAATCATAACTTTATTTTGACCCACGACCGTGGGTTAGGAGCCGGAAAAACAGCAGATATTGCTGAACTTGTAGTCGCCATGAAGAAAAATGTTTTCGATAATTATGGCGCGTATCTTGAAGAGGCGTTTGAGTATATTGGCAACTGGGAAAAGCTAGACGACCCTGTTGAGAGTCTCATTGAGTACGAATAGTCCCCTAGAGTGAGAGAACGGGGTTTCGATCGAGTGCAGCGATGTCCGTAACGACATCGCCTTTTTGATATTGGTAGTAGGCGGCAACGGCGATCATGGCGGCGTTATCGGTACAGAGTTTCTTAAGATTCGGGTAGTGAACGGTTGCGCCAAGCGGTTTAAGGGCCTCGCGTAGTGCTTTTCGGAAGTCGGTATTTGCGATAACGCCACCGCCAAGCACAACTTGTTTGATGTTGTATTGTTTCACAGCTTGAGTCAGTTTGAGGATGATTGACGTAAAAGCGGCGTGTTGAAAACTGGCCGCGACATCAATGATCTCTTGCTTAGTTAGTTCACGGTCGTCAGCGAGTAACTTCTTGACGGTGTAAAGTACTGAAGTTTTAAGACCAGAAAAGCTAAAGTTCAAATCGCCAGACTGCTTCATGGGAATAGGAAAGTTATAGGCTTCTGCATTGCCCTCTTTTGCTAAGGCAGTGATAATGGGGCCGCCCGGATACCCGAGACCGAGCATTCGGGCTACCTTATCGTACGCTTCGCCCATGGCGTCATCGAGCGTCGCGCCCAGAATCTCAAAATCGAGCTCACCTTTAAGTAGTACAATTTCTGTGTGATTACCTGAAGCAAGAAGTGCGAGGGCAGGATAATCGATTGTGGCAAGCGCTGCCTTGCCCGATTTGGTTTTTGCCAGATTAGCGTAAATGTGGCCGACCATGTGATTGACTGCGATGAGCGGTTTTTGGTAATGGGTAGCGAGCTCTTTAGCCTTGTTCACGCCAACTTCCAAGGCAATTGCCAATCCAGGTCCATAGGTAACGGCAAAGACATCGATCTCTTCTAGTTTTACCTTACTGCGCTGTAATGCCTCATTGAGGACCGCGTCGATTCGTTCGCGGTGGGCACGTTGGGCAATGCTCGGCACAACGCCGCCCCATTTCTTGTGCAGTTCAAACTGAGACGAGATGACATTTGCTAAAATCATGTCATCTTGGCTGATGGCCACGGCAGTTTCGTCGAAGCTGGTTTCGATAGCAAGAATATACATATGGTTCCCTAGTTTTCTGGTTGTCTCGTTGTCTAGTAAAAATACCAGAGAACCAGATAACAAGACAATTAGATAACGAGATCGTCTGAGTAGGTGATGATGCGTTCGTTTTCCTTTACTCCGTACTCTAGCTTCACCCAGATAATTTTTGCTTCGCCTGAATACTGGTCGAGCGAACTTTTCACTTTATCGGCCCATTCAACCGAAAGGACGGCGTTGTTATCGATAAGCCTGGTAAAACCAAGATCAAGAAATTCCTGGTTATCGAAAAGGCGCCAGGTATCGATATGGACGAATTGATTAGGTATATCGCCATAGCTAAATGGATATTCGCGGGAGAGTGTGTAGGTGGGTGAGGTGATGGGTTGATTCACACCAAGGGCCTTGCCGATCCCTTTTGAGAGTTGTGTTTTGCCGGCACCCATTTCACCGACAAGAGCAAAGATGAGGGCTCGTTCATTGAGGTATTGGCGGTAGATTGTGACCAGTTTCTCACCAAGCGCTTGGGTTTCCGTTTCGTCTTTCGTAGTGACGGTTGTTGCATCGGTAAGCTTAATATCACCTTGCCGCAAGACAGTCGGTTCCTCAAGAGTCGTATCAACGACCGTTGATGGTTCGTTGTGTGGCAGCACTCCAGCGTCGATAATTAAATCGATACGTTCTTTTTGCTTTTCTGAGATATTATCCAAGACGTCAGAGACGGTGTACGGCCGTTTTTTGTATGAAGCATTAGCCGAGCTAGCGGTCATAGGCTTGCCGTACGCGGCAACGATCTCTCTGACAAGCGGATAGTCAGGAATACGCACGCCAAGCGTACCGCGTTCAGACGCTACCCCGTTGGCAACTGTACCTTTAGACTTCGAAACAACGGTAATAGGCCCAGGGAGAAAGTGTTTGTAAAGATTTTTTGCTTGACTGTTTAGCTCTACATAGGTACTAGCCATAGCTTCATTGGGGACAGCAATAGAAAGCGGCTTACCTTCTCGGCGAGCTTTATACTGGAGAAGCTTATCAACTGCAGCTTGACTGGTGGCGTCAGCGCCAATTCCATACACTGTCTCTGTGGGGTAGATCACTAAACCACCTGACGCCAAGATGCGGCAGGCTGTATCAATAATCTCTTGTTTGTCTTTTTCGCGACTGTTAAGAATAATCATAGTCATTATGTATACCATAAACCAGCCTATTTTTGAAGTCCTTACACCCTTCTCCTATGGAAACCGATACCGTATAATAGACATACGATGAAGACTACCATTCTCTCCATCTTGGAGCGATATTTAGTGGCGTTAGCTAAAGTAGTATTGGCCATAAACAAGCCAGTGATTATTGGTATTACCGGCAGTGTTGGCAAGACCACTGCCAAAGAAGCTATCTATCATTTACTCAAGACCGCAGGATTACCAGTCCGTAAGACTGAAGGTAATCTGAATTTTGATATTGGCATTGCCATGACGATTCTAGGCTATGACCATGCGCCGGCAATTTGGGAATGGCCGTGGGCGCTTTTGAAGGTGCATGGTGTTTGGTTGTTGGAGCTTGCCCGGGTGATTCGTATGCCGAAGTACTTTGTTGTTGAGATGGGTATCGATCGACTTGGCGACATGACTCGTATGGTTCAATGGATCAAGCCGACCGTCGGAGTTATAACCTGGATCGGTGAAGGGCATCATCTGGAGTTTTTGAAGGATGCAGCAACTATTGCCCGTGAAAAAGGACAGATGCTGACCGTCTTGCCAAAAGATGGATTAGCGATTCTTCCTGCCAAAGATCCTAATCTTCCCATTTTGAAAGAACTTGCTGTGGCACCAATTAAATTATTTGAGTCGACGGGCGTTGAATCGATCACCGAAATTCTGGAGCAACTGGCGAAACGGTTTTTGATTAGTGAGTCCGCTCTTAAGCGAGCGGTAGAAACGTTACCCCAGCCAAAAGGACGACTCAATATCATTACTGGCCGTAATGATGTAACTATTCTTGATGATTCATATAACACCAGCCTTCCCGCAATTCGTGTAGCACTCAACAAATTAAGGGAACTCAAGGCAAAACGACGAGTTGCGGTACTTGGCGACATCCTTGAGCAAGGGGAGTTTGAAGACGAGTTTCATCGTAAAGCTGCTGAGTATGCAGGCAAAAAAGCCGATCTTTTTATCGGAGTAGGGAAGCGTATGGCTAAGGTTAAGCCCGACTATTGGTTCGCGAGTCCAGACGAGGCTGCCGCTGCTTTGCCGGAGCTGCTTCAATCGGGAGATGCAGTACTCGTTAAGGGTTCACAGGGTATGCGGATGGAAAAGATAAGTTTAGCCCTTGCTGCCGATACTGATGCAGCCAAAAAAGTACTTCCACGACAGACTAAGCGCTGGGAGCAAATTCCGTTTGCTAATCCCTAACCCCTAGAGGAGGGGCTATTATTGTACGACATAACAATCGATGTCGACCCGGAAAACGTCAGGTCTATCGCCAGGATTACACCTATTTTGAACGTACCAAAGAAATTCGTGAGGGTATCACTATCCCAACGTGGATTCTGCCACTCTCATTTATCGTTTTAGGCATAGCATTTGTGGTCTGGTTTTTTACCAGTGCGCCCTGGCTGCAAGTTAAGCATATTCGACTCGAAGGTGAGGCCACGGAACCAGTGGCTAAAGAAGTCGATAAACTAAAGGGACAGAATATCCTTTGGCTGTCGATTACTCGTCCTGAAGCGGTCATCTTAAAGCACCAACCCAGCATTCGTGAGATTCAGATTCTCCGAGGTATCCCCGATACACTACGGGTGAAGCTTATCGAACGCGACCCTGCACTTCGTTGGCAGGTTGACAATCATTTGTATACGCTTGATGCAACTGGCTTTGTCTACCGTGATGAAGAGCTAAAAAAGAAAGAAGATGGTTCGTATGAATATCCGGCTACTGACCTTCCCATTGTTACTGATACGCAAAATGTGCCTGTTGAAATTGGCAAGGTAGCTGTTCGTCCTGACTTCATTACTTTCGTACACGTACTTAAGGAGCGTTTGCCAAAGGACTACAATCTAAAGTTTGAGCGGGCCGAGATCAGTGAAACGACATTCAATGTGAGTGTTGTAACCGACGCGGGCTGGAAAGTTCTCTTTGATACCACGCGGAAGATTGAGCCACAACTGCGCACGCTGGGGCAGGTCCTTGAATCAAAACGTGGCGATATCCACGAATATCTCGATCTCCGAGTTCGGGGTTGGGTCTACTACAAGTAAGCTTGCCGGCTCAGCCTAGCGCTTAGCTGTTTAGGCGCGTTTTGAGTGGTGATATAATAGGTCTAGAGTATATATGCAAAAGCGTTGGGTTATTAGTCGAAGAACACACACTGACTTAATTGATCAGGTCATTGCTAATCGCGGGATTGAGGATCGCGAGGCCTTTTTGCATCCGGACTACACTGCACTTCACGACCCGATGGACCTGAAAGATATGGATCGAGCAATGGCTCGTCTTAAACAAGCCATTGCCGCGCATGAGCAGATTGCCATCTTTGGCGATTACGATCACGATGGTACGCCTGCAGCCGCATTGTTGTCGGATGGAATTATTCGTTG
Source organism: uncultured Candidatus Berkelbacteria bacterium (assembly GCA_966250865.1). GTDB lineage: Bacteria > Patescibacteriota > UBA1384 > CAYGGE01 > CAYGGE01 > CAYGGE01. The sequence continues at coordinate 11,312 of CBINIT010000017.1, forward strand.
TGGGGGCGAAGTTGGCCAGGTATATATCCCGACTCGTGAAGAAGGGTATAGTATCAGTACGGCTGTTGTCGACCAATTTGCTAGCCAAGGCATCTCTCTGATGCTCCTCGTTGACTGCGGTATCACTAATAAGCCAGAAACTGATTACGCAAAGACAAAGGGAATTGAGACCATTGTGATTGATCACCATGTCGTGCAAGAGGACAAATTCCCCGATGTAGCAATTGTTATTAATCCAAAACAAAAGGACGATACCTACCCTTTTAAAGAACTATGCGGCTGTGGGTTGGCATTTAAATTTATCCAAGCCTTAGCTCGAACCACAGGAAAAATCTCTGACAGTGACATGAAATGGTTTCTCGACCTGGTAGCGATTTCGACAATCTGCGATATGGTTCCGTTGGTCGGTGAAAATAGGATTCTTGTTCACTACGGCCTTATTGTTTTGCAAAAGACCAAACGAATCGGTTTAAAGAAACTCTATGAAGCTGCGGCTATCGACCCGGCAACGATTACTACCTATACGACCGGGTTTCTTATTGGCCCTCGGTTGAATGCATCGGGAAGGATGGAGCGGGCGAGTATCGCATATGACCTTTTGGTTGCGAAAGAGGAGGCCGAGGCAACCGAGTTGGCGCTTCGCCTGAACGAACTCAACCTTCGACGTCAAGAGGAACTCTCAACAGTGCTTAAGCAAGCAGAAGAGCGAGTGAAATCTGAAAGGCTACATGAGAAGAAAGTTATCTTGGTCTCTGGCGATGGTTGGTCGGACGGAGTAGTGGGACTGGTAGCTGGTCGTATGATGGAGAAATATGGACGACCGACGATTATTCTCGCCGGACGTGAAGACGGCTTAGCTAAGGGAAGCGCTCGATCGATCGATGGCTTTCATCTTGTAGAGTCTTTGCAAGAGTGTGAAGCGTATCTGGTTAAATATGGAGGTCACGCGAAGGCAGCCGGTCTCACCTTAGCAAAAGAGCACTTAGAACTGCTTTACGATAAGCTCATTGAACTTGCCGATGCCCGACTGACCGAAGAACATTTGAAGCCGAAGGTTTCGATAGACTGTAGCATCAATCCGGAAGAAGTTACCTTAGCCGTTGCACGTTCATTGAGCGACCTTGAGCCGCATGGGCTAGGAAATGCAAAGCCGATTTTCCTTGTTGAAGGTGCAGCGGTAGTTGAGGCTCGGGCCATTGGCCAGGAAAAAAACCATCTTAAGTTACAACTGAGATTGCCTAACGAGCAGTATGTCGATGCGATCGCCTTCAATATGGCCTCTCGCCTATCTGAATGTGTTGCAGGGACAGAACTTGATCTAGCGGCGTATCTGGATATCAATACTTGGCAAAACCGCGACTCAGTACAGCTGAAACTTCTTGACTGGCATCCCGCTGAGAAAGGATCTCATGCCATCAAAAAGTAAAACAATTTATGTGTGCGAAAATTGTGGTAACGAATCACTCCAGTGGGCAGGGAAATGCTCAATGTGTGGTGAGTGGAATACCTTACGTGAAGTTCGTGGTTTAAGTAAGGCGAGTAGTAGTCGAGAAAGTGCCCGATCGGGTCCGTTGCCCGAGCTTCAGCCGATCCAATCAGTCCAGTCAATCCAAGAGGCGAGAGTGTCAACCGGCATGAGCGAATTTGATCGAACCCTTGGTGGTGGCCTGGTGGCTGGCTCAGTGGTACTCATTGGCGGTGAGCCAGGAATTGGCAAGTCGACTCTCTTAATGCAACTTGCTGGCAATATTAAAAATGTGCTTTATGTGTCTGGCGAAGAATCGGCAAGTCAAATCAAACTGCGGGCGGAGCGGCTTTCGGTTCGAGAAGGAGTCGACCTCTTCACTGAAACTGATGTCACCTTGATCTGTGACCAGCTCATGACGCATAAGCCAAGCCTGGCGATCATCGACTCAATCCAGACGCTCTATGATCCACAGTTCCCTTCAACTCCCGGAAGTATCATCCAGGTTCGTGAATGTGCTCTGCGGATTCAACAGACGGCTAAGGCTACGGGCATTCCGATTGTCATTGTTGGTCATGTCACAAAAGAAGGCGGAGTGGCAGGCCCAAGAACGTTGGAACATTTAGTCGATGTAGTCCTCTATCTTGAAGGTGAACGGCATCGTGGAGCGCGGGTATTGCGGACGGTTAAAAACCGCTTTGGCGCAACCGACGAGGTAGGTATCTTTGAAATGCAAGAACAGGGTCTCATTCCTGTCGACAATCCCTCTGGCTTTCTGCTAGCAGAGCGGCAGGTCGATACCCCAGGCTCAGCTATTGGCGTGACACTTGAAGGCACTCGACCGCTGTTAGTTGAAATTCAATCACTTACTAACGCAACTGTTTTCGGCTATCCGAAACGGACGGCTAGCGGTTTTGATTTAAATCGACTTAATGTTCTTATTGCGGTATTGCAGAAACGAGCTGGTATTAATCTCTCAAATCAAGATGTCTATATTAACGTGGTCGGCGGACTTCAGTTGCGTGAACCAGCAATTGACTTGGCGGTTATCATGAGCCTTGTTTCAGCAAAGAAGAATGCACCAATTCCAAGCGGCTTTGCCTTCTTTGGTGAAGTCGGACTGTCGGGAGAGATACGGTCGGTTAATCAGCTAAATGCTCGTGAGAAAGAAGCAGCTCGGTTGGGTTTCGGTCATACGGTAACGGCAAAGACAATAAGCCAGGCGATTACGCATGTTTTTGGTAAGGAGGCTCATGAGTAATATCCAGACGCTTACATTTACTGACCTCACGCTTTTTCTCTCAATTCTTTCGATCGCTGTTATCGCCCTGTTTATTTCTCGTAAACTACTTAAAGTTTCATTCCCTTATTTTTTTATGGGACTTACTGGTCTCATTTTAGGTTTGGTAATTGGTGGCATGGCCGGCTCTTTTTTAACGCGGTTGCCGGGTGACTTTGGACGCATCTTGCCGCTCATTATCCAAATCTTTATTGCCGTTGGGATGCTTGACCTCTTTATTGCCCAGACGAAACCGGTTGCTCACTATTTTGAACGTGTATGGGGTAGCGTTTTAGCGGAGCCGGATGTAGCAAATAGGTTTGATATTATCCTTGATACATCGATCCTTATTGACGGTCGGATCGAGGAGCTGGTCAACACCGGGTTTATTATTGGTAAGCTTATTGTTCCTCAATTTGTTTTACTGGAGCTACAAACGATTGCCGACGTCGGGGATAGTCGAAAACGCTCTCGAGGGAGACGGGGACTGGATGTTATGCGTCAGCTGCAGCAAAACAGTCGCATTACCATAGAAATTACTTCTGACCGACTGGGCGAGAAAGAGCCGGTTGACCAAAAGCTCGTTCGACTGGCAAAGCGGCGTGGTTCAAGACTCATGACTCTCGACGCCAACCTAGCTCGAGTGGCGCAGATCCAGTCGGTAGTCGTAATTAATATTCATGAACTCGCTACAGCATTACGCCCACTGTTGCTGCCGGGCGAGCAGGTAGTGGTTAAGGTTGTCCAAAAGGGTAAGGAAAAGGACCAAGGCGTTGGCTATATGCCCGATGGAACGATGATTGTAGTTGAAGGCGGGCAAGATCACATTGGCTCAGATATTGAATGTGAGGTTACCCGCATCTACCAGACGACAGCGGGCAAGATGATCTTTGTTGCACCAGTCGGTCAGAAGACCGCTTCCGCCAATTCATAATAGTATAATAGAGGCTCTCTCACTAAGCACTCATTTAAAGTGAGATGGCCTGGTACTGGGTTGTCGATTGGTTTTCGTTATTATTCTGGTCTACGGAGCGGATAGTAAAGTAGTATGTTTTTCCGCTCGTTAAACCAGTAATGGTGATGGAACCAGAGCTGCTTGGGCTAGCTTCTGGTTCGGTCGAGTAGCGCAAGCCAACTTGACCTGAGGTTTCGGAAACATAAATTCGGGTTCGGGAAAGATCGGTGTCTGAAGGGTTTTGCCAGTTTAATTGAACTTGGCCTTTGCCGGGAACGGTGGTAACTCCACTGACATTACCGGGTGGCGTAGCTTCTTTGGTAACGTTGATAGTTACGGAAGCTTTATTTTTGCGACTATAGCCATCTTTAGCTTCAGCTGTAATAGTGTGACTCCCATTCCCAAGACGTCGCGTATCGTAGGCGATACTGTACGGAGCGGATGTAGATTTACCGATCGAGCTACCGTCAACGTAAAACTCAACTTCAGCAATATTGAATGGGCTGCTAGCAGTGGCATCAATAATCACCTCGCCGCTATAGGTGTCGCCATTGGCAGGTCGACTAATGGCAACCTGTGGACGATTTTCAGCTGTGAATTTGTCACATTTCTGGGTTGGCGGTTGGTTATTGAGGCCATTTGATTGAGCCCAGGCTCGTACCGGCCCTTCCCAAGCAGGATCATTTGGTTTTTCTGATTTGACACTAGCGTAGTAACGTTCTTCGGTTTCATCGCTTGGTGTTTCGTCGGTTGCTAGAAGGTCGGTTCCCTTGCAGAGTTTAACCTTAACGTGGACATCGTCTTGTTTATTCGGAACCTGCCAGCTGGCAAAGATGTCGGTGATGCTGCTGTTAGGAGGTGTTGCGTCACTTGGGAGTTTGTTGGAAAGCTTGTCGACGGTTACGGTCTTCACGCCGTCTGGTCGGTAGAAACTTTCTGTTGGAAGACGCTTTAAGGCGCTATTCATGTAACTCTTGAAGATCGGTACTGCAGCGTTGGCTGCCAAAACGCCCTTGCCAAGAGGGGAGTGGTCGTTATTTCCGGTCCATACGGCTACTGATAGTGAAGGCACATAGCCGACGGTCCAAGCATCGCGAACGTCAGACTGCCCATTGGTGATCCCATTGGTGGTGCCTGTCTTGCTGGCAACTCGCCGGTTACCAAACGACAGAAGGCCGCCGAACACGGGCTGTTTCGCTACTTGGTCGGAGAGCATATCGTTCACTTGGTAGGCGATCTGTGAGTCGAGTACTTCTTTGCGACCCTTTTCAGGCTTGAACTCCTCAATAACTTTACCTTTGTGGTCTTCAATCTTAAGTACTACGGCCGTATCTTGTCGGACGCCACCATTAGCGAAGACACCATAGGCTTGAGCCATCTCGATTGGCTTTACTTCGGCCGATCCTAGGACCAAGGAGAGACCATACTTATCGGGATTGTCGAGACCAGTAATACCGAGATCCTCAGCCGTTTTTATCGCCTCTTTAACACCGACCAGGGCAAGTGCTTTCACCGCTGGAATGTTCAGTGACTGCCCTAAGGCTTCACGCATGGTAACGGGGCCGCGGAACCGGCCATCGAAGTTGTTTGGCTTATAGTTGCCAAACTCCGTGGGGAGGTCATAGAACACGAAGGCCGGGTTGTACTTTTGTTTGAGTGCGGTGGCATAGACAATCGGCTTAAAGGCTGACCCTGGCTGGCGACGGGCAGTTGTGACATTGAACTGACCACCAATCTCGCTGTCGAAGTAGTCAGCACTTCCTACCATAGCTAATACTTCGCCGGTTTTTGGGTTAAGGGAGACAAGGGCGGCGTTGTCGATGCCATATCGCTGCCGGTTGGTAGCAGCACCTTCAGCCACTGCCTCCTCGGCATATTTCTGTTGTTCGATATCGAGCGTAGTGGTAATCTTCAAGCCCTTTTGGAAGATCTCTGGCCCGTATTTCTCCTCGATGACATCGCGAACGTGCATCACAAAGTGTGGAGCAAGAATGGTGTCTCGACGAGGAACAGTTACGAGTTTTGTTTCTTTAGCGTTATCGCCCGCTTCTTTTTTTATATAGCCCTGATTTACCATCTGGGTGATGGCATAATCACGACGAGTTTTGAGCTCGTCGACGTGGGAGCCGTAGGGAGAGAAGTAGCTCGGGCGTTGGACCATAGCGGCTAACGTTGCGCCTTCTTCAATCGTCAGGTCTTTGGCTTTTTTGCCAAAGTAGGTCTCGCTTGCTGCTTCGATGCCGTAGGTTTGTCCGCCAAATGGTACTTCATTTAAGTACAGCTCAAGAATCTTGTCTTTCGAGAACATTGCTTCGATCTCAATCGAGAGGATAGCTTCGCGAATCTTGCGGTCGAAGCGCTTTGCTCCGTCGCGGATAATAGCGTTCTTGACGAGCTGCTGCGTGAGGGTTGATCCGCCGTAGCGTGTTGTTCGTCGGGTGACGTCGTAATAGGCTGAGCGCAGCAGGCCACGAAAATCGATACCTTGGTGCCGGTAGAAGTTTCGATCTTCGAGGGCGACAAAGGCTTTCTGAACGTGGTCAGGCATCTCGCTCATCGGGATCGAAATGCGGCGCTGTTCGCCGGAAATGGCATACAGAAGATGCTCGCCGGTCCGGTCAAATATTTTAGTGGTTTCTTCTGACTCTAAGTTGCGACGAATACCTTGTGGTGTAGGGAGATCTTTAGCATACCAAGCAAAAAGCAGAACAATACAACCGATACCGGCAAGGGTGGCCATGATGGCGTACTGCTTGAGTTTCTTTTTGGTCAGGCCTCGTTCGTGCAGCTGTTTTCTAAAATCCTTAACGTGCTTCCCCACTTGCAAGGGGTTGTGAATTCGGCGGGCTAATGACCATTTTTTCATCGTTATCCTTTGGCTCGTTGAGAGCTAGCTTTCAGGTTAGTATTAGTATACAATATGAGAAAAATCAGAACAAGTAACGAAGGTCTTTAATGAGCAATAACGAACTCCTCACGCGCAATACGACTGAAGTTATCGATGCTCGTCATCTGGCATCAGTTCTTGAGGCGGGGAAAACGTTGCGGGTAAAGTTCGGCATCGATCCAAGCAAGCCAGACCTTCATATCGGTCATGTTGTACCGCTCCAAAAGCTTCAAGCTTTTCAGGAAGCAGGACATACGGCCATCATCCTTTTTGGAGATTATACGGCTCAGCTTGGTGATCCTTCCGATAAGGCTGAGGCAAGAAACATGCTGTCGTTCGAGGAGACTCGAGCCAACGCCAAGGAGTACCTTAAGCAGGTTGGCAAAGTTTTGGATCTTGAGAAGGCAGAAGTTCGATATAACTCTGAGTGGTATGGCAAATTCACGATGCGAGATACCCTTGAGCTTCTCGCGAAGACGACGATCAACCATCTCATGAGCCACGAGACCTTTGCGAAACGTATCGAGGAAGGTCACGCACTTCATGTTCACGAAATTGTTTACCCGATTATGCAAGGCTACGACTCCGTCATCCTGAAAGCGGATCTCGAGCTTGGCGGCCAAGACCAAAAGTTCAACTGTCTCATGGGCCGGCAAATGCAGCGGGCTTACGGTCAAAAGGAGCAAGATGTCATGCTCTTTCCCTATATCCACGGCATTGATGGTCAAGCGAAGATGTCAAAAAGTCTCGGCAATACCATTAATCTCCGAGACAGCGCACAAGACATGTACGGAAAAGTGATGTCTATTCCCGATGAGCTTATTATTGAATTCTTTCAGTTGGCAACCCATCTTCCTGTCGAGACTATTGCTACGATCCAGCAAGAGTTGGCGGACAGTTTGACCAACCCAAGAGACGTGAAGATGCAATTAGCCAGAGAGATTACCGCAATCTATCACGGTTTGGCTTCAGCGACTCGAGCAGAAGAGGGTTTTATTGCGCAGTTTCAGAAAGGTCAATTACCCGATGCGATGCCAGAGAAAAAGATGCAGTCTAGTTACAAAACGGTCGTATTAGCACTGATTGATTCCGGATTAGTTGAGAGTACCTCGGAAGCTCGTCGGCTTATTGAGCAGGGCGGAGTTCGTTTCGATGGTAAGGTTGTTGATGACGCACTCTACCCAATTAAGACGAAGAAAGGTATGGTTATCCAGGTTGGCAAACGTCGGTTCATTAAAGTCAAATAAGATCGGCCGCTTTACTTCGTCGCTCAAATGGCGAAAAATAGGATCCGCGGCACTGTCTGTTCTTTTGTTTGTTATTGCATACGGATTGATTAGCTTCTTTAATCCTGAGTTTGAACCACTGCCAACCCTTAATCCGAACCCGCCGTATTGGCGAAGTAATTTTGCCGGTCTTAAGCAGCGACGAGTTACGGCTGACGAGCTTGCTTCCTGGCAGGAATATAGCCGACCGGATGATGGGATGGTTTTACGTTATCCGCCAGATGTCCGGATTCGCACGAGCTTTCGTCAGGCCATAGGCGCCTCCGGTCGTTTGGCTCGAAAAACGGCAGATGTGGTTGAGTTTCAGTCTATTACCGCAACCACCGACCAACTAGTGCTTCGTTTCTATGATTACCCGTTTAGTCGAGAAAACGTTACGGAGCTTGGTACCTGGAACGGCTTTGTGGTTCGGGACCCGAAAATGTTTGAGTTAAACGGCACGACCGGATATCGTATGCTCTTCTTGGACGGATCCTGTGACTACGAACATTATGCCTTTCCAATCCGAGAGGGCCAGGGTATCGTTCGAGTAACGTTCCGCCTCTGCGACGGTACGTTGCCCTTCTTTAGCAGCCGACGTGAAGCTATTCTTAAGACGCTCCAATTTGAAAAAAGTTAAGGGGTACCTATGATGCAATCACAATTACACGAACTGACACTTCAGGCTGCGCTTAAGGCCTATCCTGAAGCTGAGTTACCACCATTTACGATCACTCATCCTGAAGATGAAGAGCACGGTGACTACAGCGCTAATATCGCACTTATTTTGGCAAAACAAGTAGGGGAGAGTCCTCGAGCTGTTGCTGAAAAAGTTATCGAAAAGCTCGATTCTGTTGAGATTGTTGAGCGGATTGAAATTGCCGGCCCAGGATTTATCAACTTTTATCTTAAGCCAGAGTTCTTTTGGTCGCATGTCCAGCAAGCTTTTGAGCAGTTGGATGGATATGGGAAAACAGATCAAGGGACTGGTAAAACGGTGATGTTTGAATATGGTCAACCCAACACCCATAAAGTTGCTCATATTGGTCACCTTTACTCCTACTGTTATGGTGAAAGCTGTAGCCGTCTACTTGAGTCACAAGGCTACACGGTCATCCGTGCCAATTACCAAGGAGACGCTGGTCCGCATGTAGCAAAATGCTTATGGGCCTATTTGAAACATAACCAAGCCGATCCGGAAACGCTTGGCGAAAAAGTGACTTATTTGCAGCAATGCTACCAAGAAGGCTCTGGTGCGTATGATAGTGATCCAGAAGCAAAACGGGAAATTGATGCACTCAACCGTGGCATTTATCAAAAAGATCCTGAGATTATGCCGATCTGGGAAAAGACACGGCAATGGAGCCTCGATGCATACAATGACTTTGAGGGTCGTTTAGGAATCGCATACAATCGTCACTTTTTGGAAAGTGAAGTTTATACGTTGGGTCAAAAGACCGTTCGGGATAATGTTGGAAAGATTTTTGAAGAGGATCAAGGGGCGATAATCTTCCGTGGTGAGAATTACGGTCTTCATACCCGTGTTTTTATTAATCAGCACGGTAATCCAACCTATGAGGCAAAAGATATTGGTTTGATCCAAAAGAAACGCGAAGAGTTCGACTTTGACTTAGCTGTTATCGAAACGGGTAATGATCAGAAAGAATATTGGCGAGTAGTAAAGCAGGCGATGGAGCTGCTCTTCCCTGAGCTTATCGGCAAGATAGCTACCTTACATCACGGCATGGTCAACCTTTCGACGGGTAAGATGTCGAGCCGAACTGGCCAAATTTTGAGTGCCTTTTCCCTTGTCGAAATGGTCAAAGAGCAGATCAGTGCTTTCATCAAAGAAAGTCGTGACTATCCAGAAGCGGAAAGAGAAGCGATTGCCGAGCTCGTCGCGGTTGGCGCGATCAAATATTCATTCCTTCGTTCTGCAGCAGGTAAGGATATTATGTTCGACGTGGAAAGTAGTCTGTCATTTGAGGGCAACTCTGGCCCCTACCTTCAATACGCCTTTGCGCGCTGTAGAAGTGTCTTGGCGAAAGCCAACTTTACCGACGAATCAATCAATGTTCTCGGAGACTTGCCGGTCAGTGAATTGAAGTCAGAAGAGCTACAGGTCCTCCGATATCTCTATCGTTTCGGCGAAGTCGTCGGCCAAGCAGCATCGAACTATGCCCCGCACATGGTCGCTGGATTTCTCTTTGAGTTGGCCTCTCGATATAGTCTGTTCTATGGTCAACACCAAATCATCACCGACGACGCAAAGACAACTGAATTTCGGCTAGCACTGACCGCCGCAACAGCTCAGGTTCTGAAGAACGGGCTTCACCTACTAGGTATTGGGGTTGCTGATCGGATTTAACATGACTCAGCCACTTGTGTATATTACCAGTAATCCGCTGAAGGCCGCACGTCTCAAAGATTATATTAGCTTTTCGTATGAACATCTGCCAATCGACTTACCGGAGATTCAGTCACTCGATCTTGAGGAAGTAGTCCGAGCAAAGGTGACAACAGCCTATGAACGAGTAAAACGACCGGTCTTTGTCGAAGATACCTCACTTCGCATTCATGCTCTAGGTAATTTTCCTGGGCCACTGGTGAAGTGGTTTATCAACGAACTTACACCAACCAACGTCTGTCGACTGCTTGATCAGTTCGATGATCGATCGGCAACAGTTGAGATCATGCTTGGCTATTTTGATGGCAATGAGTACAAATTTATTTTGAAACAGGGAAGAGGGGAGATCGCTAAACAGGCCGCTGGTCTCTCGCCATGGACTGATGATATCTTTATTCCTGAAGGGTCTAACATGGTTTGGGCGGCGATGTCAGAGGCCGAACAACACCGGACCTCTGTCCGACGACTTGTTTTTGAAGAGTTTGAGCAGTATCTTACTGAACTAACGTGAATTCGTGGAGCTCTTTGCCGACAAGCACCCAAGCTTTGTGTGTCTTTGGATTGGCCCGAACGAGCCTAATGTTCTTTTGCCATTTCTGAGGTAGGAGATACTGATGAACGAACTGTCCATTCTTGTCGAACTCAATGATTCTCGGTTGAATCTTGTCGTTGCCGCGATCAGCCAGATAGTAGTTATTTGCATCTTCGACCGCAAAGAAGTTTAAGGGATTACTGATTGTATCGTAAGGCGTTGGGATGTTGGTCAGGCTAAACTCATTCAGTCGACCGCGGACGTATTTGCTGACGACCCCGGTTTTATGGAGTGCAAAGACATTGCCGTCGATGGCTAATCCAATGCCGTCGGTAAGGCTAACCTTACTGGTTTTGGTGTACTCTTCTTTCGCCACAGTCGTTCCGGTTACCGTGTATTTCCAGATTTCGCTACCGGCTGGATCAAGGAGATAGAAGATGCCGCCAAAGCTGCTGAGGCCGGTTCCTACGGGAACGTCGCCATCGGCGAGGTCCAGTTTCGTCAAGTTTTTTCCGTTTAGTTGGTAGAGCTGGCCATCAAAAGTTTGCACCATGATAGTTTTTGCTGCCGTGTCGAGATGCATGAGATTTGCAGCCTTGCCCCCTGGAAGATCAGCCAAGTGCGTTGCCTCACCACCGGTCAAAAGGATCTGCTTGATCTCGCCTTTGTCAGTGCTGTAGTAGAGGTTGCCATCATGGATAAGCCCGGTCTGTGCCGTCTCATTAAGAGTAAGGAGGGGGGTCTCACCAGAAAGGTGCGTTGCGCCAGCAAGGATAGTAAGTTCTTTCTCTGCTTCAGTAACTAGCTTTTGCGCTGCCTTAGCCTGCTCGGTGTCTTTGCCGAGTTCGTTGTTTTTCGCGATGAGATCGAGGAGTGCCGCTCGTGCCTTGTTGTTATTGCCAAAGATCTTGGCTTGCTTCGCCTCTTCGGAAAGATCTTCCATCTCGTTAAAAATAGCTCGGGCAACTGCTGGGTTAATTTTCTCGTCCTTTTGACGGAATTCGATACCGGTGCCAATGGCGATCAAGAGAACGACCGCTGTGACAATATACCAGGTTCGAGGAGAGCGTTTGAATGTTGTGATCAGTTGTTGAATGGTTGCCGCTGCTAGGTTGATAAGTGTTTGCAGGAGAAGATTCAGACCGGTCGATCGGTTGCGCCTAGCTGTGTAATGATTGACGACCGGCCCACCTTCTTTATCGGTGCTGAAAGTGGGGATGCTGAGGTTCAGTTTTCCAGGTTTCGCTTTGTTCAGTGCCTCGCCTACTTTGGAAAAGGTAGGAGTGGCACCTTCTTTTAGTTGGCTAAGAAGCTGGGAGCTACCTGTCGTTGCGGTTGACGCAAGGTCTTGAGCTTTAGGCTGAATCTGTTCGCGATAGGTTTTTTTCGTTGTTCGCTGGAGTTTGCGTAGTCCAGCAGAGGACTGTTTACCGATCAACTTTGCGAGTCTGGCGAAGGGCGCACCAATTATCTTGAGGTAGTAGCTCGTAACATGCCAGGTTGAGTCGATTTTTTGATCAAGATAAATAGTATCAATATTGTTTTTGAGAGCGG
>CBINIT010000018.1:0-23391 GCA_966250865.1 uncultured Candidatus Berkelbacteria bacterium
TCGAGAGCTAGCTGTAGCCATGGGGGTTGGATTGGCTATCTTGCTGGTATTGCCTAATTATCGGGTTAACCAGACAATTGGCTTCTGGCAGGCTACGAATCCGGATGCCCATGCCGTTATGCTGCCGGAAGATCGCAATGCTTTTGCTTGGATTAAGGACAATATTGCCCCAAGTGAATCGATTATGGCACCAAGAAAACAAGGGTTGTGGATTAAGGCGCTGATCGGTCATACGAATACGATTATTTCGGAATTGGCCATTGATCCGAATCTCACGAAAGATAATTTCAGCCCCGAGGTTGGTCTTGGCGCGCGATACCTTTATTATTCCGTAGTGCATCAAGTGCCTAATGTGGTCAAGAAATACTACGAGCCTATCTACCGATCCGGCTCAGTGAGTATTTGGGAGTTGAAGCATGCGCGTTAGACCAACCTTACTTCGGCTCTTAGTTATTGCAGTGTTGTTGCTGCTCTATATCGCGCCATTTCTCCTTGATTGGCCGGTAATTCTGAGCTTTATTCTGTTTGGCATCGTTGTACTCGTCCAGAAGAAGCCCACTCCTTATCCTGTACATTTCCTCGTCTTTGCTATACTAGTGACATTCTTCTATTTTGGACTACTGCCTGCCCCGTACCAGCTTCTTGAAGAGAGTGGATTTGCTTTCGGTAGTTCAATCTTAACCACGCTTGTTTACATGGCCCTAGTGCTTGGGTTCCTTTTTACAGTATATCTTACTCTGGTTACGAGAAATCGCTCCAAACCACGGAGAACAGAGTAGTCGTATATATTTAGTATCTGATTTGTTATGATTACAACAGCAAGTTGCACTAAGAGGGATTGAGGAGATATCGTGTCAGAAGATTCAAAGATGAAAAGCCCTGAAATTGTTATTGCAGTAGTCGGTTTGGGCTACGTTGGCTTGCCGCTTGCGCTAGCCTTTGGCAAAACTGCATATACTACCTATGGATTCGATATTAATGCCGGTCGTGTTGAGGCGTTAATGCAAGGCATGGATGTTTCTGGTGAGCTCAGTAAAGAAGAGCTACGAGAAAGTTCAGTAATTTATACCAGCGATCCCGCTTTGTTGCGCAAAACAAACTTTATTGCCATAGCCGTTCCCACGCCAGTCAACGATGACAATCTTCCCGACCTCGGACCGCTCGAGAAAGCCAGCCAACTGGTCGGAAAATACATGCAATCCGGCACAACCGTTGTCTATGAGTCGACGGTTTATCCTGGAGTGACCGAAGATTTTTGTGTACCAATTCTGGCTGAAGCATCAGGCCTTATGTTTGGTAAAGACTTTTTCGTCGGGTATTCTCCAGAACGAATTAATCCTGGCGACAAGCAGCATGGCTTGGCGGATGTAGTAAAAATTGTTTCTGGATCAGACCCTAAAACCGCCGAACTTGTAGCTACGGTTTATAGTACAGTCTGCAAAGCTGGTGTACATCGGGCGCCATCAATTAAAGTGGCGGAAGCGGCTAAGATCATCGAGAATACCCAGCGTGACGTGAACATCGCTCTTGTTAATGAACTTTCTGCGATTTTTCGGACCATGGGGATTAGCACTCAAGAAGTACTCGAGGCTGCGGGAACGAAATGGAACTTTCACTCGTATCGTCCCGGTCTTGTTGGTGGCCACTGTATCGGTGTTGATCCGTATTATCTTGTGCATCAGTCAAAACAGTTGGGCTATGAACCCGAGCTTATTATGACTGCTCGAAAAATCAATGACGGCATGGACCAGGCGGTGACTCAGGCGGTTCTTCAGGCGCTTGAAAAACAAGAGCGACCGCACGGTGAATCGAAGGTTCTTGTCATGGGGCTAACCTTTAAACCGAATGTACGCGATATGCGAAATTCAAAGATTCAAGGGACTATTCGATCACTTACCAAGCAAGGCGTCGAGGTGCACGGTCACGACCCCATGCTGACAACTGAAGAGATCGCCCAAGAATTCGGTGTAACTGCAGTTGAAGGACTAAGCCATGAGTACGATGTGATCGTTGTCGCTGCGCCGCATGATCATTTTAAGAGCTTAGCGGCCGAGATAGCTACGCATATTGCTCGAGGTGCCGCTGTTGTAGATATTACTGGTCTCTATCGAAAGCACCTGTCTAACGAAGCTGATTACTGGATGCTCTAAGTATCCTAATAATATATACTTTTACTCCTTAATCGCTGCTTGTTTGAAGGATAAGGTTATGCTACGATGAATCGTATGAACATACTTGTCACTGGTGGAGCTGGTTTCATTGGGTCCCATCTTGTTGATCATCTTATAGCTCAGGGTCATACAGTGACTATTGTTGACGATCTCTCAACTGGCCAGCGTGACTATCTTAATCCCAAAGCACTATTCCATGAAGGAACGATCACTGACCGTACGTTTTTGGAACGCATTTTTTCAGAACGATCATTCGATCGAATTTGCCACCTAGCTGCTCAGAAGAGTGTTACGAAGTCAGTTTCTGACCCACTGCTGGACGCCCATACTAATATTATCGGTACCCTTACCCTGCTTGAAGCCGCTCGATCTTGCGGTGTCAATCAGCTTGTCTTCGCTTCAACGGCGGGAGCAATGTATGGCGATGACGCAGTTGTTCCTTCTGACGAACTCACTGAAGCAAAACCGCTCTCGCCGTATGGTATATCGAAATACTCAACAGAGCGTTACTTTGATTTCTATGAAACGCTTGGCATGAAACTTCAGATATTACGCTTCACCAATGTCTATGGGCCCCGGCAGGATCCGTATGGCGAAGCAGGCGTCGTCGCGATATTTTCGAAGAATCTAGTTAATAAACGACCGTTAGTTATCTACGGTGATGGCGAACAGTCACGTGACTTTATCTATGTTGCTGATATTGTGTTGGCTATTACTGCCGCGTTGCAGTCGGAGCGTTCGGGCTTGTGGAACGTTGGAACCGGTATTGAAACCTCCGTAAATAAAATTGCTGCCAGTCTCATCAGTGTTGCCAAGGAAGCCGGGCTTTCTGAACAGCCAATTCAACATGTAGCGCCAAGGCACGGTGAGCTACGGCGAAGTTGTCCAAAAATTGATAAAATAAAAAGTGATCTAGGATGGGAACCGAGTTACTCTCTCGATCGCGGCCTAGAAGAGACATTGAGGAGTTTCCAATGAGTCAGAAGAAGGCTTTTATCACTGGCATTACTGGACAAGATGGGTCATACCTTGCTGAGCTACTGCTTGAGAAGGGTTATGAAGTTCATGGGCTCATTCGACGGGCCTCAACCTTCAACACTTCACGCATCGATCATCTCTTCCAGGACCCTCATGACCGTGGAGTAAAGCTTTTCTTGCATTACGGCGATCTCTCTGACGCCAGCAATATTAGCCGACTCCTTGAGAAGCTCAAGCCTGACGAGATTTATCACCTCGGCGCCCAAAGTCATGTTCGCGTAAGTTTTGATGTACCTGAGTACACGGCCGATGTTACCGGCCTGGGGACGCTCCGTATTCTCGATGCAATCCGAGAAACAGGCATTAAGACGAAGTTCTACCAAGCATCGAGTAGTGAAATGTTTGGGTTAGTTCAGGAAGTACCGCAGAAAGAAACGACGCCATTCTATCCTCGCTCTCCCTATGGTGCGGCCAAAGTTTTTGCCTACTGGATCAGTAAAAACTACCGTGAGAGCTACGACATGTTTATCTGCAACGGTATCCTCTTTAACCATGAGTCACCACGTCGAGGTGAAACTTTTGTTACCCGAAAAGTGACTCGTGGCTTGGCCCGAATTAAGCTCGGTCTCGATAAATGTCTGTACATGGGTAATCTTGAATCTAAGCGAGACTGGGGTTACGCCAAAGACTACGTTGAAGCCATGTGGCTGATGCTCCAGCAAGACAAGGCCGATGACTATGTTGTGGCTACTAACGAGACCCACTCGGTTCGTGAGTTTATCGAAGAGTCATGCCAACATCTTGGCTTTGACCTTGAATGGCAGGGCGAAGGGGTTGACGAGAAGGGTATTGATAAGAAAACTGGCAAGACAATTATCGCTATTGACCCCCGCTATTTCCGACCAGCGGAAGTAGATCTCTTAATCGGCGACTACAGTAAAGCCAAAAAAGCCCTAAAATGGACACCAAAGACCACCTTCAAAGAACTTGTTCGTATCATGGTTGACGCCGACCTTGAACACGAGACCAAGCTTGCTGGAGGTCCAATCAATGATTAAGCTGATCAAGTCGACCTTTTATCACGAAGCTGAGACTAAGGCCAAATTAACGGACTTTATCGGCCAGGCAGACATCTTAAGTATGGGTGTGGAGTGCCAGAAATTCGAGACCGCTTTTGCCGCGAAACATGACCGTCGCTACGCGCTCTTTGTCAGTAGTGGGAGTATGGCAAATCTGGTGCTCATCCAAGCGATGATGAATCTTGGCCGGCTGAAAAAGGGTGATAAGGTTGGCTTCTCAGCCTTAACTTGGGCAACGAATATCATGCCGCTTATTCAGCTTGGACTCGAGCCGGTAGCGATTGACTGTGAACTGGACACGCTGAACGTTTCGCCTGAGCTTCTCGCCCCTCATCTCAAAGATATCAAAGCACTCTTCCTTACTAATGTTCTTGGATTTTGCGATGAGCTTGAAGAAGTTCGTCGTCTTTGTGATGAGCAGGGAATCGTCCTCCTTGAAGACAACTGCGAATCACTTGGCTCTAAGGCTTATGGTACGCTGCTCGGCAACTTCGGCGTTGCCTCAACCTTTTCTTTCTTTGTCGGCCACCATATGTCCACGATTGAAGGTGGCATGATCTGCACTGACGACGAAGCGTTGTACGATATGCTGAAGATGGTCCGAGCTCACGGTTGGGATCGTAACCTTGAGCCAGAAAAGCAACAGCAACTTCGAACTGAAAATCATGTTAACGACTTCCTGGCGAAATATGTGTTTTATGACCTGGCATACAATGCTCGCCCAACCGAAATTAATGGCTTCCTGGGCAATGTACAGCTTCCGTATCTCGACGAAATTGTGAATAAGCGTTCAGCAAACTTCCAACGTTTCCATGAAGCCGTTTCAGTAAACGATGATTTTCATGTCTTCGCTATCGATCACATGGATCGTGTCTCGAACTTTGCCATGCCAGTTATCTGTAAGGATGAAGCGACAGCGGAAAAGTACAAGACGCGCTTCACTGAGGCTGAGGTTGAAATTCGACCGGTCATTGCAGGCGACATGACGCAGCAACCCTTCTATAAGAAGTATGCTGTTGCTACTGAGCATTGCGTTAATGCAGCAACTATTCACAAGACCGGTTTTTATTTCGGTAATAACCCGGAGCTAACCGACGACGAACTTGATACGCTCGCCGGGCTATTGAGGAAGTAACCATGATTCCCAAAGACGCAAAGATCTTTATTGCTGGCCACCGGGGTATGGTAGGTTCGGCAATCGTTCGAAAATTTACTGCCGAAGGCTACACTAACCTGTTACTGCGAACTCGACAAGAGCTTGATCTTTTTGATCAGGCCGCGGTTAACGTGTTCTTTGCGACGGAACAACCTGAATACGTCGTACTTGCTGCTGCTCGAGTTGGTGGTATTAAAGCAAATATGGAGTCGCCGGCGGATTTTCTCTTAGAGAATCTCCAGATCCAAGGCAATATCATCCAAGCGGCTTTAGATCATGATGTCGCCAAGCTGCTCTTCCTAGGCAGTAGTTGCATCTATCCCAGAGAGTGCGCTCAGCCTATGAAGGAAGAGTACCTGCTCACCGGTCCACTCGAGCCGACCAATGAAGGCTATGCTATCGCCAAGATTGCGGGGCTTAAGGCGTGCGAAAAAATCTTTGAGCAATACGGTAAGGTGTTTATCTCGTGCATGCCGACAAACATTTACGGCGAAAATGACAACTTTGATCCAGCAACTTCACACGCCCTACCTGCCTTACTGCGTCGTATTCATGAGGCCAAAGAAAGCGGCGCGTCCACCGTGACTGTTTGGGGAACCGGTAATAGTCGACGTGAATGGCTTTATGTTGACGACTTAGCGAACGCGGTCTATTGGTTGCTTCAGGAATATACAGAAAAGCAGTTCTTAAATATCGGCACAGGGATTGATCACTCGATGCGTGAGCTGGTTGAGGTGATCGCCAAAGTTGTTGGTTACGAAGGAACCTTTGAGTACGATACCACGAAACCCGACGGCATGCCTCGAAAGTTGCTCGACGTCTCAAAGCTTAACGCTGCTGGTTGGCATCACACGATTGATGTTGAAGAAGGCATTCGCAAGACATATGAATGGTTTTTATCAAATGCTCAGCCTGCCGCGTCACATGAGTAGAAAGTAGTATCGTTGCATGTCATTTAAAACCGTTATCACACCACCTAAAAGTTTAATCCAGATCAATCTACCAGAGCTCTGGCGTTTTCGAGAGCTCCTCTACATATTTGTTTGGCGTGATATCAAAGTGCGTTACAAGCAGACTATTTTGGGCGTTGCCTGGGCCATTTTCCAGCCCTTTGTAACGATGATTATTTTTACGATATTTTTTGGTCGACTCGCCGGCCTACCGTCCGATAGCGTTCCCTATCCAATCTTTGTCTACACCGGTTTACTCTTTTGGAATTACTTTTCTACGGCATTAACTAACGCTACAAACTGTCTTGTTGAGAACGAAAATATAATCAAGAAAGTTTACTTCCCTCGTCTTATCTTGCCGATATCGACAACCGTGACGCCAACCATCGACTTCCTTGCTGCTCTTGTCGTCCTTTTTGGACTCATGGTCTACTATCGCTATATGCCTGACTGGCAGGGTATCGTACTATTGCCGATTCTTATCGTTGTTGCCCTTTTAGCTGCGGCTGGTCTCGGGCTATTTCTCTCATCTGTTAACGTAAAATACCGAGATGTTCGGTATATCTTGCCATTCTTCACGCAGATTCTCATCTTCGTCACACCAGTTATCTACCCGGTGGGATTAGTGCCAGAAAAATTCCAGTGGTTGCTGTATCTCAACCCCATGACTGGCGTGATTACTGCTGCTCGTGCGACCTTGCTTGGTACGGGTGTTGTCGATTGGGCATTGGTCGGTGTCTCATTGCTTATGGCAATCGCCTTCTTCCTGGTTGGTATCGTCTACTTCCGTAAGACCGAGCGGTTTTTCGCTGACATCATCTAAAGGACATTATGAAAGAGCCAATTATTACTGTTAAGGACCTCAGTAAGCTGTACCGACTTGGTGGTACAAGCGGACCGTATCTTTCACTTCGTGACTCTATCACGGAGATGTTCCGTTTTGGAAAACAGTCGAAGAAAAAAGGTGAGGAATTCTGGGCACTTAAAGATATCAACCTCACCATCAACCGCGGAGAACGGGTTGGGATTATTGGTCGTAACGGGGCTGGAAAGAGTACCTTCCTTAAGATCCTTTCACAGATCAATCCGCCCACGACGGGAAGCGTTACACTTAATGGTCGTGTGGCCTCATTGCTCGAAGTGGGAACCGGTTTCCATCCTGAGCTGACGGGTCGGGAGAATATTTTCTTAAATGGTGCTATTCTTGGCATGACCCAATCCGAGATTCGTCGAAAGTTTGACGAGATTGTTGCCTTTGCTGAAATTGAACAGTTCCTTGATACGCCAGTGAAACGGTACTCAAGTGGCATGTATGTACGGTTAGCCTTTGCCGTAGCTGCCCACCTTGAACCCGAGATACTGCTTGTAGATGAGGTGCTGGCAGTTGGAGACGTGGAGTTTCAGAAGAAGTGTCTTGGCAAGATGGAGGAAGTAGGGAAGTCTGGACGGACAATTATCTTTGTCAGTCATAACATGGGAGCCATTGAACAGCTCTGTGACCAAGTTATCTTCCTCGAGAAGGGTCGAGTGAAGAAAATGGGCAATACCAGCGAAGTTATCGCTACCTACCTCAATCAATATGCCCACACTGGCGCCGTTCTTTCTTTTGATAAAGATAAAAATCGCAGTGCTAATATTACACAGGTTCGAATTCTAAACCAGGAAGGGAAACCCTCCAGTCAAATCCCCATTTGTGAGCCATTCTCAATAGAAGCAACCTACACGGTAGAAGAGCCGCTTCAAAACGCACTCTTAATCTTTGCCTTTTTTGCTGGAGGTGACTACCTTCTCCTTTCAGCTGAATCCGACAAGACTGGTGAGCTGAAGAACTACGAAAAAGGTACCTATGTAACACGGATTGCCATTCCTGCCTTTCTCTTCAATGTCGGCCCACATTATTTTGAAGTAGCCCTACACCAGCCATTTATCCAAGATTTTGACCGAAAGCAAGATATACAGTTCGAGATTATGGATGTAGGCGATCCGCGTTCAGTTATCTTCAAGGGTCATAAATTTGGTAAGGTCGCTACGCATCTCGAGTATAAAACTGAGCATATAAGGTAATTCATGCACTACGATATTATTGTTGTTGGCGCAGGTATTTCTGGCGCGGTCTTGGCGGAGCGCTATGCGACGGTGTGTAACAAGAAAGTGCTTGTTCTGGAGAAGCGTGACCATATTGGTGGCAACTGCTATGACTACTATAACGAAGATGGCATCCTTACATCGAAGTATGGGGCGCATCTTTTTCATACCAATTACGAGGACGTCTGGACCTACGTACATCAATTTAGTGATTGGTATCCGTATGAGCACAAAGTACTCAGTTATGTGGATGGCCAGCTTGTTCCAGTTCCAGTTAATATCACAACTGTCAACAAACTCTTTGGGCTGAACATTCAAACCGAAGAAGAGATGCAACAGTGGTTGGCCGATACTGTAGAAAAGATTGAGGACCCGAAAAATAGTGAAGAGTCGGCGCTGGCACGGGTTGGTAGAGTGCTCTATGAAAAAATGTTCAAAAACTATACGAAGAAACAGTGGGACATGTGGCCGGCTGAGCTTGATGCGTTAGTCATGAACCGCATTCCGGTTCGCACCAACTTTGATGACCGCTATTTTACCGATACCTATCAGGCGTTGCCAGAAGGCGGCTATACGCCATTATTTGAACGCATGCTCGATCATCCTAATATTACCGTAAGACTTAATACTGACTATATGGAAATAAAAGATCAATTAAGCGGCTTTGAAAAGCTTTTCTTCACTGGACCAATTGATCAGTTTTTTGATAACAAATTTGATAAACTCCAGTATCGTTCACTGCGTTTTGAGTTCACTACCTATGACCAAGAGTATTATCAAGAGAACTCGGTTATTAACTATCCGAACGACTACGATTTTACTCGAATTGTAGAATATAAGCACTTTACGAAGCAAAAACATCCAAAGACTACGGTGTCTCGTGAGTATAGTACGTGGGAAGGTGAACCCTATTATCCCGTCCCTAATGAACGGAATCAAGAAATCTATCATAAGTATCAAGAAGAGGCAGAGAAGGCAGAGAAGGATAATATTTACTTTGTTGGTCGCTTGGCAAACTATAAGTATTTCAACATGGACCAAGCATTCAAAAATGCACTTGACCTCTTTGCTCGACTGAACCCTAAGTTTGATACAGCTCATGAGGTACGGTCATGATAATTACGTACTTTTTTACTGAGCTCGGGAAAAGTGGCGGTCCGCTCTGTCACTATCAGTTTATGGACGGTCTCGTTGCTAAGGGACATACTGTTTATGTAGTAACTGATACGGATGCTTTCCGCTGGCATAAAGACGCGCACCTTGAGAAACTTCAGGTTCGTTCCCAGGTTTCACCTGTTACGTATATCAAGGGTCTCTACAATGGAGTGCGCTATAGATTGGGGAAACTACCTGTCCCTACGGCAGCTGAGCTCATTGCACGACACACAAAGTGTCTTATGCAACAGTACGAAGCACTAGGTATTTCAAGTGACGTCATGGTTGCTACCCATACGTTTACTGGTGAAGCAGTCTATCGGCTGGGACAAGGTAAGTCAATCGTTATGCACAACATGCATTTTGAAGAGCTTCTTTTTACCGACGAAAGTGACCGACTGACACTTCGCAGCATTAACTATCTGCCCCTTCACCACATTACCAACTGCCAGTGGCTTGAGCGAATGTTTAAGAACAACTACAATCTTGACTCAACGGTTATACCTCCAGGGATTGATCAGAAGCTTTTTGGCAGAGAGGTAACGGCTGAAAAATATCATACTGCTTCGAGGCTACGGTTATTAAGTTACTGCGATCCAACTCGGGCCTTCAAGGGTTATGATCAGCAGTTAGCAATTCTCGAACAACTCGTTAAAAAGAATAACAATTTCGAAATTATCTTTTATGGTCATGATCCAAAAACGGACCGATTTCCCTATCGTTATGCTGGTTGGGTGAGTCCAAAGGAGTTGGCAGATCTTTACGCGGACTCACATTTGCTCGTCTCATTTTCTTGGTACGAGTCTTTCCCTTTACCCCCAATTGAGGCGATGGCAGCTGGCTGCGCCGTGGCCACCAGTCAATATGGAACTGAGGATTACTTAACCGACGGGATAACCGGAGTATTTATTGATCCTTTCGACATCAAGACTAGTGTTCAGACCCTTGATCGGCTGCTCAATGACCGAGACCGTCTTTTCTCCCTGGCGAAGGCTGGTAAGAAGAAATCAATCGAATTTGTTTGGTCAAAACAAATTGATCAGCTGCATGACTGTCTAGCGAATCTATCTGTGCCGAATCACTTAGATATTGCGGCAATCCAACAAGGAAAATTCGAGGAATTTGAGAAGCTCAATGAACAAACCAAAAAATCCTGAAGTTAGTATTGTCTTGCCAGTTTACAATGGGGCACAGTACTTAGCAGCGGCTATCCAGAGTGTTCTCAGTCAAACGTATACGAATTTTGAGCTCATTATTATTGATGATGGTTCAAAGGATGATCCTCGGTCGGTAGTTGCGCGCTTTACTGATCCAAGAATTATATTCATTGAACAGTCGAATTGTGGCCTAGCAACGACACTGAATATTGGTATAAAGAAAGCTAAGGGCCAATTCATTGCTCGTCAGGATCAGGATGATCTCTGGCATCCGAAACATCTTGAACTTGAAGTACAATTTTTAGAGCAGCATCCCAAGTGCGGTATTGTTGGTACGAGTTCGCAAATTCAAGTTGGTGAAACGCTGACCAACCGTCTCCTTAGACATCCGGAAACAAATAGCGAGCTGCAGTTCGCCGTATTGTTTGACTCGCCGTTTGTCCATAGCTCAGTGCTAATTCGACGGGAAGTTTTTGATGCGGTCGGATATTACACAACCGATCCTAATCGTCAGCCGCCAGAAGATTATGAACTCTGGTCGCGGGTTGCTCGAGAGTTTGAACTCGCAAATCTTCCCGATATTTTGCATATTTACCGAGAGACGCCGGGAAGCATGTCTCGACCGGGCAACGTGGAGTTTGCGAAACGAGTCAGCCGTATTTGTCAGGAGAATATTGCTTTACTTCTTGGTCGTGAACTTGATGATGCCGAGGTGAAGGCTTTAGCTGCATTGACTCATCAGCCAACCAGCTCTTCCGTTCCGCTTTCCGAGCTCTTCGGTCTCGTAGATGAACTTGCTCGCGCCATATATGAAAAGTACGGCGGCGATCGGTCATCCTTACGCCGATTGGCAGAACAACAAAAACTCCGTCTTCGGCTCCATGCAGAGCACCGGTTTATTCCAAGGCTAGCCTATACTATACTAGGGAAGTTAAAACGCCATCTCTACTAAGCCAAAACAAAGGGTTTGTATGCACTATACCGTTATTGGTGGATCAGGATTTATCGGCTCGGCGCTTGTCCGACTGCTTCGGAGTAAGGGTGAATCAGTCACTATCGTTGACCGTATGAAATCGAACGATCCTCTGCTTGCTGATGTCGCCTACGAACTGGGTGATTATGGCGATCGATCATTTCTCGAAAGAGTGCTGAGCGCAACTGATGTGGTTATTCACCTTGCCTACGCTTCAGTGCCCAAGACCAGCTTTGAGGATCCTTTCTCAGATATTGAACATAACCTCCCGCCAACGCTTACGCTTTTCCAAGTAGCAAAAAGTTACCCGCTTAAAAAACTTATTCTTCTTTCTTCGGGTGGGACTGTCTATGGGAAAGTAGATCGGCTACCGATCACCGAAAATGCACCGACTAATCCTATCTCGCCGTATGGAATCACCAAACTGTCGATCGAGAAGTATGGTCTCATGTTCCATGAGCTCTATGGTCTTCCGGTGACTATTCTCCGTCCGTCAAACGCTTACGGCGAGGGTCAGCTGCCCTATCGTGGTCAGGGATTTATCGCTACTGCCGTTGCCTCGATATTAGAGGACAAAGAAATTACGGTGTATGGTGATACCGGTACCATTCGAGACTATATCCACGTTGACGATCTTGCTCACGGGATCTGGCATACGGTTATCAAGGGTTCGGCTGGTAGCGTGTACAATATCGGGAGTGGCGAGGGGCTAACCAACCAAGATATTTTAGATTCCATTGCCCGACTTGCTGCTAAAGAACAGCTTACGCCGAGAATTGTTCATGAAGCTACTCGTAGTTTTGACGTACCGGCCAATGTGCTTGAGAGTACTCGTCTTGAGCAAGAGACTGGCTGGTCGGCACAGGTAAGCTTTGACGATGGTTTAGAGCGAACCTGGGAATGGCTTAAGGCCCATCGAACGGTTTGGGGAGGCTCTCAGTCATGACGCCTAAGGTCTCAATCTGCATCCCAACGTATAAGCAAGTAGACTATCTTCGTAAAACGCTTCAATCAGTTGTTGATCAAACATTTACTGATTACGAAGTAGTGATTACGGATGATTCGCCAGACGACTCAGTCGAGCAGCTTCTCAAAGAGTTTAGATTTGGCAATAAACTGCAGTACGTTAAAAATGCAGAGCCGCTGGGCTCGCCGGAAAACTGGAATGCTGCTATCCGGTTAGCTAAAGGTGACTATATTAAGATTCTTCATCACGATGACTGGTTCTCGCGAAAAACGAGCCTTGCTAAGTTCGTCCAATTACTTGATGATTTTCCAGAAGCTGATTTTGGTTTTAGCGCCACAGAGATCTGGAGAGTCGGCGCGCGTAAGCCAAACATCCACTGTGCTACCGACCAACAGCGCCAGTTGCTTCGGGAGCAGCCCGAGATATTATTCTGCGGTAACTTTCTTGGTGCGCCGAGCACGACAATCTATCGGCGGACAGTCAAAGAGCTATTTGACCCAAAAATTAAGTGGGTTGTCGATATAGAATTTTACGTTCGCGTACTCAAAAAACATCCTGTATTTGCTTTTACCGATGCCCCCCTTATCGGTAACATCCACGGTGCTTCACACCAAGTAACGCAAGATTTTATATATCAAAAAGAACGAGAGCTCGGTGAGTACATTTACTGGTTTAACCGACTTGATCAATCTATCGTGACAACCGCTCCCTACCGTAAGGCATGGGCCCGTTTATTCGGTCTCTACGGCGTGGCCTCGTTTGCCGATCTTGCGACAATCGCGACCGGCGAATTCAAGCCAAAACAATTCTTCAATGATGCGATAAGCGATGCAGCTAATCTTCCGGCAAAAACCTCGTCTTCGTTGATATCGTCGCTTTTGCGCCGCCTCGGCTTGGTGCATGACGCGCCAGTGGGCTATAGCGAATATTTCTCACCAGTGAGTTCCTGTCAGCTAGCCGATCTCCCCAAAGATACATCAGAGTTTTTCATTTTCACGGAGGTATATCGGTGTGGCAAAATTGGTCGGATAGCGATTGAGAGCTTTCTCCGCCACCACAAAAAAGAAAAGATCCATGTTTTTGGGACGCCGGAGGATTTTCTGTGGCTTCCTCGAGATGAGAGGGTGGTCTGCGTCGACCTCACGGCCAATCCGTCAATTCTTGAAGGGTTTAACGCGGGCCACCGGGGCACAGCCCTACTGTGGGCTCACCTTATCAAGCAGCGTCCGGAACGTTTTTTGCTTCATTTCGATAGTGATGTTATCTTTCGACAGTCAGCCTTAGCTGATCTAACAGAGCCATTGTCAAAAGGCACCGATCTTATTGGCTACCGACGTAATTATGTCCATAATCCCAATAACCGTGACGATGTACGACACCTCACCGACCTCTGCCAAACCGCCTTCTTTGGTTTTAATCGAGAAAAGGTTGGCGATTACGATGAGGCATTACTGGCAAAGATGTGCCAAGGCACATATAACCCTTACGGTCATCCTGTTATCGACTTTTTTGATCCTGTTATGTTCGATATCCTCCATCACGATGGGAAGATCGACCATCTTTCAGTCGATGACTATGGCGGCTGTGACATTAAAGGCAAGCGGACAACCAATCCATATCCAGAGCTCAACACGTTGATCGACTTTGGGCATAAGTTTATCCACTTTTCCGCCGTAGGGAGTGGCATGAATTTCTATACCAACCGAAACAAAATTCGACGCGTTCCTCAGAGCTATCAGAATTACGCAATAGATAAGTACGCACTGTACTGCAAGCTATTTTATAGTGAAGTCTTAGACTGGCCAGTTGATGCTAAAACCTATCGTGCATTGGTACAGGCAGTAAGGCCGGAGGGGCGATCGTGAAAACTGATCTGGCGACCATCGATGTAGTCATCCCAGTCTACAACGGCGAAGCCTACGTCAAGGAAGCGCTAGACTCAGTGCTGGCTCAGTCGTTACAGCCAACGAAGATTCTCGTGATCGATGACGGCTCGACTGATGGAACTCGGATGGTGGTTGAGTCTATCGCGAAGACTAGTCCGATTGTTGTCTATATTCACAAGTCAAATGGGGGGTTGAGCTCAGCTCGTAACGCGGGCATCAAGCAGTCGAAGGCGCCATACCTTGCCTTTCTTGACGCTGACGATACGTGGGAGCCAACCAAGCTCGAGCGGCAGTGGGAAGTGTTTCGCCGATCAACAGACTCACTTCTTGGGGTTGTCTACTGTGACTATTTTATTATTGACGAGACTGGTAAGCGGAGAAATGACATCCCAACCTTCCCCTTGAATCGACAGATTTCTGGTAATATTTTTATGAGGCTTTTGGATGGTAACCAGGTGATCAGTAGCGGAAGCGGTGTTTTAGTGAAACGGGATTGTTTTGCCAGTGCAGGCCTCTTCGACGAGGCTCTTTCCACTAACGAAGATTGGGATATGTGGCTTCGTATTGCACGCTCCTTTCACTATGACTTCGTTCCTGATAAATTGGTTGGTATACGGCGCCATCTGAG
This sequence comes from uncultured Candidatus Berkelbacteria bacterium, assembly GCA_966250865.1. Classification (GTDB taxonomy): domain Bacteria; phylum Patescibacteriota; class UBA1384; order CAYGGE01; family CAYGGE01; genus CAYGGE01. The sequence continues at coordinate 15,186 of CBINIT010000018.1, forward strand.
CAACATGTCGCGCCAGAGTACGACAATGCAGCTGGGCACGATCAATGTTCTCAATAAGTGGAGTGACATTCTGGCCAAGGAACGACGACTGTTTGGTGCCTATGGTGTTCGTCCGATCGTTCCTTTCGTTCTTACACTGCTTCGTTATTGGAATGACCGCCCGTTTATACGAAAGATCGGCAAAACCATGTCGCCAGCGCTCAAGCGACATTTCCTTATTCACCTCATACCCGCCTTTCTTGAAGCCGCTGGCCGCTGGGCTGCCCGATCACTGAAACTGGAGACACGATGAAACACTATCTCATTGATCCATTTGGCGAGCAAATGTACATGGGAAACCGGCTTTTCGACGGTCCCTATGGCTTGCTTCGGGACGTTTTACAAAAGCATGGCATCACTTTAGCTACCTACGATAAAGGCGATCTCGGTACGGCAGATCTAGTGCTTGCGCTTAATTATAATCCAGACTTTCTAACGCTCTGCAAATCTAAGCAGGTGCCAAGAGAGAAGTTGGTTTTGCTTCGGCTGGAGCCTGAAGTAGTTATGCCAGAGCAATATGATTCTGCGGTTTATAGCCAATTCGGCCGTGTCTTTACCTTTCGTGACGATCTTATTGATAATCATTTTTTTTACCGACTTCGTTACCCTCAGGGCCAGACGGTGAAGGAAAACTCCAAAGGTTTTGAAGAGCGTAAATTCTTAACCTTAATCAATGCAAATAAATATAGCTATGTACCAAACGAACTGTACGGCCTACGCCGAGAGGCGATTCGTTTTTTTGAAGAACAAGGCGACTTCGATCTCTACGGACGTGATTGGGATAAGAAGTATATGGTCATCACGCCGCATAATGTAAAGAGCGCCTTACGCTACGGTAAGCTCGGTGAGCTCGTCCTGAATATTCTAGATGCCTTACGATCGTATCGTTCCTACCGGGGCAGTGTTGCCGATAAATATACGACACTTGAGAACTATCGTTACGCGCTTTGCTTCGAAAACGAAAAAGAGGCACCCGGGTATATTACTGAAAAGATCTTTGATTGCCTTGCCGTAGGGACGGTTCCAGTGTACTTTGGCGCGCCTAATATCGAATCATATATTCCAAAGACATGCTTTATTGACTTGCGTGACTTTGCTGATTTTAGTGAATTAAATACCTTTCTCCGCGGGCTTGATGCTAAAGACTTTGCTCGGTATCAGGCTGCAGGGCAAGCCTACCTGAGGTCAAAGGACTTCTCTATCTGGCGGCCAAAAGCCGTTTTTGAAGAGATTACGAATCAACTTCTAACGAAAAAGGATTACGCATGATCATTACGCGACTTATCGGAGGGCTTGGTAACCAGTTGTTTCAATATGCTGTTGGCAGAGCCCTAGCGCATCGCCACGGTGTACCGGTGAAGATAGATGTTTCGGACTTTAAAACATACACACTCCATAAATACGCCCTTGATTACTTTGCTCATGCTGCAGAGGCGGCTACCGAATCTGAGATTGCTCGATTAAAAGGCAGTCAGGTGACAATACCGCTGCTTGATCGCATACTGCCAGCAAAAACCCCAGCCTCTTATGCTAAGGAAAAACACTACCACGTTGATCCTACGGTGCTCGAATTAGGCGACAATGTGTATCTCGACGGCTATTGGCAGTCCGAGCAATATTTTGCGGAAATTGCCGATACCATTCGCGATGAGCTTACCGTGAAGACGCCACCAACTGGGAAGAATGAAGAATTGCTTAAAGAGATCGATGCTTGCGAAGCAGTTGTTCTGCATGTTCGTCGTGGTGACTATGTTGCCAATAAGGCGACGCTGGCTATTCACGGCACCTGTGATATCAACTACTATCAGCGTGCAGTCGCCTATATTAAAGAGCAGGTGAAGCAGCCACAGTTTTATATTTTTTCTGATGACCCTACTTGGGCGCGGGAACATATCACTTTTGCCACTCCCGCCACCTTTGTCGACCATAACGATGCCGATCATGGGTATGAAGATCTCCGCCTCATGTCGCATGCCAAGCACTTTGTGATTGCTAATAGTACCTTTAGCTGGTGGGGAGCATGGCTTTCTCGTAATGAAAAGAAAATTGTTATTGCGCCGAAGCAGTGGTTTAACGCAACCGATAAAGATACCAGTGACCTTATCCCGGAGACATGGAAACGGATATGACACCAAAAGTGAGCGTATTGATGCCGGTGTACAATGCCGAAGCATTTATCCGGCCAGCTATCGAGAGCATCTTAGCTCAAGACCTTCAGGACTTCGAGTTTCTTATTATTGACGATGGCTCGACTGATGGTAGCTTAGATGCCATCCGCTCATATGATGACAAAAGAATTATTCTTGTTGTCCATAAGGAAAACAAAGGCCTTGTCCAGACCTTGAACGAGGGTGTCGCTCTTGCTAAGACGCCATACATCGCGCGCATGGACGCCGATGATCTCTCTGCTCCTACGCGTTTGACCAAACAACGTAATTTTCTTGAGAGCCATGCTAAAGTTGTTGCTGTTGGTTCCGACGCTGATGTAATTGACGCTCAAGGCGAACAGGTATCGTATCAGCCAACTGTTGTAACACATGCGGCGATTGAGCGAATTCTAGCCATTGCCTCGCCCTTTGTTCATGGTTCGGTGATGTTCAGAAAAGAGGCAGTACATGAAGCTGGTGGGTATCGACCCTCAGCGTATTTAGTTGAGGACTATGACCTATGGTCTCGGTTAGCTCAGGCAGGCGAATTAGCAAACATTCCTCAACCGCTCTACTCCTGGCGTCGTAACCCGGCCAGCGAGAGCCATGCAAAGCTCGCTGAACAACGACGAGCCCTCCAAGAGATTCGTGATCGGAACTGGCAGACCTTTGGGCAAAGGGGCCCCGCGCTGCCAGCTGACTGGCCGGCTATATGGTCAAAGGCTAATATGATCGGGCAACATGCGCTAGCGAGACGGCTACAGATGGCCCATTTCCACATCTACTTTGCTCGTGGCTATCGCCAACGTGCTCAATGGTTTGTGGCGGTGCGCCACCTGTTTGCTGCTTGGCTTTTAGTGCCAACTTTTCTCCCTTTTTATTACTACTACCTAGTGCTCACTCTGCTTCCCTGGGGCTGGTTTGAGCAAAGTGAAAAAGCCTTGCTTGAGTGGTGGGCAAGGAGGCGACTGACATGAATAAAAAGATTGTACTGATTCGAGCTAATTCCATTCGATCAGATACTCGAACGATCAAAATGTACAACGTAATCCAGAAGATTAGCCAAGGTTACGCGTTACTTTGGAATAGAGATAGTATACGAGAAACGACCCCGCCGGCAGATCGTTTTTACGGCAATGCGCCACTTGGCAGTAAAGTAATCTTTCTCTATTTGCCTTTTTGGTTCATCTGGTGCTTCTGGCGATTAGTTCGTCTCCGACCAGATGCTGTTCATGGCTGCGACCTTGAAGGGGTCATCCCTGGGTATTGGTATGCCAAGCTGTTTCGAAAAAGAGTTATCTTTGATATTCACGACGCAACTGAGGGGAAGTACCCGCTGCCCAAACAATCGTTGTTGCGTAAGCTGTTTCTCTGGCTTGACCGGTATCATCTCGAGCGAGCCGATGGCTTCTTGATCCCGGACCCGGAGCGCTTAGATCAATTAGAATATACTAAAAACGAACAGACGCAGCTATTGAAAAAGGGTGAAGTAACCTATAACAGTGAGGTTTTGCCCTCGACAAAGCAAACGGTTGATTTTACGAAACGCAAAGAGTTGCGAATTACGTATGTTGGAGCGCTGAATAAACGAATTCGGGGTATCGAATATATTATCGAAGCGGCACAAGCCTTGCCGACGGTGCGCTTCGAAATTGCTGGTATGGGAGCGGATTTATCTTACTTTACTGAAGAATTTGAACGTCTAAAGCTGCCCAATGTGACCTTTCATGGCCGCATCTCGCATGACCAGGCCATGGAACTAAACAATAAGGCAGACCTCATGGTCTCATTGCTCGACCCTGAGTTTCGCAATTATAAATACGCAAGCTCAACCAAGCTTTTTGAGGCAATGAAGTTGGGTAAACCGATTATTGTTACGGCAAATACTGCCACCGGGCATATCGTTGAAAAGGCACGATGGGGACTTGCTATCCCCTATCAGGAGCATGTCTTAGTAGAGACGATTAAAGCAATTATGGCAGGTAGGCATATCTTTGAGTTAGACGGCAGTCGGCTTGCTCCGTACTCTTGGTCAACCATGGAAAAACGAATTGCCGATCTTTATGAGCGAGTTCTATCTTCGTAAAATGCCCGTACAATTTCTTTCAACGATGTTTTAGGCGTCCAGCCTGTTAGTCGTTTAATTTTTGTTAGATCGGGAATGCGTCGTTGCATATCCTCAAAACGCTTGCCGTAAACGGTTTCTGGATCAATGTGAACAACCTCTGATGTGCTGTTTGTCATCTCGATAATCAATTGCGCGAGCTCGTTGATCCTTATTTCTTCTGTTGCTCCTAGGTTGATGACCTCACCTACTGCTTCGTTGCAATCGAGCAACTGAACAAGAGCCTCAACAATATCGGGTGCATAGCTGAAGCAGCGTTGTTGCTCGCCGTTGCCAAAGATGGTAATCGGCTCGTTGTTGAGTGCCTTTTCGATAAAACGAGGAACGACCATGCCGTAGTCAGCCGACTGGCGTGGGCCGGTCGTATTGAAAAATCGAGTAATAACAACGGGCAAGCCATGCTCATCGTGATAGGCAAGGGCGAGAAACTCATCAAGCGCCTTGCTTTCGGCATAATGCCAGCGCAGACGTGTGGTCGCACCCATGGTTCTGTCATCATTCTCGGAAAACGGAAGTTTACTGTTCTTGCCGTAGACTTCGCTGGTAGAGGCAATAAATGTTTTTACCTTGTGTTTATCCGCTGCTTCGAGAACGTTTTTAGTGCCTTCGATATTGGTTAGCATCGATTGAAGTGGCTGCTCCATGATGACTTTTACCCCGACGGCTGCAGCCATGTGGTAGACGATTTCTGCTTTGCCAACCTGCTCATTGACGAGTGAGGCATCGAGAATATCACCTTGGATGAAGGCTAGGTTGGGGTGAGAGGAGACTGCCGAAAGATTGTTCATCTCGCCGGTTGTGAGGTTATCGATTACTGTAACTTTGTGGTCTAGCTTGAGCAGGGATTCGGTCAGATGACTGCCGATCAAACCAGCTCCACCAGTAACTAAAATATTCATGCTCAGTCCTTACGAGTTATCGTATCTTAATGATTACGGCGTTATTATCACGATAGACGATGTCCTTTGTTCTTCGCGCTAAGAAGTAGTCGAGATTTTCCTTATCGAGAATTACTTGATTGTACGGACGCTTGGCGTTCAGACCTCGGAGTTTGGCAAACGAGTAGAGGAAATATACATGGTCTCCAGGCTCAATAACTGCCTCAGGGATTACCTTCTTCGCTGGAGCGGTTATTGTTCGGCTGGTGCTCAAGAGCGTCTCTCCTGAAAACTGTTGGGTGACGGTTACCTGCTCAGGAATAATGTACGGTGGCTCAACTTCTTCGAACTTTGCGATAAGGGTCTGTAGTTTTTCTGAGAACTCGTGATCATCGGCAAAGTGCACGGGGGTGTTTCGTAGGTCGACGCCAGCAAACTGTCGATTACCGTAGAACTTTACCAGATCGTAATTCGGTTGTGTGGAGACGACGACAGAATTTTCAGGGAGCGTTTCTCGGATAAACTTTGCTGCTCCTAGTTCGCCACGGAATACGGTACCTACTTTGTCGTAGGTGAGATAGAGGGAGGCAACAGTGCCGACTACGATTGAAAAGCCCAGAGACGCAACGAGAAGTCTCCCCAATAAGCCCTTGCCAGTATATACTGCTAAACTTAATCCAAAACAGAGAATGAGGCCAAGCATGAAGTGTGGCCAGGCTCGATTGGGCAAATAGAAAATACCAAGTCGAGGAAGAATTTCGGCAAAGCAGAAGTAAATTGCCGCATAGACCGCAGGGAGGGAAAGTAAGACGGTCTGCATCTTGTGTCTATTTTTGAGTTGAGCGCTAAAGAGAAGTAGCGACGAGATCAGGAAGAGTAGGCCGTTGTAGAGGTAATAGTGGAACGCCTGGATACCAGGCCAGCCAACGTTAAAGCCATCGATGGTGGTGTAGTTGTCGATAAACCACCATCGCCACTGAATGGTATCAATATGGCTCAGTACGTTTCTTGCCGTATTGAGTGTTGGCAAGAAGAGCTCAAATAGGTTGTAGAGCTTCGCATATGGATAGATAAAGAGGAGGGACAGGATAATTTGTTTTGCAGAAATAGTGAGATCCTTATGAACCAGGAGACGTCGTGCAATGTAGTAGAACAGCCCAAAGAGGCTGAGGGCAACGAGTATTGAGCCTAGCTCATGAAAACCAGTGAGAATAAGTGAAAATCCGGTGGCGACTACAAGGTAGAGGGGGAAATTTTTACGTAAACCCTCGATGAGCAGGATTATGATGGGAAGACAGTAGATCATCACCATGAGTTGCGGTCGAATGATATTAACCTCGGTGACAATAACCGGTGCGGCTAGGACTGCGAGATAAGCAAGCCAAATATATTTACGATCTTTAATGATCATTTCCAGATAATTGAAGAGCATGAAGTAGCTGAGATAAAAAGACACTGAGAGAAGGGTCTTAAAGACAAAGACAAGTGGAAGGTCAGTTACGAAGCGGTAGAGTCCTAGCACTGGAACGAAAAAGAATCGAGGGTAAGCAGCTGGATTTTGCTGGAGCTTGATCGCATTTGTTAAGGTATCTAGATAGCCATCGGCGTTATCAACCGTTGGGTTAATAAGGTAGGTTACGATATAGATAAGGAGAGGAGTCAACAAAATGAGGTGCTGCTTCCATTGGTCGCCGAGCGTAAGTCGTTGCCGCCACTCTCTGAGGAAGGAGACGATTTTTTGAATATCATTACTGCCAGCATTGTTAATGGCGACAAGGGTAAAGAGAATCCATGGGGCAAGGAGGCTCAATGCACTTTGTGAAGCTTCGGTAAAAGGTACGACGTGTCGTGTTCCAAACTGGATAACGGCCAGTAACGTCATGGACGAGAGCAAAGCCAGGCTCAACTGGCCATACCATCGCCATTCACTTAACGGGAATCGAACAAGGCGTAGAAAATAATATCCTGGGAAGAAGCTCAGAAGCACCAGTCCACTCATCGCCCGAATAAATGTAATCCCCAGGTAGCTATCGAGTAGCCACCCAACAAGAAACAGCAGTGTTGTAAGGTGAAGGTAGCTAAATTGTTGGAAGCTACTTCGTTGATTCTCATACCAGTGTTCCACGGGGCCCATCCTTTAGCTAGATAATACGTTGCGCGATCAATTTCCAATACAGGGAAAGAACTTTTGTATAGAGCGAAAGAAGCGGGATATTAATCTCGGCAAAGTCCATGTCGCTTCCGAGGAGTTGCACCAGTTCGTGATCAGATTTCTTGCGCAGCTTTTTAAGCTTCTGGCGTGAGGCGATAACGTGAGGCCAGAGCTTGATGACCCCAAAATAGGCTTGAAGCTTACTACCGAGCGAGCCTTTAAGGGTGAAGTAAGCAAGCAAGGCAATTTCGTTTAAAAGAAAGGCTGGGAAGATGGCAACGCGGTACCAAGCTCCAAAGTTCTTCAGTAGAAAGAGTAGTCGATTGCGCTCGACATAGTAAAATTTCTTCGGGTTATGGCTAAACCGATAATCATGCCAAACGAAGGCGCTTGGTACCAGCTTAATTGAAAAGCCGGCAATACGAGATCGCCAAGCTAGGTCGACGTCTTCATGGTACATAAAGAGCTCTTCGTCAAAGAGGCCAACTGTTTCTAAAAGCTTAACCGGTACGAGCATGGCAGCACCGCTGGCAGTAGGAAGCACTCGATCTTTGCTGACCTGCTTTGCTGGTAGCTTATAGTCGCTGCAGTAGCTAAAGCCTAGGAAGTTTAATGTTCCGCCGCTCGTATTAATTTTATCTTCGGTTCCGTTTAAGAGAATAAGTGGCTGGAGGATGGTCTTGTCATCTGCTTCTTCAAGAAGCCGCTTGAGACAATCTTTATCGACGATTGTGTCTGGGTTGAGGATGAAGACGTGCCTCATCTTCTGCTTCATCGCGGCCTCAATACCAATGTTGTTGGCTTTCGCGAAGCCATAGTTTTCTTTATTGGCTATGACTTCAACTTCTGGGAATCGCTTTCGTAT
>CBINIT010000019.1:0-22984 GCA_966250865.1 uncultured Candidatus Berkelbacteria bacterium
GTAATCCTATGGCCATGACTGTCAGGAAAAGTAGTAAGATGTGGCCGCTTCGTTGGTGAGGCATGTTTCCTCCTATTTATTGCGTAGTGTCATGAACTGACTCAGGCTTGAACTAATGCTGATTGAACGGTGGCTCTCCTGGCTTGTGAGGGTGATTTTTAACCGTTTAGCGTTACTGTAGCTGCTGTTGAGCTGTACGTTGTCCTGATTATAATAATTGATGGCAAAGCTCGTGAGGTTATCAAGTAACGTACGCGTGCCACTCGTTCGACTGCTCCCCGTCCCTCCGATGGTAATCTCCTGAAGTTGCGCAGTATTTGATGGGTTTCTGCGATAGACGATGTAATCATAGGTGCTCGGAATAATATCTTTGTTCGCATCAATGCTGGCTAGCCGTATGATCACTGTAGTGCCGCTCGTTGTGTAGCTTCCCTGTGAGGCAACCACTGTCTGGCCTTGCTGGATTTTACGGGTCATAGTTTCGGTTGCGCCTTTTTGCAGTAACTGAATATGAGCTCGCTTCGTTTCGATGGTATAGGTTCGATAGCTACTGATAAAGACGGTCAGCATCACAGTTCCGAGGATCGTAAGCAAGGCAGTCACTAGCAATAGCTCGATAAGACTAACGCCATTCCTACTCTTTTGATTATGAAGATATAGATTATTCATAGCTTGTAAGGAGTGTACTGTAACTTACCTGTTCTGTTTGGCCTCGTTCATCCCAACTAACCGTAACGACTGCTCGCTTAATCGTGTTAGTTGGTGAGTTATGCCAGCTTATCGTTAGGTTGCCTGTGCCGCTAGGTAGGTCGGTAACTGGATCCACATCCCCAAAAAAAGCGCCATTATATGGCACGGTGAGATCGGTATACTCCATCCCCTCGACTACTTCCATGGCTTGTGTAGCGATCTCTGCTGCTCGAGTAAGGTGTCTTGCTCGTTGATTCAACCTGCCGCCTACAAGCAATGCTGAATAGAGAGCGACGGCTGTAATGCCAACCAAAAAGATGCAGACGATGAGCTCAATGAGCATGGTTCCTTGGCGTCGAGTGTGGATCATATTACACCGCATTGGTTAGGTTGTAGATTGGGACCATAACTGACGCGATAACTAAGCCAACACCGATACCCATGACTGCCATGAGGAGCGGCTCGATCAGGGTCGAAAGATTTCGGGTCATATTCTGCACGTCTTTGTCGAAGAAGCCGCCTACTGTCGTGAGGGTGGTATCAATATTTCCTGAGGTCTCCCCGATCGCTACCATATGGCCGACCATCTTGGGAAACTGCGGATCGTCGAGTAGCGATTTCGAGAGGGTCTGACCGTTTTCAATATCTTTGGCCATCTTGTTAAGTGAACGTCGGTAGGTTGGACTATTCACGACGTCGGCAGTCGTCTTAATCGCCTCAATCATCGGCAGGCCAGCTCCAAGAAGTGTGGCTAACGTATTGGTGAAGCGCGTCATGAGAATCTTGCGGGCGAGCCCGCCGAAAACCGGAAGTCGAAAACGAATCTGTTCATAAACATAGGCTACTTTAGGATTTTTGCCCCACAAGCGGAGTCCGGCGACGAGGCCAATGGCTAGGATGATCCAGAGAACAATGTACTTGCTTACTGTGGCGCTGGCGCCAAGGAGTAGTTTGGTGATCAGCGGTAGCTCCGCCCCTACATCCTCGAACATAGTGGAGAGCTGCGGGACAATGTAGACGAGAATAAGAATGATAACGGCGACTAAAGCGACAAGGACAAATATCGGATAGATCATAGCGCCACGAATCTTTGAGAGCAACTCATCGTCGCTTTCAAGCTGGCTAGCTAAGCGCTCAAGGACTTCATCGAGCTTTCCCGACTTCTCACCGATCTTGGCAACCGATACAAAGAGACTGGGAAAGATTTTAGGATACTTCGCAAACCCTTGAGAAAGTGACGTTCCACCTTCAACTTCACTCACCAAGGTAGCGACAGTTTTCTTTAAGGTCTTGTTGGTGGTCTGGCCTTGGATCGATTTTAATGCCTGGATTATGGGCAGACCAGCTCGGATCATCACGGCAAGTTCACGAGCAAATAAGATACGATCACGAGCGCCGACTCGATTCAAAAAATCAAAAGAAAGGTGAACTGAAGTATCGGTTTGTACGGAAAGAACAAGCAAGCCCCTGGTTCGAAGCCGTTTCGAAGCCTCTGATTGACTGACTGCTTCAATCGTTCCGTTGATTAATTTGTGCGTTTCTTTATCTCGGGCTTTATAGCTAAAGTGAGCCATATCGTTTCCTAGTCTTTAGTGACGCGCCATACTTCTTCAAGACTGGTCTCGCCGTTTAATGCTTTAAGGATACCGTCTTGTTTAAGGGTGATCATGCCGTCGGCGATGGCCTGCTTCGTGAGCTCGCTCGCTGACACGCGTTTGAGAGCAAGTTGCTTGACCTCTTCGTTTACTGGCAATACTTCGTAAATACCCATACGTCCTTTGTAGCCAGACTTGTTACATTGATCACAGCCCTTGCCCCGATAGAAAACCATTTTTTCGTCTTTCGGCCGATATTTCTCCGGTAATTTCTTAATCTCTTCGATCGTTTCGCCGAGTGACTCCTCTGGCAACTCAACGGCCTCTTTGCAGTCTTGGCAGATTTTTCGGACCAGACGCTGGGCGATAATTGCGTTCGTTGAAGAGGTAATGAGGAACGGTTCGATACCCATATCGATTAATCGAGGGATGGCGCCAGCGGCATCGTTGGTGTGGAGGGTGGAAAGCACGATGTGGCCAGTCAAAGCTGACTGAACGGCCATGGTGGCTGTTTCAAGGTCGCGAATCTCACCGATCAAGATGACGTCGGGGTCTTGGCGGACGATGGTGCGAAGTCCTGAGCCAAAGTCGTAGCCAATACCGCTGTTTACCTGACTTTGGTTGATGCCCGGAATCCGATATTCAACCGGATCTTCGAGTGTAACAATGTTAATGGTTGGGCTCATGATCTTGCCGAGTACAGCATACAGCGTTGTGGTTTTACCAGAGCCCGTTGGACCAGTGACCAGGATCATACCATGGGCTTTGTCGATATTGTCTTCCATCCGTTCTAAATTGAGCCCATCAAGCCCTAGCTCTTTAAACCCTAAAATGCCGGCTGATTTGTCGAGAATACGCATAACCACTTTTTCCCCGCTGACGGTTGGAAGGGTTGAGAGGCGGAAGTCGACTTCGACATTATCAATAGCCATGCGGATACGTCCGTCTTGAGGAAGACGCGATTCGTCGATCTTAAGGTTTGACATGATCTTTAGCCGCGAGGTAATGGCCGACTGTAAGGTTTTAGGTACCTCAAGGACCTTCTGCAGGATACCGTCTATCCGGTACCGGACCGTAATAACCTTTTCCTCTGGTTCGATGTGAATATCGGATGCTTTATCGCGAACTGCTTTCTCGAGGATATTGGCTACGATCTTGGCGGCGGGAGCATCAACATTCTCGCCTGCTTCGCCCTCTTCTTCTTTGCCCTTTTCGGTGGTTATCCCACCTTCTTCGTCGACCAGCTCATTAAGTTCACTGGCGATAGTTCCGTATTGGTCGAGAACGTACTGGAGATCGGAAGAGGTGGTGATGGCTGGCTGAATCTTCAGGCCAGTTTGGCGACTGGCTAAATCGATTGCTTCACGATCGCCGGGGTCGATCATGGCCAGTGTTAAATGATGCCCTTTCTTTTCGATTGGCACCATCTGATACTTTTTTGCTACGTTAAATGGAATGAGGTTTAAAACCTCTTTACTGATTGTTCGATTGGCGAGCTCAACCAATTTAATATCGACATTTTTCGGAATGATTGCACTGAGTTTTTCGTCGGACACACTCTGGGCTTTTTTTGCCTTCGCTTCTTTTGGCGTATCAACCTTAGGGATCGTCTGTTCAAGCTCTTGTGAGACTTGCTCTAGAGTGGGCTCTTCTGACTGTTCCATAGCAAGACTTTCAGCCGAGGGTATGATGCCCTTTACTTTGGCCTTCAGTTGTTCGCTTGGACGAAACTTGGGGAGGAGTTGGTCGAAGATGACCAGCTTTTTCTTCATCTCACGAGGATCGGGTACGGTTCGGCTTTTATGCTTTACCACCACAAAAGCACCAAAGTTCTTAATGCGAACTTTACTGCCGGAAGCTAATTGTTTCGCGAGGATGTTTGCTGTCTCCTGCCAAAGAATCGCTGCCTCTTCAGGTTTCAGCTCAGTTGCTTTGGCAACGCTCTTCATGAGTTCGCGATGTGTCATCTCTTCCCCTCCGTAACTCATTTTATTTTAGCATAAATTCGGGAAAAACGAGATGGGTAGAAAGCGCTTATCAGGAGAACAAGCAATCGCTTTTCAACAGCCTGATGGTTGATGTTCGGGCCTTAAAAGAGTACGATAGATAGTACCCTTCTAAGGGCTTAAAATCCTAATAACCAAGGACCAATGAGCAGCTTCTTCATGAACCACCCAGAGTTTGTCATTGGACATTTGGATTTGGTCATTGCGCAATATGTCATATTATCATCGGTATCGACCCCAACAATTTGCTGACCTGTATGGCCAAGAGGCGGTGCGAACGATTCTGACCCAGGCCTTGTTAACTGATCATTTGGGCCATGCCTACCTCTTTGCTGGTACGAGAGGGACCGGTAAAACCACGACGGCTCGTCTTCTTGCCAAGGCCATCAACTGTCTTGGTCGATCGTCGGATCCCAAAAAGCCAAGCGCTGAGCCCTGCAACTCTTGTGAGCTTTGTCAGTCAATTCAAGCCGGGACCTGTCTTGATGTCATTGAGATTGATGCGGCCAGCAACCGTGGTATCGATGAGATCCGACAACTTCAGGACCAGACGCACTTTCGACCACAGCAAGCGGTAAAGAAGATCTTTATTATCGATGAAGTGCACATGCTCACCAAAGAGGCTTTTAATGCGCTCTTAAAAACACTTGAGGAGCCACCCTCCTACCTTGTCTTCATCTTGGCGACTACCGAGCTCCATAAAGTACCGGCAACGGTTATCTCCCGCTGTCAGCGTTTTGACTTTCAAACGCCATCGGTTGAAGCAATCAGTCAATATCTCGCTATGATCGCGAAACAAGAGAAACTCAAGGCAGATGCTGCTGCGATCCATGCAGTTGCTGGCTTGGCTCGTGGTTCCTTCCGGGATGCCTCCACCTTGCTCGAGCAGCTGGCCCATGAAGCAGCTATCACTTCAGAAACGGTCCAAACAGTTTTTGGCTTGCCAGAAGATGGTCTTGTGGACCGCTATCTTAAGGTGCAGTCGGGACTATCCGATACGTCTTTGCGTAGTGATCTTCAGGCCTACTTTGCCCGGGGCGGCAACGCGAGCGCTTTCCTCGATATCGTTTTTGATCGGTTCGGCGAACAGCTCTCTAAGGGTAATATATCGGATCCACAGCGGATACTGTCGGCCCTTGTACGAGCAAAGTACCAGCTGCGTTATTCACCTGTTGCAGCACTCCCCATTCTTGCGCTAGCTGAAGGCTCAAGTACGAGAGCAGCTCAAAAGACAGAGGTGCCTGCCCAGTCTAGTCCAGTCGCTGCGTCACAACCTAAAGTAGTAAAGCCCATGCCTAGCGTATCGCCGGTACTGCAGGTGGTAGCTCAGCCGGAAAAAATAGTTATTCTAGAAGAGGTATCGGATCCTAAAGAAGCTCCAGCCCAGAGCCAAGAAATGGTCACTATTGCCGTAGCTGAACAGGTACCGCCTGCTGAGCTTCCCCAGACCGAGCTCTCAGAGCTTTGGCAGAAAGCGTTAGCCCAGCTTCTTGCTGAAGGCGAATCCTCGCTTGTCGCCATACTCCGTACCGCTAAACCGATATCATATCAGTCGCCAGACTTTACGTTGGGAGTTCAGTTTCAATTCCATGCCGATCACATCGCTAAGCAAAAGAATCGCGGAGCATTAGAAGCGGTATTGACGTCGCTTGCTGGTAAGCCAGTGAGAATTGAAGCGCAAGTTCAACCTGCCGATGATTTAGCGACCGTAGCAGAACAGATAGACCTCTAGCTGTTGATTCGCGTGGTATAATAAGACTTCTCAAGAAACCGAGGAATACTATGGCCGACTTACAACCGAAGCTTCCCCCGCAAAGTATTGAAGCTGAGCAGTCAGTGCTTGGTTCGATATTGCTCGATAAAGAAGCGATTATTAAAGTTGCTGATGCCTTGCGACCTGAAGACTTCTATCGAGATGACCACCGATACGTCTACGAGGCAATGCTTCGATTATTCGAAAAGCGCATGCCAATCGACATCGTGACAATCAGTGAAGAACTGGAAGTTTCAGGGAAATTTGAAGCCGTTGGTGGTGCTACCTATTTGACCGAGTTGGTTAATAGCGTCCCCACGGCCTCCCATATTGTGCACTATTCTCAGATTGTTCAAGACAAAGCGACGCTTCGCCGGCTGATTAGTGCTGGCGGCTCGATCACCGAACTCGGCTTCAAAGAAGATGAGGAGCTGTCGACGACACTGGATATAGCAGAACGCTCCTTATTTGCGGTCTCTCAGAAGTACTTGAAGCAGAACTTTATTCCCATTAAAGATGTCTTAGCTGGGTCGTTCGAACGAATCGACGAGCTCCATAAGAATAAAGGTGTGCTTCGAGGCGTTCCAACCGGCTTCCGAGATCTTGATGGGCTCCTATCGGGTTTCCAAGATTCTGATCTCGTTATTGTGGCGGCTCGCCCTTCTATGGGTAAAACCGCTATTACTTTAAATATCGCGGCTCACGTGGCCATTAAAGAGAAGCGATCCGTTGGCTTCTTCTCCCTTGAAATGGGTGCGGACCAGCTGGCTGACCGTTTGGTTAGCATGGAGAGCGGCGTCGACTCGTGGAAGATGCGAACAGGTAACTTATCGGATGAAGACTTCCCGAAGATTGGCTATGCCTACGGTACCTTGGCTGAGGCTCCGCTGTATATTGATGACTCACCAAGCTTAAACGTGATGGAAATTCGTAGCAAATGTCGCCGCTTACAAATGGAACATGGATTGGATCTAGTTATTGTTGACTACCTCCAACTCATGGAAGGCCGCGGTAACAGCAAGGGCGATAACCGTGTCCAAGAAATTAGCGATATCTCCCGTTCGCTTAAGACCCTGGCTCGTGAATTGAAAGTGCCGGTTGTTGCCCTGTCTCAGCTGTCACGTGCGGTTGAAGCTCGGCCCGACAAACGACCTATGCTTTCTGACCTTCGTGAGTCTGGCTCTATCGAACAAGACGCGGATGTCGTAATGTTTATTTATCGCGACGATTATTATCACAAAGATTCTGAGCGTAAGGGCGTGACGGAGTTGCTCGTTCGCAAGCATCGTAACGGTCCGGTTGGCGACGTCGAGCTCTTTTTCGTGCCGGAGCAGACGCGATTCCGCTCAATCGACCGCAAGCATCAAGACGCGGGAAAATCGCAACCAGCGGCCGCGTAGCAACGCATGGGGTGACAATAAAAGTGGTCTTTGGGCCACTTTTTTGATGAGTAAAAAAGTCGACTTTGAAGGGCAAGGTATAAACAGGCTCAAAAATAGACAATTTGAACCTGTTATTTTTTTATACCTTGACGTACAAGGAATGAAGAATTTTTAGACCGTGCCTATTTCCTTCCTATTGCAATGAGCTCTGGCCATTGTTCTTTTGCGATTTTCAAGCAGCTTTTAATGAAATTTTGCATTTGTTGTACGGTCTGTTGACGATCCAATGCTAGGTTTGGTACGCCATTTTACCATCAGTGTGTGGCCTAATGTCATAGTATCCATGAAATATAGACGTTGCTTGTGTATCGTATCGGATAATAACCGAGAAATGAGCTATTCTTCCCCAGAAAAGGCGGAAATAGCCTCTGGTTTGAGGCTCTGTCGGGTAGCGTTGCTCTTCCAGGGTAAATCTGGTATGATGCGAGTGTTATTCTTCGGGGCCTGTAGCTCATCTGGTAGAGCGCAGCATTCGCATTGCTGAGGTAAGGGGTTCGAGTCCCCTCAGGTCCACCAGGAGAGAGTGTCGATCTTTGATCGATGCTGCCTCCTGGTGAGTGAGGTAAAGGATCAGTGTGAAACTCATTGTTTTCTATGGCCCGCCCGCTGTCGGCAAATACACTATCGCTCAGGCTGTAGCCGAAAAGACTGGGTATAAGCTTTTTCATAATCACCTTTCTATCGATCTCCTTAAATCTGTTTTTACCTATGGGACACCAGATTTTTTTCGCATGAGTGAAGAAATTCGTCTTACCGTATTCGAGCAAGCGGCGAAAGAAAATATTCCTGGAGTCCTCTTCACTTTTGTTTACGAAAAACATGAGGATGATCACTTCATTAAAAAGCTGAAGCAAATAGTTGAATCAAATGGTGGTGAAGTTATCTTTTTTCAACTTTACTGCGAAAAAGAAGAGCTATTGAAGCGAGTAAGAGAAGAGTCTCGAAAGCAATTTCATAAGATGAAATCAGAAGAGAGTCTTGTTAAAGCGTTGCTGGGAAGCAACCTACTGTCATCGATTGATTTTGTAGAGAGTAATAAGATTGACACCACTCACCTTTCTGTTGAGGAAACGGTTGCCCAGGTTCTCAAGCTGATTAATAACTGACACCCAAAATCTTACATCTTCGCTTTGGTTAGATCATGTCTGGCGATTTTTTGTTAACTATGCTAATAACTAGCTTGCATGGCGAGCAGTATTGTAAGAATAACCATAGCTGCTCCGATGATTCTTTTGTTACTCTTAGGTTAATAAACCAGGAGGTGCTATATGGCACGAATCATTGAGCGACAAACTGTGGTCCAGCCCGAGCCAGAAGAGCGGGTAGCGTTTCAGACCAATAGCGTGATTAACTTTATCGTTGGGCTTGTTACTCTATTGCTTAGCCTACGATTCATCTTACTGCTTTTCGGAGCAAACCAGGCCAATGGCTTCGTCAGCTTTCTTTACGGCCTCACCGAGCCTCTCGTTAGACCATTTCAAGGTATCTTCGGCTCACTCTCGGTGGAAGGGTTCTTTGTCGACTGGGCCAGCATCGTTGCTATTATTGTCTACGTTGTGCTCGGTTCACTGCTTTCGTCGCTAGTAAGTTCATTACTTATGCCTACACCCCGTACTCGGTAAATAGATACAACTAAAAAAGGTCCGCTCTCACGGACCTTTTTTAGTTTAGTTGATGGCTTGGATATCGGCCTCTGCTTCTAGGGTGCTTTTGTCGACTTCGTCATCGTCGAGGGTCATAGTATCGACATCTTGTTCAATGCTTTCTATACTGCTGTTCGGTGAGGCCTTGATGTCGCTCGTATCGTTCCCCTCACTGCTCAGTGAGGTTTCTTGAGGTGGTTTATTGCGCTCGTTTGCAAGGTAGGCGAAACCAAGCATTCCGAGGAGGAGAATAGCAATAGCTAAGAGAATGATGATAATGGTACGTGTTGGCATTATTCTACCTCACTGCTTGCACTTGGAGTTGGTAATGGAGACACCGGATGGGCGGTTGCCTTCAGCGCTTTCAGGGCAGCTCTGACATCTTCGTGGGTGTCTTTGATGAGTTTGTGCAATGCTTTATGGTCATCTCGCATGGTATGAAGTACCGTGGTGAAGGCTTCGGCTGCCTTTGTTTCTTCGGTTACGGTAACCGTGTACTCTTTTGCTTCCAAGATACTCAGCGCAGCCTTAGCTTCGAGTAGGCTGGCCATGGCAGTCTCGGTCGCAGTTTTAACCGCCGTGACATTTTTGCCTTCAGATTCCAGCCGGGTCGTCTCGCTTGAAATCTTCGTCAAGGCATCCTCGAGCTTGGTAAGCCGGCGCTTAGCGTTGGCGGTAAGCTGATCGTCGACCTTATCGATCGTGGCAGCTGCTTTTTCGGCTCGTTTTAAGCGCTTCTGGTCCTTGATGACAGTTGCTAAGTGCTCTTTCTCCAATTGACGGGCTGTTTTGGCTGCTTCTTGGAGCTTCTTTTCTTGAGCTTTGGCACGCTCAATGGCCTGCTTTTCCAGCTCTCGTGTCTTCTCTCGATCCTGTTTAGCTTGCTCTCTTCGGAGCTCTTCCGCTCGCTTAGCGGCTTCCCGAAGCTCCTTGGTAGAATGGTCCTCGCTGGTAGCGCTTGCCTCTGGGTGAGGCGACCCGTTCTCTTCCTCGTGAGCCCTTGCCGTCGGCGACAGGCTGCCCATCAGTAGTACAGTAGCCATGAGGGTAACCGATGGAACCAGATGATGTTTTTTCATCAGTACTCCTTTTGAGCTACCGTACCACGAATCCTAACCGAGAGCAATAGGTATAATCTTACCTTTTCTCGGTAAAAACAGCTGCTTGGTAGCTAAAAAGATGGGGGCTTGACAAAGCCCCGAAAAAAGGTTATTATAGTAATGTCATCGTACAAAGCACACCGAACCACCTATCAGCTGATCCACATGTACCTTAATGTATGATGCAAAAAAACTTTTCTGCCAGGTCTTGTTTCATATTCTTTCTTCAATCAATGAATTGTGGAAGGGATGACAAAAGATGGCTGGTAGTCCCCTTTACTTACCTTGCAGGTAGGTAGAGAAAGAGAGTAAAAGAGTCGAGGCGAGATATAATTTAAAATATATTAGCTCGACATCCTCAGCACTTTTTTACTCAAACTATTTAGGCTAGTAGCCGGGAAGAGCATCGCTTACCAAGCGGTTCCCCTCCCGACTACTAGCCTCTTTTTTTGTGCGTACCTCACAATTTCCTTATCCGATACGTCCTATTTTCGGTGGAAAACTGCCGATATTTTATCTTGACATGCTCCATTCTCGTATCGTATGCTGGTAAGGCAATGACTAAGGAGGTTGACATGTCCGATACTACACAAGGCTATATCTCACTCGCGGAAGCAGCAGATCATTCTGAGTATTCACAGGAGTACCTTTCCCTGCGTGCTCGCCAGGGAAAGTTGAAGGCCGTGAAGCAAGGCCGTAACTGGGTCACGACCATGGCCTGGCTTAACGAGTACCTCAATCAGGCTGAAGATGCCAAGCGTCAACTTCGTGAAGCAACGGTTGTAACGGAGGCTCCAAAGCCCCAATCAACTGCAGTTGCTTCCGAACCCAAATCTTCCTTAGAGGAAAGCCATCTCTTTGAGCATCATCCAGCAGCCACGGGCAGTCTAAAGAAGGCGGTAGCTATCCCAGTACTCTCTGGGACAGCGGTAAAGACGGCGAAGAAGGATGAGGCATCAAGCGGTTCGCGCCTACTCTGGACCGAGAGCCAACCAGCAAAAACCAGTTTCTTTGAGGAAGTATCGGATGAACCTACGGCGGCTTTCGACTGGGCAGAGCAACGCCAAGAGCCACGAGTTGTCTGGCAGCCAAGCACGACGCACCACAAGCAGCATGATCCAGCAGCTACCTCACTTTCGGCTGTTGCGAGCGCCACGCACACCCCCTTAACTGAAGAGCTATCGGACAAAGCAAGTGATCATGCTGAGCCATTCTGGCACGCAGACAATACTCCTGCAGCTGACATGTCACACGAAGACGAGGTTCCGGTTGCAGTAGAGCCAGAGACAACTGAGACAGAAGCTATCGAGGTTACCCATGAAACAGTTACAGCAAGCTCTGTTCCAGCTACAACAAAGCAAGTAAATAACCGGTTTAGTCTCGATGGGATCTTCGCCTCACTCCCTCGCCTCGCTACAGCAGTAGCAGCGGTTGGAGCGCTATTTTTACTGACACTGTCGATCGCCCAGTTTGGTATCGGCAAAGTGGCGGAGACAATCGCCGTAGGTGGTATGGTCTTAACTGGTAACGAGCCAACGCTTCAATGGGAGGCTGGGAGCTATGAACCAAAAGTGGTTTGGGGTGGCGAAGCCAGTCTCCCTGCCCACGCGCTCAGCGCTCAGCAGGGTCAAGTGGCCGGTGCTTCAGTCGATCGATCCGAATCCAATGAGCACTACAGTATGGCTCAGATGATTGCGGCTGGTCTCCTGGTGGTATCGGATAGTTTAAATCCTGATCAAGATCAGTATAATAACTTCTCGAGTTGGTTGATTGAAACCTATAATCTACCGGCGTACTAGGAACAAGGTATCTCAATCATAAAAGCCCGGAAGTAACCCCGGGCTTTTATGATTACTTGGAGAGCTATCGGATAACTTTAGCGGTTTGCCAAGCTGCATCGAAAAGGGTTCGGTAGGTTTTGACGATTTCTTCTGACTCAATAATGGTCACGAACAGCTCTTTATCGAGCGAGAAAATGGCGATTTTATTCTGCCAAATAATATTATCGGTTTTGCCGAACTGACCAGTGGGAAGCATGCGAATCTGATAATTCGGGTTGTCCATTGCTAGTCGCTTTCTGACATATTTTTCATCGATACCGGGTTCGTCAAAGATTAGCTCGCGTATTGGATTGTTTTTGTTCTTAAAGGCTCGCTCCCACTTCGGCATGAGGTATTCGAACCCAGAAAGAATGGTGGCGATGGAGCCAAACAGGAGTACCTCGTTACCTTTGCTTTGCAGTGGCGGTAGCTCGTTATATACGGCATCGACACCCGCATAGCCTTCAAATACTTGAACTTTCGGCTGATAGCTGCTCTGTCGGTAGAAAACGTTCAGGTCGGGTTGAATTGACTCAAGGGTTTCTACACGGCCTTTCCATGTGTCGACTAACTCTCGGGGAGATATCGGGAAGCAGAGCGTTTTATTGCCTTCACGACGGACGGTCACGAGACCTTTACCGACAAGGCTTTCAATGAGGACATAGACCGTTGGGCGCTTCAGGTCAGCTACTTTGGCGATTTCATAGGCAGTCCCTCGCCCAATTTTCAATGTTCCTAAGTAGACTTTAGCCTCACTCTGGCTGAGGTTGAAGTATTGCAAAACTTTAATTATTTCTTGGTCCATACGCTCCTTTGGTAGTCATTATATACGACTATTTTAGCATATACACCATATCAACTGGTAACTTATAGGTCAATACTATTCATAACTATTGACTAATCTGAGAAACTATGCTATAGTGCACAGTCACGGTGAACAAGGCAACGCTTGTCGTGACGTACCTATATAACGAGAGGACTACTATGTCTGAGACACCGCTTGCTATCACCTTAGGTATTATTTGCACAGGGGCATGCCTAGCTCTAGCCTTGGTCTGGTTAGCAGCGCTTGCATGGCTTCTCGCAAAGCTTGCGTCTGGTCGGCCTGTAAGAAGGTTAAAGGCGCTCTGTTGCATAGGGTTGCTACTGTTTATCGGCTGGGTACTGTTCATCCCTCCGCCAGACATTCATAGTAATCCTACTCGATGGCATCCATTCAAGATCTTTATGTCTAAGTAAGGCGTGGAGAGGAAGAACCCGTGATCTGCACTGCAATTCGCGGGCTCCCCTCTCTAATGTGAGAAGGGCGTGTGAAAAGTTTAGGACTGAACCATCCGTGAGGCATATCAGTCATCAGAGTGATCCGGTAGCTCATACTCTCTACCTTTATCCGTAGAGAGTATGGCTTTCGGCATTGCCGAAACGGTCTTTAACATTCATAAGACTCATCTGTTATACTAAGAGAGATATGGGAGGGATAATGCGCTACGGTGAGCGCCTAGTAACCACAGGGCAAGAGACGGCTCGGCAGCAGGAGGTTGTTCAATCTCCTGACTTAGAGCGGTTGATTGAGTTTGAGCAGGCGAGTTGGCCTGAAGGAGAACGAGCAACAGTTGGCGAGTTAGAAAAGCGACTTGCAGAATTTCCTGAAGGTATCTTCATGCTTGAAGTTACTGAGACTGACGGTATGAAGAAAGATGTTTCCCAGGTAACAATGAGTCCCAAGCTCTTACCTGGCACTAAGGAAATCAATAGCTTCACAGAGATGCGCGACTTGCCCGTCGATCGAAAAAGTCCTGATCTGTGGATCACGAACATGGCCTCGCGACCCGAAGAGCGCAACAAGGGCTATATGCAAGCAGTGCTTGTGAAAGGCATCGAGTGGGCCAAAGCGAACGGTTACCGGTCGATACAGGCCGGTGTGACGTGTGATGGCTTTCGAGCACTACATGAGTCAGGCAGGGTAAAGGACATCCAAGACTATCACCGTCAAGGATTTAATCCGGCACTGCGGGCAGCTATTCAAGCGGCTAGTACTGCTGGTGTTCGAATACGTTTCAGCGAGCCTATCCCCGACTACTGGTCTGAGGATGTTGGTAGTGAGGGCTACGGTGTTCTTGTGACTATTGAACTTTCGAGTGATTATGAGGAGAAGACTGAAGTGCAACGTGAAGCTGAGCCGGAAGCGCGACGAGTTGAGGGTGTTGTGATCGATGGTGTTGAAGCTAAGTATACTGTCGATATCAGCGAGACCTTTACCTTCTTTGAGCAGCGTCGGCAGACTGTTACTGGACCTGAAGATACGCTCTTTGTGGTCCTTCCAGTCAAAGGCTGTAGCTACAACTGTGAGTTTTGTAGCTTGAAGCATATCAAGAACCCTAACTTACCAGTTAATGAAGTCGAGTCTGCCCGGATCTTGCGAGAGACGGAGGAACGGCTCGCTACACATGCCGACACTGATACGGTGAAATTCTTCAACGCCGGTAATACGCTCTATGGTTCTGAGCGTGGTAAAGCGGCGGAGCTACACGAGTACTTCTGGGAGGAACTGTCGAAGTTGCTCGAGCAGCACGCAAAGCTTAAAGCAGTTGAGGTGGAGGTCCGGGTTGATGAGTTCTACGATGCAGACTTCCCGTTAGCCGACAAGCAAGGCCTGGTGCGTCAAGTTCTCAGGGAACGGTTGGTCAAGCTTGCCAATGAACTTCGGGAGCGAGGGAAAGAACTGCGGGTGATTTTGCCGCTTGAGTACGTCTCTGATGAGATCGCTGCTCGGGTCAGAAAATTCCCGAAGAAGTTCATGGCTGGAGAAGACGCTGCCAAGCGTAATGCGCTCACCGCCATTCGTTTCCTTAAAAAGCACAACATCCCCTTCCTTTCTTACGCCATGCTTGGTGGGAGAATCTTGGAAGAAGGAGGTATCCCCCGAGCGCTTACTGAAGAGGAGGCGGTGACATCGTGTGTCCACACTCTCGTCTTTGCGTTGCAGCAAGGTGCGCGAGAGGCAATTGTCAACTCTCAGTACCTCGATCCATTTGACCAGGAAGAAGAGAGGCGTGACGCCATGCGGTATGGTCAGCCGGTAGAGCAGGTCGGATATCACGTCCCATCTGCTCGCGAGATGATTGCGGTGTTTCGTGGCGTATTAGCTGCGATGCCAGACAGCATGCCTGGTCGAGTCCGGATCACGCCTGAGGGTGAAGATATCGTAGAGGGCACGATTGACGCACGGCACAGGGCGGGAGTGACCGATCGTGACATAGAAGTTATTCAAGCGATTAACAACGCCGAAAACCAACGAGAAGCGTTCAAGCAACTTGTTGGTTCGTAGGCAGATGCCCGTGCGGCCGGAAGGCTAGCACGGGTTTTATTTAGATCTCATCAATAAGATGCTCAGGGAGCTCTTCAAGAAACCGACTCTTTGGATTGGCAACGAGGCCGCCCCAGCCCATACGGTGGTGGGCGCGAAGCAAGTAGAGCCGTTCTTTGGCGCGGGTCATGCCGACATAACAGAGGCGACGCTCCTCTTCCATCTCGTGGGCATCGAGTAAGGCTCGTGAGTGTGGGAAGATCCCTTCTTCCATGCCGACCATGAAGACAACTGGGAATTCGAGACCTTTGGCGGAGTGTAGGGTCATGAGAATTACCGCATCTTCTTCAGGGTTGTAATTATCAATATCAGCAACGAGACTCACCTCTTCCAGAAACTGTTCAATCGACTCGGCTTGGCTGGCGACATTCATCAACTCTTTGATGTTCTCCCAGCGCGCTTCACCTTCAATCGTGCCGTCGGCAATGTAGTCTTTGTAATCAGTGTGGCGAATGAGGGTATCGATAACTTCAGCCGGATTGAGGACTGGTGTGTCGTTTTCATCGCCTACCGTGATGCCGGCTACTTGGCGAACCTTTTGCATGAGAGTTAGGAAATCAGCAGCCTTTGGCGGCATGGCTTCCGGATCGGGACGGCCTTCGCGGCGAGCTTGTAAAATCAGCAGTACCTTTTCAAAACCCTTTTCGCCTATCCCTCGAGGCGGGACATTGATAATCCGCTGGAGCGACGTAAAGTCGTTGGGGTTCACGAGAAACCGGAGCATGGCAATAATATCTTTGACCTCGCGTCGCTCATAGAAACGGACGCCACCCAGGAGACGGTAGGGAATGGCTTGGCGCAGAAACGCTTCTTCAAGGCCGCGGGACTGCGCATTCATGCGGTAGAGGATAACCATATCGCTATACTTGTGCCCCATACCAATCAATGAACGAACCTCTTGAATGATGAAGTCAGCTTCGTCTCGATCGCTTTCGCACTCGAGAACGGTGATCGGAACACCAGTGCTATTATCGGTCCAAAGTTTCTTGTCGGTACGATTCAAATTCTTGCTAATAATCTCGTTCGCAGCCTCAAGAATAGTCTTCGTTGAACGATAGTTCTGTTCAAGTTTAATAACCGCCGCGTTCGGATAGTCATTTTCAAAATTCAAAATATTCCGAAAGTCGGCACCGCGCCAGGAGTAGATGGACTGATAGTCGTCGCCAACAACGCAGAGGTTTTGATGCGCGCTAGCCAGGATCTTGATCAGTTGGTACTGGGCATGGTTCGTGTCTTGGTACTCGTCGACCATGATATAGGCAAACTGCTGCTGATATTTATCCAACAAATCAGCGTTCTTTTGCAGTAAGAGGACGGTATTCATAATGATGTCGTCAAAGTCCATGGCATTAGCATCACGCAATATGGTCTGGTAGCGACGATAGACTTTAGCCACATTTTCGGCAAAATATCCATGGGCATGGACTTCGTACTGACTGGGAGAGAGGAGCTCATTTTTGGCGCCATCGATAAAACTTTTCACCGCTCGTGGATTGTTCTTTTTGGTGTCTATACCGAGTTCGTTCATGGCTCGCTTGATCGCAATCATCGAATCGTCATCGTCGTAGATGGAAAAATTGGGTCCGTAGACATCTCTTATGTCATTCCTGACAGAAGTGTCAGCATTCTGATCGGGAACCGATACCGATCCTCGATCCGGAGCGCTATCGCTTCCGGTCAAGGATGACGCCTTGCGAGGCGTCAGCTCACGGCGAAGCAGTAGGAGGCAGGTTCGGTGGAAAGTGCCAAGCCAAGGCAATTTGGTTCCATCGCCTACCAGGTGGGTGACCCGTTCTGACATCTCTTTGGCTGCTTTATTGGTAAAGGTCACGGCCAAAATATTGTACGGAGAAACATGTTTTTCTTGGATAAGGTACGCAATGCGGTTGGTTAAAGTCTTGGTCTTCCCGCTTCCCGCCCCAGCCAAAATAAGGACCGGTCCGTCGGTCTGGAGGACTGCCTTCTGTTGCTCGGGGTTGAGGTTATGTAAGAGATCCATAGCTCAACTATAGTATCAAAAGAAGGCTGAACCGGCCAGCCTAGACTTGTTCCGTCTTGATGATCTCGCTGACTGGGATAGGATCGAGACTTAATGCCTGGAACGTTCGTTCAGGGTCGAGCGACTTATAGAGTGTATTGCCTGTTTTAATGTGAAGACGCAATACATGTTTATGCTTTTTCTTCACGTGAGCTAATACATGAGGCAAGGTTTCTTCATAAAGCGGATCAGTAGGACAGGCAAGGTAGACAGCGGTCATGCCGCCCCAAGGACGCGGGTAGGGATCGCGAGGTTCCAGGTAGCCATCTTTCATGATGCTCGCTAGGTTCTCCTTGGTAGTAAGATGGTAGAGTACGCCGTCGTACTCGAACGGAGTCCAGAGCGACTGGTAGGCGTTGGGAATTCGAGCGTCGACACCTGGTTTTGCAGTGTCGAGAGCAGAGAGAATCCAGTCACGATTTCCCTCATGCATTTCGCTATAGGGTAAATCGTTCAACGGGAACCAGTCGAGACCCTTGAAGGACTCTTCCTGAGGAGTCGGCTCACCTTGCCATTTGGTGGTGGTAAAGACGGTAAAGGGAGTAGCGCCTAGGGTGAGCTCTTTGGTTTTGATGAGATCGGTTGTTTGAACGGTTACACCAATTTCTTCTTTAATTTCGCGAACCGCTGCTGCTTCCGACGTTTCTCCTGGGTCAACAAATCCACTGACCCCGTTCCAGATAAGCTTGTCTGGGTACTGCGTATGTAATAAGAGGACTGAGTGGTCCTTTATGAGATAGGTGATAACGGCGGTACGTTCAATGGGTTGGTTCATGACTTCAGTATAGGACAAAACAGAGAAACAAAAAACCGACTTTTCAGTCGGCCTTTTGTGTACTGGTGTAAGGTGCTACGTAATTTAACAGCTTATGCTACACCAGGGATACCAAGAGCGAATACGATCCCGTTCATGATTGCTAGAACAGCAACCAGAGACATGCTTACTGCTTCTAAGGCAGTAAGGTCGTTGTAGTCAACATGTTTAGTCATGTTGGCCCTCCTTACTTATATTCCCTTCGTCCGATTTTGCCAAAACGTTTAAACGATTCGCCATTGTTTTGCGTTATCCCACTGACCGCCAGGGACAACCCGATTGATACTTGGCAAGCGGTGGACGAAGAAAATGTTGTTAGTGTGCGTACCCTCCTTGGAAAGAGTACAGCCCCTTCCTTTGTTGGTACATATACACTATACCATGCATTTTTGCGTGTGTCAAGACCCCCTACTTTGAGGGGCAAGGTATACCCTCTTAACAGGTTTGAGCGTCACAAAGCGCCTAACTAGACGGATTAGCTCGGACACGGTATGCTGTTGCCATGACTACACAGCTTATTCTTATTGCTTTGGCTTCGTTGGCTCTCATAATAAGTATTGTTATCGCGGTTTCGAACGTGATCTCGATGGCCTTAGGCGCTCCCGCGGTCAGTAGCCCGCGACACGAACTCTGGAAAAAGTTTGCTGGTGACGATAAGACGCTCCTAGACTTAGGCTGTGGCATGGGTAACATCTGTGTACAGGCAGCCCCCTATTTTCGGCAGGTTTATGGTATTGAGTACTCGCCTTGGTATTATTTTGTGAGCCGACTCCGGACCCGTCACCTAAAGAACGTGACTATAATGTACGGTAACTTTCAGCACATGAAGTGGCCGCAAACTGATTACATCTATTGTTACCTGTTTCCTGAGCTGCTCACCCGCCTTCTTCCTAAACTAAAGAAAAGTGGGGCAACAGTACTGAGTCTGAGCTTCCCGATTAAAGATATCGAGCCTACCGAAGTTGTCGACAATGGAAAAAAGAAACTCTACGTCTATGCATAGTTGAGGAGATCCTCACGTCGCCTGACGACTCCTCAGGATGACGAAGCGTGCGGAGTACTTTCTGTCGCTTTGAGGGCCAAGACACTTGGCAAAATCACGGTGCATGCCGTATTGTAGACTCCATGCGACGAAAAGACTTACTGTTTCTTATTGCTATCGCCCTCATCATTACCTATGCCGTTCAGCAGCTTCGACTTCCAGTCGTTGCTCCTGGATCAACGACAACTATTGATAGTTCAGTTTTGGCAACGTTCTCTAAATGGTCAACTGACACCTTTGCCACGACGGCTGAAGCCTCTGGTGGTCAGGTTCTTGGTGCGTCAACGGACACGGGGATCAGCGCAAAGCCCGAGTCGCTTTTAACCGTTGAGACATATTATGGTGCACCGTTTGTAACTTCTTTAGAAGCGATGCTTCAGGCAGTAGGGGTCACTGTCTATGGTGAAGATGTCGTGGAAGCATTCCCCTTGCCCGAACTGGGTCTTGGCTCAACGATCCACATCTACCGAGCCACGCCGATTGAAGTAACCGATTGGGGTAAGAAGAAGACCTATCGCACCTGGCAGAAGACGGTCCAGGGATTTTTTACGGAACAGGGTATCGAGCTCGGCGAGAACGACAAAGTTGATCCGAAACTCGATGCAACGCTCTCCCTTGCCGATGACCAGCAAGCGCATATCGTGATTGCGCGAGTCACTATCACTGAAGTCAAGCAAGAAGAAAAGATCGACTATAAAGTGAAAGAGAGCGAAGACCCAAACCTTCCCTGGGGTCAGAAGAACGTGACAAAAGGTGAGGCGGGGAAACGCCAAAAGATTTACCAAGTCACTCGAGAAAATGGTGTTGAAGTCAAACGTGTACTCTTGAAGAATGAAATTATCAAAGAGCCAAAAGATGAAATAGTGGTCATTGGTACGAAGCTGATCTACGGTGAGATCTATAAGGGTCGAGCCAGTTGGTATAAGTATAATTCAACCAAAGTGGCGACCGATCACTTTAAGCGCGGTGTGTGGCTCGAGATTACTAACCTGAGTAACGGGAAGAAGATTCGAGTCAAGAACGATGGCTGTATCTGTGCTGATACCGGTTATGTCGTTGACCTTCACCCGGATCACTTCACGGCACTCGGTGGGAAGATTAGCGATGGGGTTATCAAGAGTATTCAAATCGCTGAGATAAAGAACTATACCCCCTGATCTCTGTCTTTGCTATACTGCAATAAAGCGTGATTAGGAGGGGCTGTGAACGACCTGGTTCACGATATTATTGTTGATACACTTGGCCTTCCTGCGGCTACCCAGGAGGACGATCCAATCTACTTGGCATGTCGTGACATCTGCGCTAATGAGCTTATTCTTTTCATAGAAGAGAACTTAGGCGAGAAGCAGCGGATTGCCCTGTTCGACGAGCTTAAGCGGCTTTCCCCTGCTGCGCCGGATAAAATAGTTCTCGATACATTTCGATCATATGTCTATGCCATACCAGACGCTGAGCAACGGATAGTGTCACGACTTACGGCGGCATTAGGGCAGGCGGTAGTGTGATGTCTGGAGAACGACCATACCATCCCGACGAGAATACCCCGGAGCAGAGGACGTCGCTCAATTTTAGTGAGCTTGTTACTGGTGAGGTAGAGCCTCAGCTTACCGAAAAAGGTGAGGCTAAGACTCGAGAATTGTGGCAATATGCCCACCGGGACCAACGGGGTCCTGCAAATCCTTGGCAGAGCGAGATGCTTATTCGTCAGTTTCTTGAGAGTGTCCGTGATCGGTATGTCGACAGCCAGCCAGATGTTCGTCGTTACATTAAGGCAAGTGGTATCGAATTAGGTCGGCAGGTCGAACGAAGAAAGTATGTTGATAGTCTGGAATATATTCGTGCATCTGGTTTAATACCTGTGGTGCTTACCCAAATTGCTAGGTTTAATGCTAATCCTGAAGAACAGCCAGAAGAGCTTCAAACCTTAGTTGATGCGGTAGCCGCTATCCGTCAGGCTGCGGTCAATTTTGCTGTTGCTGAAACAAGGGGTCAATATCCTGTTGACCAAGTTGTTCAGACAACTACCCGGATACTCTTTGGTGAACTCCGGCGGGACTTATCAGCAGCTGCTAAGCAGGCTCGTCAGGTCCAAGATGGTAGGAGTCCCAGCCAGATTTTTTACGAGGCTTTAAGTCGCCAGCGCCTAACAGACCCAGCCACGATAGGGCGAACCTACTATGTGAAAGTGGCTTCAGAAATTGCCGACTCGCTTGAGAAGCCAGAATCATCCAAGCAGGTCCAGACGGCTGAGCGACAACAACATCTTGAAGGATACGCGGAAGAGCAACGGTCAAGGATGAAGGAGCTGGGGCGAGGGATTCTTTCATTTTGGAATAATCGACTCACTTCTCGGCAACGAATTCTGTTAACTGCAGGCTTACTGGTCGGAGCAAGCGCAGTAGTTGGTCCTGTCGCGAAACGTGGTATCGATCGGCTCAACCCACCCTATGCTTTGTCTGATAATCCAGACCTTCATGATTTTGCCGAAGCTTATGAAAAGTCAAGCGCTGAAGACCAATACATTGATCGTAATAAGCTTATCGAACATGAACACTTCCTCTCGCCTGGCGTAGAGTTGCATACGGGTGATATCCTTTACTATGCTAGCTTGCTTTCGAACAAGTTGAGCGACACGACCACATCGCCGGCGGTTCGTGAACAATATCTGGCTACGTTACAGCTCTTAGCGAGTGCAAAAAAGCGGTTTCCTCAGGCAGTAGCTTTTACGGTTAAGGAAAAAAATGGCGCACTCGGTATTGAACCACTAGACTGGCAGCAAGAAGTTGAAGTACGTCAAGAGCAGTCAACTGACTTACTCATTGTTGGTGGAGAGCTCGAAGCGATAGTCGCAGCGATGCGAGCGTCGAAGCATGGTAGCCCAACAACTTTACTCTATCAAGATGGTAGACTCGGAGGACTGAACGCGCGCAATGGTGCCAATATGGCATATTTCGATGGTGTAAATGGTGAACACGTTAAACCGCCCGAGGAGCTACGGGAAATTTTTCGTGACGCATTGGGCATGCCAAATATTATCTCAATCCCTAATGACGACCTCGATCTTAAACTTAAAACGTTTTTACTCCAGCGCTATCCTGGTATTACATTACTGCCAACTCAAACACTTCGTTCCGTACATATTACACCCGGCGAACAAGGCAAGTCATACACCCTACTTACACAGGAGGGAGCTCATATCCGCGCAGAACGAGTTGTTGATATGCATCCAGATAGCCTCGTTACCGAAAAACTGATCGGACCAAGGTTTATTCACGAGGTAGACGCCAATACGGCTAACCTCGCATATGGTATGGTTTTCACGACGAATGCAATCAATAGGGAGTCGTACCGAATCTTAGCCGATAAGGAACGTGTCCACCCTGATGTTATCCTAAAGAAGTTAGGTATCGACAAAAGTATCCTTGCGCAGTCACCGTACCTTCAACGTCAATATGACAAAACTGTTGCCCATCTTGCTGATCATACGCACCTTAACAGTCACTTTAATTGGGGCTACGCGGGCATGGCTAATGGCTATGATTTTTTTAGCCATGTTGTAGCAGAGATGGAAACGAATCCTGCGAAACGTGCAGAGCTGCGCCAGCTCAATGATGTGAGAACGGTTGATCACTTTAATGTCGCTATCCACCCAGATGGATCTGCTACTTGGAATA